>NZ_JBOBDO010000023.1:0-92512 GCF_050586665.1 Pseudomonas sp. ES4 | reverse complement strand
GGTGATGCAGAGGGCTTATTCGATGAAGGTCACGACGCCGCCAGCCAGCGACTGAACGCGGGCCAGGGATTCAACGCGATAACCCTGGGCATCCAGTTCCGCACGGCCGCCCTGGAACGACTTCTCGATCACGATACCCAAGCCAGCAACCGTCGCGCCGGCCTGTTTGATGATCGAGATCAGCGCTTGCGACGCCTTACCGTTGGCCAAAAAGTCATCAATGATCAGCACGCGGTCGCTGCTGGTCAGGTGGCGCGGGGAGATCGCCACGGTGCTTTCGGTCTGCTTGGTGAACGAGTAAACGGTCGCCGACAGCAGGTTTTCGGTCAGGGTCAGGGATTGATGCTTGCGCGCAAAAATCACCGGCACGCCAAGGTTCAGACCGGTCATGATTGCCGGCGCGATGCCCGAGGCTTCGATGGTGACGATCTTGGTGATGCCCGAATCCTTGAACAGCGAGGCGAATTCGTCGCCGATCAGCTTCATCAGGGCCGGGTCGATCTGGTGGTTCAGAAAGGCGTCGACTTTCAGGACTTGGTCGGAAAGCACGATGCCTTCTTCGCGAATTTTCTTGTGCAGTGCTTCCATGAAGCTTTCCTCTAAGGACGGCTATGCGCCTAAGGCTGGTTAAAAAGTAGTCGATTTTAGCGCTTTAACATCGCGCGTATGTCCGCCAATGCGGTATTGCCGCGAACGGCTTTGACTTCAACGGGTGTGTCGTCGGTGCCTTCCCAGGCCAGGTCGTCCGGTGGCAGCTCATCGAGGAAGCGGCTCGGCGCGCAATCGATGATCTCGCCGTATTGCTTACGCTTGGCGGCGAAGGTGAAGGCCAGCGTCTGACGCGCCCGGGTAATCCCGACATAGGCCAGGCGACGTTCTTCTTCGATGGTGTCGGCTTCGATGCTGGAGCGGTGCGGAAGGATTTCCTCTTCCATGCCCATGATGAACACGTAGGGGAATTCCAGGCCCTTGGAGGCGTGAAGGGTCATCATCTGCACACCTTCGGCGCCGTCTTCCTCTTCCTGCTGACGTTCCAGCATGTCGCGCAGGACGAGTTTGCCGATGGCGTCTTCGACGGTCATCTCGCCTTCTTCGTCTTTTTCGAGGGTGTTCTTCAGCGCCTCGATCAGGAACCAGACGTTACCCATGCGGTAATCGGCGGCCTTGTCGCTGGAGCTGTTGGTGCGCAGCCAGTTCTCGTAGTCGATGTCCATGACCATGCTGCGTAGCGCCGAGATCGGGTCTTCGCCGGCGCATTGCTCGCGGACCTTGTCCATGAAGCGCTTGAAGCGCGACAGGCGATCGGTGAAGCGCGTGTCCAGATGCTCGCCCAGACCGATTTCGTCGGTGGCGGCGTACATCGAGATTTTGCGTTCGGTGGCGTAGTTGCCCAGCTTTTCCAGGGTGGTCGAACCGATCTCCCGGCGTGGGACGTTGATCACCCGCAGGAAAGCGTTGTCGTCGTCCGGGTTCACGATCAGGCGGAAGTAGGCCATCAGGTCTTTCACTTCCTGACGTCCGAAAAAGCTGTTGCCGCCGGACAGGCGATACGGAATCTGGTGGTGTTGCAGCTTCAGCTCGATCAGCTTGGCCTGGTAATTACCGCGGTACAGGATCGCGAAATCACTGTAAGGCCGGTCCGTGCGCAAGTGCAGGGTCAGCAATTCCACGGCCACACGCTCGGCTTCGGCGTCTTCGTTGCGGCAACGGATTACGCGAATCTCGTCGCCGTGGCCCATCTCGCTCCACAACTGCTTTTCGAATTCGTGCGGGTTGTTCGAGATCAACACGTTGGCACAGCGCAAAATGCGGCTGGTGGAGCGGTAGTTTTGCTCCAGCATCACCACTTTCAGGGACGGGTAATCGTCCTTGAGCAGCATCAGGTTTTCCGGTCGCGCGCCGCGCCAGGCGTAGATCGACTGGTCGTCATCGCCGACCACGGTGAACTGGTTGCGCGTACCGATCAGCAACTTCACCAGCAAATACTGGCTGGCGTTCGTGTCCTGGTATTCGTCCACCAGCAGGTAGCGGACTTTGTTCTGCCATTTTTCGAGGATGTCGGCGTGTTCCTGGAACAGCTTCACCGGCAGCAGGATCAGGTCGTCGAAGTCCACCGCGTTGAACGCCTTGAGCGTGCGCTGATAGTGGGTGTAGACGATGGCGGCGGTCTGTTCCTTGGGGTTGCGCGCGTTTTCCAGGGCTTCGGGCGGCAGGATCAGGTCGTTTTTCCACGAGCCGATCATGTTCTTGATCTCGTCGACGCCGTCGTCGCCCGAGTATTCCTTCTGCATGATGTCGGTCATCAAGGCTTTGACATCGGTCTCGTCGAAGATCGAGAACCCCGGCTTGTAGCCCAGCCGCACGTGTTCCTTGCGGATGATGTTCAGGCCCAGATTGTGGAAGGTGCAGACCGTCAGGCCGCGGCCTTCGCCGCCCTTGAGCAAGGTGCCGACCCGTTCCTTCATTTCGCGCGCAGCCTTGTTGGTAAAGGTCATGGCGACGATGTACTGGGCGCGGATGCCGCAATTCTGGATCAAGTGGGCGATCTTGCGGGTGATCACGCTGGTCTTGCCGGAGCCTGCACCGGCGAGCACCAAAAGAGGGCCGCCGACGTAGTTCACGGCTTCTTGCTGCCGGGGATTGAGTCGGGACATACGAAATCAGGAAGTCGTTTGCGAAATGGGCCGGCATTTTAACAGGCTCAGCGAATTGTGCTGCTCTCTCCGACTTGTGACGCAGCACGCTATCTATATTTGCCGGTTTTGATACTTTCACGCAGGATGCGCGTTGAATGTGCGTCTATTGTTCGTTATTCAAGATACAAAGCCGCGTTTGATAACCGGGGTCATTTGGTCATTTGGTCATTGGTTACCGGCGCTGCATAATGCCCGCCGCCTACATCTTTGCAGAGTCTAGGGAGCTAGCTTGTCTACGCCTGTCGAACCCTTGCGTTTGCTGCTACTGGCCGAAGAGCCAGCGTGGGCAGCGTTGTTGCGCGAGTGTCTGGCTCCGATGGGGAGCTCGACCGTGCTCATCAGCGCTCCGGGCTGGGAGTCAGTCAGCAGTCTGTTCGATGACAACCGCAACGCGGTGTTGTTGACGATTCCAGCGCTTCAACCTTTACCTGGCCGTTGCAGCCTGCCGACGGTATTGCTACTCGAACATGAGCCGCTGTTGCCGCCCGATGGTGTGAGTGACTGGCTGGTGCGCGATTTGCTCGATCCCGGCATGTTGCGCCGGTGCCTGCGGCATGTGCGCGAACGTGGCCTGCTGGAAAACACCCTGCAGCGCCTGGCCGAGCAAGACCCGCTGACCGGCATCGCCAACCGCCAGGGTTTCCAGACCTTGCTGGCGGCACGCCTGGCGGAAAACGACGGTCGCGGCCTGGCCCTCGGTCACCTCGACCTCGACAACTTTCGCCACGCCAACGACGCCCTCGGCCACCAGGCCGGTGACCGGCTGATCCTGCAAGTGGTCGCGCGGCTGAAAAGCCAGCTTGAGGCCAGCGATCAGTTGGCCCGACTGGGCAGCGATGAGTTCGCCCTGCTGATCGACACCCGTCGCGCGCCTCAGCGCGCCGAATGGATGGCCGAACGGATCACCGAAGCGCTGGCCGAGCCTTACTGGGTCGACGGCGAAAGCCTGTTGATCGGCTCCAGCCTCGGCATCGCCCACGCCCGGGCCCAGGCCGGCGCCGACCCGCTGATGTGGCACGCACACATCGCCATGCAACAGGCCAAAAGCACTCAAGGCTGTACCTTTCACATCTTCAACGAACGCATCAATCGCAATGCCCGCAGCATGGCCGACCTCGAAAGCGAGCTGCGCCGGGCGTTGCGCCGGGATGAGCTGGAACTGCATTACCAGCCTCGCCTGAACCTTGAGGACGGGCAGATCGTCGGCCTCGAAGCCCTGGTGCGCTGGCGTCATGGCGAGCGCGGCTTGCTGCCACCGAGCGAATTCGTGCCGCTGGCCGAGCAAAGCGGCTTGATTGTGCCGCTGGGTTACTGGGTAATTTCCCGGGCCTTGCGCGACATGCAAGCGTTGCGCGAACGGGGTTTGCCGGCGTTGCACATGGCGATCAACCTGTCGTTCCGGCAGTTTCAGGACAGCCAGTTACTCTCGACACTGAGCCGGCTGATTGCCGAGCGCGGCGTCGAGGCGCAATGGCTGGAGTTCGAATTGACCGAAACCGCGGTGATGCGCCGCAGCGATCTGGTGAAGCAGACCATGGATGCGTTGGGGCGTCTGGGTGTGCGCTTCTCCCTCGACGACTTCGGCACCGGGTTCTCTTCGTTCGTGCACCTCAACAGCCTGCCGATTACCTTGTTGAAGATCGACAAGAGCTTTGTCGGCGGCATGGAACAGCGCGAAGAGAATCGCAAATTGGTCCACGCGATGATCAATCTGGCGCACAACCTCAATCTTGAAGTGGTCGCCGAAGGCGTGGAAACGCCGGAGCAACTGGATCTGTTGCGCGGGTTTGGCTGCGATCAGGTGCAGGGATATCTGATCAGCAAGCCGTTGCCGCTGGCGGAGCTGGTTGAGTACCTGACGTTCGGTAGCAATCAGCAAACCGCCCTGGAAGTCGTGAACTAACCCCGAACAACTGTGGATGCTTTTGTGGCGAGGGAGCTTGCTCCCGCTCGGCTGCGAAGCAGTCGCAAAGCTTTTGGGGCCGCTTCGCGACCCAGCGGGAGCAAGCTCCCTCGCCACACAGCCTCGCTCCCACAGGGGATCTCAATCTGGCTGAGCGATTTGAAAACTCGCCCCTGACGACGGCTCCTGCCTGATCATCCGCTTCATCTTCCACTCAAACGCCCACGTCAGGCTCACCGCCGCGCACGCCAATCCCAGCGCCAATCCCCACCAGACGCCTGTCGGTCCCCAATTCAAATGGAAGGCCATCCACCAGGCAGCCGGCGCGCCAATCAGCCAATAGCAGCCCAAACCCACGAGAAACGTGGTCTTCGCATCCTTGAGCCCGCGAATGCAGCCCATGGCGATGGTTTGCGTGCCGTCGAACAGCTCGAACCACGCGGCGACCGCCAACAGGCTCACGGCCAGGTTGATGACGTCACGGAACGCCGGATCGTTGTGGTCCAGGAACAAACCGATCAACTGATTCGGCAGCAACCAGAAGACCATGGCGAAGGCAATCATCGCCGCCGCGCCAAAAGCAATGCCGACCCGCCCGGCCAGCCGCGCGCTTAACAACTGCCCGGCGCCGTAGTGCTGTCCGATGCGCATGGTGATCGCATAGGAAATCCCCGCCGGAACCATGAATGCCACCGAGACGATTTGCAGGGCGATCTGGTGTGCGCCCATTTGCGTACTGCCCATGGTGCCCATGCACAGCGCGGCGAACGCAAACAGTCCGACTTCCACTGCGTAGGTGCCGCCAATCGGCAAGCCCAGGCGCCACAGTTCCTTGAGGTATTGACGGTCAGGTCGCGACAGGCCTTGGCGCAAGGGATAAGCGTTGTAGGCCGGATGCCGATGGATGTGCCAGGCCAGCGCCAGCGCCATGCAGTTGGCGACGATAGCGGTGACCAGCCCGATGCCCATCAGCCCCAGTTTCGGCAGGCCGAACATGCCGGTAATCAATGCGTAATTGAGCAGGAAGTTGGCCACGGTGCCGCCGAGGCTGATGACCATCACCGGTGTTGCCCGGCCGATGGCGCTGGTGAAGCCGCGCAAGGCCATGAAGCTCAGGTAGCCGGGCAGGGCGAACGGCAGGATCAACAGGAACTGCCCGGCCGCGTGGACGTTGGTTTCGGTCTGGCCGAACAGCAGCAACACCGGTTTGAGGTTCCACAGCAGCAGCCCGGCCACCAGCGCCATCAACCACGCCAGCCATAACCCGGCCTGGGTCAGCCTGGCGGCGCCGATGATGTCGCCGGCACCCTGACGGATCGCCACCAGGGTGCCGACCGCGGCGATCACGCCAATGCAGAAGATCGACACGAACGAGTAAGTGGCGGCGCCCAAACCGCCACCGGCCAGCGCTTCGGGACTCAGGCGCGCCATCATCAAGGTGTCGGTGAGGACCATCAGCATGTGCGCCAACTGCGAGGCAATCAACGGCCCCGCCAGCCGCAGGATGGCCCAGAGTTCGGTACGTGCTGGATGCTGCATGGTCATCACGCTCGATAATTGAAGAGGGACAGAAAGCGTCGATTCTCGGCGCTCTACGGGGTTTGCACAAAGGGATAAAAAGGATGGGTGGCATGATTCAAACTCATGCTGGAGAGTTTCTGCTAGGGTGATCGAATCCCGCTATAGGAGCTTTCCGAATGTCCCGTCGTCTTCCTCCCTTGTATGCCCTGCGCGCATTCGAAGCGGCGGCGCGGCACAGTTCGTTTACCCGTGCGGCCGAAGAACTGTCGATCACCCAAAGCGCGGTTAGCCGACACATTCGTACGCTCGAAGAGCATTTTGCCTGTCGGCTGTTTCACCGCAGCGGACGCAATCTGCAACTGACCGAGTCGGCGCGGTTGATCCTGCCCGGCATTCGCGAAGGCTTCACCGCCCTGGAGCGGGCCTGCAATACCTTGCGCGCCGAAGATGACATCCTGCGCATGAAAGCGCCGTCGACCCTGACCATGCGCTGGTTGCTGGCACGGCTCAGCCGCTTTCGGCACTTGCAACCGGGCAACGAGGTGCAATTGACCAGCGCGTGGATGGACGTCGATTCGGTGGACTTCAACCATGAGCCGTTCGACTGCGCCGTCATCCTCAGCAACGGAAATTTCCCACCGGACTGGGAGGCGAGTTTCCTGTTCCCGGAAGAGCTGATTCCAGTCGGTGCGCCGAATCTTCTGCAGGATCAACCGTGGGATGTCGCACGGCTGGCCAATGCCGAACTGCTGCACCCGACTCCGGATCGCCGCGACTGGCGCAGTTGGCTGGAACGCATGGGGCTGGCGGATCAGGTATCGCTCAAGGGCGGGCAGGTGTTCGACACGCTGGAACTGGGCATGATCGCCGCTGCCCGAGGGTATGGCGTGTCCATGGGCGATCTGCTGATGGTGGCGGAAGATGTGGCTCAGGGACGTCTGAGCCTGCCGTGGCCGACGGCCGTCGCCAGCGGTGAGAAATATTACCTGGTCTGGCCGAAAACCCGCCCCGGAGGTGAACGTTTACGCAGGCTCAGCGACTTCCTGCAAGGCGAAGCCCGAGCAATGGAATTGCCCGACGTTCAACATTTGGGCTGAATAGATGGCCGCTGCAATGACGGCCTCGAGCTCTATGCCCGCACTTTTGGTACTGGCGCGTCCATGCGCCAGACGACCGTTTTCAGCGCTTGATCAGGGAAATCTTGGTGCCCTCGATGCTGATCCCGGCCATTAACCCCTGTTGGTCGAAAATGAATGCGTAGGCATCGTCCTTCACTGTCGTGCTGGACAGATTCTTCGCCACCCCTTCATCAACCAATACAACGGTGGGCCCTACGCCGACTTCCCAACCCTTGGTTTGACGCAGATAGTCCACGGCTTTGTCGGTCATCAGGAAAACCGCATAGCCATACGACTGGGCGCCTGCCTGCAGTCCCCAGGACCCGGTTACGGAGTTGTAATAGTTCTCTACTTGCGAGCCTTTCATCAGCACGCCTTCACCATAGCTGCCACCAAACACAAGGCCGGCCTTGATGATTTTCGGGAAGACAAGAATCGCTTTGGCATTCTGCGAAATGTTTTTGGCAACGGGTGAGGCCTTGTAAAGCGTTTGCAACGCTTGCTTGGAATCGGCATTCAGGTCCTCGGCGGTTGCCGCACCTGCAGTGTTGAGGAGGCTCGCTGATGCCAATGATGCTGTCGCGAGGAAGATCGATAGGAAGAAGCGCATTGACTGAGTCATGTTAGTACTCCGATACGGGAGCATTGGATGTCAGCAGTCAGCACTTGCCCCTCGGAACGATCCGAGCCTGCTGAAACTATCCGGCGCACCCTAAAGTATGTGAGCTACTGACTTCGCCCTTGAATGAGGCCTTTGAACATTGGCGACGTCATCACCTGCTTTGACCTCTGGGTATCAGCCGGGTTCGTTGTCACCCACGACGATGGAATCAGATTTCGGATTGGACCCTCTTCGCGAGCAAGCCCACACGGACTGCGCTTAACTGACTGGCACATCAACAGTCTGCGACGCATGCGCCGTCTCCAGCGGAATCTCCAGGGTGAAAACCGCTCCGTGGCCTGGCCCATCGCTATGCACGCGAAGATGCCCGTTCATTTCTACCGCCGCCAGCGCACAACTGTGCAGGCCAAAACCATGGCCTTCCTTACGTGTGGTGAAGCCGTGATTAAAGATGCGGGTGATGTTCTCGGCAGCGATCCCTTCGCCCTGGTCTTCCACGCTGAGGCGCAGTGTTGCGTTATCGACAATCTTGACGCCCAGTATCATCTGGCGCTGACGATCGCTGATCTTGGACATTGCATATTTGGCATTGCTGATCAGGTTGATCAGGATCAACAGCAGTCGGTGTTTGTCGCCGATGATCGTCGGCGTGTCCTGGTAGTTCTTGGTGACAACGACATGATGGCGACTCAACGCACCGGAATTCATGCGTAGCGCGTCCTCGAACAGATCGACGACGTTCAACGGCTCGACCAGCCTGGCGGCGCCGGCATAGGCCTGTTGGGTGGAAACAATGTCCTTGATGTGATCGATGCTTTTGGTGAGTTGTGACAGTTCGTCAACGATGCTCGATTGTTCGGTCGCGATGGAGTCGACCAGTTGATTGAAGTAACCGCGCAGCAGTTTGCCTTTTTCATCGAAGGTCATGAATTGCCCCAGGTCGTCGGCATGCTCGTTCATCATGTTTACCGCTTTACCCAGGCCCAGGGTTTTGCTGACCGCTATTTTGCGGGTGATTAAATCTGCCGATACGTTAACGCTGTTCAGCACATTGCCGACGTTGTGCAACACATTGGTGGCGATCTCAGCCATGCCGGCCATTCGCGCGGCATCGACCAATTCGCGCTCGGCTTCGATCAACTCGCGGGTGCGTTCCTCGACGCGTTGCTCCAATCGCTCGTTTGCCGTTTGCAATTCATTGTTCATTTTGTTGATCAGGGCATAACTGCGAATCAGGCGGCCGGCCAGATACAACAACAGCAGCGCCATGATGCCGGCGCATATTCCGAGATAAAGGTGATATTGGCGGTCTGTCGCGCCGGTGCGCCGTTGTGTCTCGTTCAATAATTCGTTGATGCTGTCCAGTTGCTGTGCGACCGGAATCACACTGATGCGGTCAAGCAGATCATTGACGATGGGCTGCTCTCGAACGATGGCGTTTACATGCTCGACAAATGCAGTAAAAGGCTGGCGCCGATCAAGTGGCAGCTGGTCGATGTATTCGTTGAGTTCGTTCAGTTGATGGGCGATCTCGTCGGCTTTGTCACGGGATACATAGAGGGCGTACTCGAGGGTTGCCAGTGTGAGATCGAATACGGTTGAGGCGGCGGTTACATCCTGAGCGTTGTCGTCCAGTAATGCCTGAATGTCATCTTCCTGTTCCGGCAGGGCGTCCAGTGAAGTGCGCAATACCGTGTTGTGCTGTTTGAATTGCTCGACCAATCGGGTTTTGTTTTCCACCGCATTCAGATAACCCTGGCGTCGGGATTGCCAAAGGGTCGAAAGCGGGCCCGTAGCGTTGAGGTCGTCGAGCTTCTGCCATCGTTGCTCTGCTTCAGGATGCGCTACCAGAAGCAGATTGTTGTTCATGCCGATCTTTGCTCTCAGGATCTTCACGTTCCAGTTGGCATCGAACTGTTTGAGTTGGCGAACGAAGTCGCGCGACTCGAAGTAGGTCGATGTGTCGTAGGTATAGGATTTGATCAGCAAAAATATCAGTACGCTGAAAAGGGTCAGCGTAATGGCGCCCAGGGCAGTCCATTTGTAATGATTGGAAAGCTTCATTGCGGCAGTTCTCCCTGGGCCTTCTTGAAAGAGAGGGATTGCCGACGGTTAATGATTTCCATTTTTGCGCTCCCTGCAAAATGGCGATAGTCACCACAATGTTTGTAAGCCTAGCGTTGTTGGCGGACATCGTTGATAAATACACCGAATGCACTATCGCTATCTGCACCGCTATCGTGTCAATCAGGCTCGTCGCGCTTGTTGCGCCGTCCACGATTGATCGACGCGTCATGGTCGCGGTAATGCCGGGGCTGGCTTTAACGGCAGCAGAGGCGGGAATTCCTCCGGCGTGAGGGTTTCCTTTTCCAGCAACAGGCGGGCCCCCTCATCCAGGTCGGCCCGGCGACTCTCCAGCAATGCCTTGGCCCGTTGGTAGGCTTCATCGAGCAGGGCGCGGATACCCAGGTCGATTTCCCGGGCGGTCTGCTCCGAATAATCCTTCTCGCCCACCGTGGCCATGCGGTCTCCCAGGTACGTTGCGTTTTGCCGCTCCAGCACCGATTGTCCGAGTTCAGTGCTCATGCCGAACCGGGTGATCAGTTGCCGGGCGATATCGGTCGCGCGGACCAGATCATCGGCGGCTCCGGTGGAGATCTGGCCATAGACCAGATCTTCGGCGGCGCGCCCGGCCATAAGTACGACAATCCGGTCCTTGAGGGTCTGGCAACTGATCAGGAAGTGATCCTCGGTCGGTCGCTGCAGGGTATAGCCGAGCGAGCCGATGGCGCGGGGCACAATCGACACTTTATGCACAGGGTCCATTGCCGGCAGCGTGCTGGCGGCCAGGGCATGCCCCATTTCGTGATAGGCCACCACTCGGCGCTCGTCGGCATCGAGCAGGCTGCTCTTGCGTTCGAGCCCCGCGATGAGGCGTTCTACCGCTGCGGTGAAATCGTTCAGGCTGACCGCTTCGGCGCCACGTCGGGTGGCGACGATGGCCGCTTCGTTAACCAGATTGGCCAGGTCGGCGCCGGTGAAACCGGTGGTGATCTCGGCGATACGTGCGCCATCGAGCCCTGACTCCACGATGACTTTCTTGAGATGAACCTTGAGGATTGCTTCCCGGCCTTTGCGGTCGGGGCGGTCGATCAGAATCTGCCGATCGAAGCGCCCGGCCCGCAACAACGCCGGATCAAGGACCTCCGGACGGTTGGTCGCCGCCAGCAACACCACGCCCTCGCGGGGATCGAAGCCATCCAGCTCGGCCAGTAACTGGTTGAGGGTCTGTTCTTTTTCGTCATTGCCGCCCAGCGTACCGACGCCGCGCATCTTGCCCAGCGCATCGAGTTCATCGATGAAGATGATGCAGGGTGCTGCCTGCCGTGCCTGTTCGAAAAGGTCGCGGACCCGGGCGGCACCGACCCCGACGAACATCTCGACGAACTCGGAGCCGGAGATCGAGAAAAATGGCACACCGGCTTCACCGGCGATGGCTTTGGCCACCAGCGTCTTGCCGGTGCCGGGCGGGCCGACCAGCAAGGTGCCCTTGGGAATATGTGCGCCCAGGCGTTCGTATCGGGCCGTGTCCTTGAGAAACGAGACGATTTCCACCAGCTCGGCCTTGGCTTCGTCGATGCCCGCGACATCGGCGAAGGTCACGCCAGTGTCGCGTTCGACAAACACCTTGGCCCGGGATTTACCGACATTCATCAAACCGCCAAGACCTTGTTTGTCCACCATCCCGCGAAACAGAAAATTCCAGAACACCATGATCAGGACAAAGGGCAAGAGCCAGCCCAACAGGCTGCTCAAAAAGGTGTTTTCGATGATTCCGGTAAAACTGGCGCCTGATTGAGAGAGTTCTGTCGCCAGCGCCGGATCGACCCGCACGGTGGAGAATCGATCGCGTCCGTTGATGGGTTCTTGCAACTTGCCGCTGATCTGATCCTTGTTGACCTGCAAATCACTGACTTTTTGCTCGTTCAGTAATTGCAGAAACTGGCTGTACGGGAGGGGCTGCACCGCCTGGCGCTCGCCAAAGAAAATCTGCATGAGGCTCAGCACGATAAAAGCGATCGCGAAGTAGGACAGATTCCACTGCTCATTCTTTTTCATGGCCTTGGCTCAGCATCAGCATGAGAACGCAGGGTCGTCAAACACGAGCCACGCACGCCTGATGCTGGTTTAACACTTGAACCTGTGGGAGCGAGCCTGCTCGCGATGGCGGCGGGTCAGTCAACATCGATGCTAAATGTATCGTTGTCATCGCGAGCAGGCTCGCTCCCACAGGTTTATGCACATCAACTGACTGGCATTAAAACCGCGCCCGCCCGGTTATTTTTAGACCCCATCAAAAAAGCCCCGTGCCGGCTTCCCGACAAGGGGCTTTTCTGGCGGGGAGGGCTGTCTCGAATTCAACCGGATTTGATTTGCACCTTTTTGTCCGCTTTCATCGCTTCCGGCTTTTTCGGCAGCGAAATACTCAGTACGCCATTGCTGAATTTGGCTTCGATCTTGTCGCCATCGACACCTTTTGGCAGGCTGAATGCCCGCTCGAAGGCGCCATAGTGACGCTCTGACAGGTGATAGCCCTTTCTTTTTTCTTCCTTGTCCTCCTTCTTTTCACCTTTGATGATCAAGTTGCCGTTGGACAATTTGATGTCGATATTTTCCTGGTCCATGCCTGGCAATTCAGCGGTGATTTCGAAGCTTTCATCTTTCTCGGTAATGTCCACCGCAGGCAGGCTGCGGCCGATAAATTCCCGACTCCAGAACGGTTCGACATCGAACAGCCCTCGCCGAAAAGGCGTCAGCCCCGAGCCACGATTGAAGTCTTCGAACAGGTGATCGACCTGCTGGCGCAGTTTTTCCAGAGGACGCCAAGGGTCTGATGTAGCCGTCGGTTGCTGACTGGTTTTTTCATCGTCGGTCTGTACCGGCATTTTCTTCTCGAAATTGGCCATTTTTCATTCCTCCTATCGAGTACTGCGGTGGGCCGGGAACAACTCGGAGGCCGGTCCACCACGACAAATTCAGGCCTTGCCCTGAAAGATTAGTATTCCTGCGACCGCCAGACCGACCAACAGTCGGTTTCTGACGGTGAGCCGTCTATTCGAGAACTGACGCGCACCGATGACTGGTGAGAATTCTGTTTGTAATTCGATAGCGCTATTTGAAGAAAACCCCTCGGTAATAGGTTCTGCAGGCACCAATACTCAAGTAATCCGATTGCCCGCCGAAAATGCAGGTGGAACCTTCGTGCAGGTTCGACGCAATTCCCATTATTAGAATTTTGCTGAGTGTGCAGCCAGATCAAGGAAGATCCGGTCGCTCGGCCAGGAGCTGTCATGTCTCAACCTCGTGCCCGGATCGCCTCACAGCTTGGTCTTGCGCTTGCCGTGATACTGGCGATCGTCATCAGCGGCAGTACCGTGTTCGCCCTGCGTTCGCTGGACACCGCCAACCTCGCCACCCGCGAAGAGCACCTGGCCAGTGAAGCCCGGTTGCTGGCCGATCAATTGAGCACCTTTCACGGCACATTGCGTGAAAGCACCCAGCGTCTGGCCGGCCTGTTCGAGAAACGCTTCAACGCGGGGCTGAGCGTGCATCCGGACGAGCCGGTAACCGTGGCGGGCATCCAGACGCCGGGTCTGCATCTGGGCGCCGAAGTGTTGAACAACAACTTCAAGGAAGTCGATGAGTTCAAGCAAATGACGGCGGGTGTCGCCACGGTGTTCGTGCGCAGCGGCGACGACTTCATTCGGGTCAGCACCAATGTGAGCAAACAGGACGGCAACCGGGCTATCGGCACCGTGCTCGATCACGCGAACCCGGCATACGGCCGTTTGATGGCGGGGCAGAGTTTCGTCGGTCGGTCGTTGCTTTTCGAACGCTTCTACATGTCGCAGTACACCCCCGTACGGGACAGCAGCGGTAAGGTCATTGCCGTGTTGTACGTAGGATTCGACTACACCGACGCGCAGAACGCGCAGTTCGCCAACCTCAAGCGCTTCCGCATCGGCCAGAGCGGCTCTCTGGCGTTGCTTGATGAGCAGAACAAATGGCTGGTGCCGATCGCCGGCGTGCAAGCACTGGAGCGGGCTGTCCCCGCGATCAACAGCCTGGTGAAGACTCCGGGCAAGGGCGAGTTCTGGAGCGACAAGGCCGAAGATTTCTACAGCATTGCCGTACCGTTTGAAGACGGTCCATGGTCGGTCGTGGCGAGCATGCCGAAAACTGAAATCCGTGCCGTGACGTGGAGTGTCGGCATTCAATTGGCGATTGGCAGTCTACTGGCGATGTTGATCGCTGTGGGCTCGGCAGTCTGGTTGCTACGCAGCAAACTCGCCCCTTTGGGTGATCTGGTGCGACAAGCCGAAGCCTTGGGCGCCGGTGATTTGAGCGTGCGGCTGAACGTATCGAGCAACGACGAAATCGGCCAGTTGGCCCGTGCGTTCAACCAGATGAGCCAGGCGCTGTCGACCATGGTCGAGCACATCCGCAAGGCCTCGCAAGAGGTCAACAGCCGTGCCCAGGCCTTGTCCGGTCTCTCCGGTGGCGCCTATGAAGGGATGGAGCAGCAGTCGGGCGAAATCACCAGCATGGCCGGCGCGGTGGAAGAGTTCAGCGCCACGTCCTTGAACATTGCCGACAACATGGGCAGCACTCAGCGTCTGGCTCAAGAAAACGCACAACAAACCCAGATCGGTCGTACGTCGATGGACGAAGCGTCCTCGTCCCTGGAGCAAATCGCTGGCGCGCTGAACAGCACGGCGACGGTGATCAATACCTTGGGCCAGCGCTCCCAGGAAATCGGCGGCATTGTCGGGGTGATTACCTCGATCGCTGAGCAAACCAACTTGCTGGCGCTCAACGCCGCCATCGAAGCCGCGCGCGCCGGCGAGCAGGGGCGTGGTTTTGCCGTCGTGGCTGATGAAGTTCGTAACCTGGCGTCGCGCACCCGCCAGGCGACGGACGAGATTTCCGGGATGATCCAGAGCATTCAGCTGGAAACCGGGAATGCCATCAGCACCATGGAGCAGGGCAACTTGCTGATGCAGGAAGGCCTGTCGCGCAACGCCAACGTCGCTTCGGCGCTGGCGCGGATTGACGAACAAAGCCGTTCGGCCGGGCAGCAATTCGCCGCCATCACCACCGCGACCCAGGAACAAAGCAGCACCGCGACCCTGCTCAGCAGCAATCTGCAAAGCATCGCCTTGGCGAACAGTGAGCAGCGAGAAGTCGTGTCGAACCTGGCTGTGACGGCCAAAGAGCTGGAGAAGCTTGCGGCGGACTTGCGCCATGAGGTTGACCGGTTTCGTTGAGGCGCCTCTGAAATCGCCATCGCGAGCAGGCTCACTCCCACATTTGATCTCGGTTGTTCACAAATTCTGTGTTCACCGTCGATCCAATGTGGGAGTGAGCCTGCTCGCGATGGCATCGACTCAATTGCCGATTTGTCGCAAATCTGCGAATCAATTCCTCTCTAGTCGTCTTCCTTGGCATTTAGCACCAATGTCTCTGTTTTTGTGCTTGCTGAAACGTTTCTTCAAGTCTATAAAAATGGCACAACTCCAAGAAAGGCTGCTGCCATGACCCCGCTCAAACTCTTCGTTGCCCTCAGCGCACTGTCCGCTGCTTCCCAAGCCACGGCCTGGGACTATGTTTTGCTCGACACCGACAAAGCCGCCCAGAACTGGCAAATCACCAGCCAGCAACTCGGCGTAAAAACCGACAAACCCTTCAGCGTCACCCTGCGCACCTTGCACGGTGGTCGGCAGGAGGGGGTCAGCATCGTCGACATCGATAACGGCACGATGAAACTCTCGGTGGTGCCGACTCGTGGCATGAACGTCCTGCAGGCCTCGGTCGGCGATGTGCGCATGGGCTGGGATTCGCCGGTCAAGGAAGTGGTCAATCCATCCTTCATCGAACTCAACGGCCGCGGTGGCCTGGGCTGGCTGGAAGGTTTCAACGAACTGGTCACCCGCTGCGGCTACGAATGGGTCGGCCACCCCGGCATCGACAACGGCGAACTGCTGACCCTGCACGGTCGCGCCGCCAACATCCCCGCGAACAAAGTCACCCTGCACATCGATGAAAAACCGCCGTACGCCATCACCCTGCGCGGCGAGCTGAAAGAACAGGCGTTCAAGAAAGTCGACTTCTCCGTCGCGACCGAACTGGTCACCGAGCCCGGCAGCGTAGCGTTCGCCCTTAACGACACCCTGACCAATAACGGCGACTATCCGAAGGAATACCAGGCGCTGTACCACAGCAACTTCAGCACGCCGTTCCTGGAACAGGGCGCCCGCTTCGCCGCGCCGGTGAAACAGGTGTCGCCGTTCAACGACAAGGCCAAAGGCGATCTGCCGGACTGGCAAACTTACCGCGCACCGACCAAGGATTACGACGAAACGGTTTACAACGTAGTGCCGTACGCCGATGCCAAGGGCGATACGTTGACCGTGCTGCATAACAAGGCCGGCAGCCTGGGGGTTTCGGTCGGCTTCAACACTCAAACACTGCCCGTGTTCTCCCTGTGGAAAAACACCGATACCCAAGGGCAGGGCTATGTCACGGGGCTGGAGCCAGGGACGAGTTTTTCCTACAACCGCCGGTATCAACGGCCACTGAACCTGGTGCCGACGATTGGGCCGAAGGAACAGAAGCAGTTCGGGATCAGCTACAGCTTGTTGGCGGATAAGGCGGCTGTGGATAAGGCGTTGAAGCGGGTGAGCGAGATTCAGGGTGGGCGGGAGACTGAGGTGCGGCAGACGCCGTTGGTTGATCTGACCAAGGGGTGACGCCGGCTAGAGTGTTGTCGGCCGATATTGCAGCGCTTCGGCCAAGTGTTCACGGGTAATGCCTTCGACTTGCTCAAGGTCCGCCAAGGTGCGAGCCACCTTGAGCAGTCGATGGGCCGCTCGAAGGGACAAGGTCAGCCGTTCACACGCTGTTTCCAGCCAGGTTTCGTCGACTGTGGATAACTTGCAGTGTCTGCGCAGGCCCGGCAAATCGAGGAACGCATTGGCGCAGCCCTGGCGCGTTTGTTGGCGTTCTCGTGCATCGGCCACCAACTCGGCGGCGGTGGCAGTGTCGTCACCGGGTTTTAACGCAGGATTCAACGCCGTGGCTTCGCGAGCGACGGTCAGGTGCAGATCGATGCGGTCCAGCAGTGGCCCCGACAGCTTGTTGCGGTAACGCTGGACCATGTCCGGCGTACAACTGCATTTACCACTGGGCTCGCCAAGATATCCACAGGGGCAGGGATTCATCGCCGCGACCAGTTGAAAGCGTGCCGGGAAGCGTACGCGGTCCTTGGCGCGGGAAATCACGATGTGGCCGGATTCCAGTGGCTCTCTCAATACCTCCAATACCTTGCGATCAAATTCCGGAAGCTCATCGAGGAACAGCACGCCATGATGGGCGAGGGTGATTTCGCCGGGTTGTGGTTTCGAGCCACCGCCCACCAGTGCCGGGCCTGAAGCGGAGTGGTGCGGCTGTCGGAAGGGACGCTGTGGCCAATGACTCAACGGCACACAACTGGCGACCGATTGAATCGCCGCGACTTCCAGTGCTTCGCTCTCGGCCAATGGCGGTAACAACCCTGGCAGACGGCTCGCCAATAACGTTTTCCCCGTCCCCGGCGGTCCGCTGAACAGCAAGTTATGAGCACCCGCCGCCGCAATCAGCAAGGCTCGCTTGGCCGCAAGTTGCCCCTGCACTTCGTTCAAGTCTGGATAGGGTTTGCTGGCGTAGAGCAAACCGTTGGACGCATAGGGGGCGATGGGCGTGTGGCCATTGAAATGCGCGACCGCTTCCAGCAAATGATCCACCGCAATCACCTTCAACCCCGAAGCCAGGCAGGCCTCCTCGGCATTCGCCCGCGGCACTACCAGCGTGCGCCCGGCCTTGCGCGCCGCCAGCGCCGCCGGCAACACCCCGCGAACCGCCCGCACCGCACCCGATAGCGCCAACTCCCCAAGACACTCCACATCATCCAGCGTCAAAGTCGGTACCTGCACACTGGCCGACAGAATCCCCAATGCAATCGCCAGATCGAACCTCCCGCCGTCCTTTGGCAAATCGGCAGGGGCGAGATTCAAGGTGATGCGCCGTGCCGGAAATTGCAGGCCCGAATTGATGATCGCGCTGCGCACCCGGTCCTTGCTTTCCTTCACCGCCGCCTCGGGCAGCCCGACCATGGTCAGCGACGGCAAGCCGTTGGCCAGGTGCACTTCTACGGTAACGGCGGGTGCTTCCACGCCAATCTGGGCGCGGCTGTGGACGATGGAGAGGGACATGGTCGTTCCTTGAGCTGACGAGGACCGCTTCCTGCGGTTTTTTGAAGGGTAGTTGGCGGAGGAAGTTCTGGTGGGGTGGTTTAGGCGACAAACTTTCACTGGATGTTGCAAGTACGAAGCAGGCCAATCGCGAGGCACAAAAAAACCGCCACTCGGGCGGTTTCTTCGGGGAGCCTGGTCAGGCTCGTGCACCTGCAAGCAAGCCATCAGGTTCAAGTTCTTTGCCATACGTTGCTGCGACTTTAAAAAAGCGACGCTGACTGGCAGAAACGTTTCCGGCCAAGCGGAGCGCCTCGGCATGATACTCAGCGATCATTAATGGCTTCGCTTTTTGCTTTTTGGGTTTCATAGACACCTCGCGTGCCTGGATGAGTGGATTGATCTTATTGGTCGTCTAGCGAAAAGACAAGGCGGTTGGTTTTGTCAAAAATGAATCCAAGTTTTTGATAATAGTAAATGGCACCCGGGTCGGGTTCTTGTACCTCGATCTCATCGCAGCCCAGCATCCGCGCATAAAGTTCCGTAGCCAGCAATGCAATTGGAGCGATCCAGCCTCGCAAAGCGGGGGTGTTTCTTGTATGTCCCTGCAAAAGCACAATTTTTATGCAGATAGTGCTTTCACGCGGAGTCGCATAGCACAAGCCACAGAGCTCTTCTTCATACCAGATAGCCAGATCCAGCCCCCTTGCATCCTTACGCTTCCAGTCCGGAACGCATTCCCACGGGTACAGGGTTACTGCTTCCCACAGATGACAGGAGTTGATTGCAGCCGCGGTGATCGGATCGAGCCTGAGTGCTGAGACGTTGATTCCTGCGGCACGAATGTCAGGATCATCGGACATGGCTTCATAAGTGAGATTTCGAGCATCAGACTTGAATATCTGATTGCGGAGTTCTGTGCCTTTTCCTTTTCTTCTCATCGCTTTTGTACTGTTGAGATCGAGTCGAAGAAGGTAACGGACGCGGGCGTGGTCACGTAATCAGGCGGAGGAGCTGGCTACCGTAGGACCGTGCTTAGATGAATGAAGGACGTCAGAAGCGCAACAGGTGGAATTGGGTATGGTTGTGGAAAATGACTACGTCTGGCGGGCAGCAAACGTAGTCCATAGGCGGTGCAAATTGGTGTTAAAACGATTGCAGCATCCGCGAAGCTCGCTTCCACCAAGGCGCATTGACCGTACGTTTTGACTCATCCTGAAGAGGCAGCACGTATGGAATATCCTGCAACCGAATCCACGGCTGGTTGTTCCAGTGCAGCAAACTCAACGACATCTGCGGCCAATTCAGCAGACTCAGTATCGGGCGTTCGGTTGAGGTGGGTTGTTGGGCGTCTCTGAGAGCTGGCACTACGTCGTGGGTCAGCCATTCGCGCAGGCCTCGGTATTCGGGGCAGTAGTGGTAGATCAGTAACGCGTAGACGCCGGATTCGCTGATCAGCAGAGTGTTTTCGATGGCTCCGTGGATGAGCATTTGTACGGTTTGGTGTTGGTCGGGATCGAGTTTGCGTAGCGCTCGTTCATCCAGGAATAGCCTGAGTAGGCGGCCGAGGTCGCGGGCGCTGAACCAGGGTTGGTTTTCCAGGAGGAGGGCGTGGAGGTGGAGTTTGTGGCGGGTGAAGACGTGGGGGGTTAGATAGTTTTCATCCATGGTGCAGTACCCAAATTTCGCTTGATAAATAACTGCCATTTATCGTCGCCAAACAATAAGGGTGGCAGCTGTGTGCGGGTTGGCGAACCGGCCAAGCGAATACCGGCAGACCCTAAGGTCTCCCACACACAGCCGCCATAATTCGGATCGAGGAAGAAATACCTGATATCGAACAAGGTTGCGGTGCATAGCTTGGTATCCAGGTCGCCAAACCTAGTGCTGAACATTCAGCATTGGGTGAGCTTAGAAACCGGGGCTTTGCGGCGCAATCGGACGGCGGTGGTTTTCTTGTAGGACTCAGCCTGGAATTAGCGCTGAATGATCGTTCCCACGCTCTGCGTGGGAATGCATCCCGTGACGCTCTGCGTCACATCTGGAGCGGAACGCGGAGCGTCCCTGGCGGCATTCCCACGCAGAGCGTGGGAACGATCAGTTACTCGGCGTCAGCAGGTGGATTGAGCTTCGCTTCCAGCTCCGCCACTTTCGCCTCAAGGCTCTCCAACCGTGCGCGGGTGCGTGCCAGTACGACCATCTGGCTGTCGAACTCTTCCCGGCTCACCAGATCCAGCTTGCTGAAGCCGCTCTGCAACAAAGCCTTGAACTGGCTTTCGATTTCGCTTTTTGGCAGTGGGGTGTCGCCGCTGAAGAGGCGGGAGGCGGTGCCGCTCAGGGCGTCGAGGAAGTCTTTGGGCGCGAGCATGGGTAATGTCCTGTCAAACAATGGCGGGCAGTGTATCACGCAGTGTCTATAGTCAATCCCGACAGGAAGTCATGCACGCTTTTCGCGCATGCGGACGGATGGCATCGCACTGTTGTTGTGCGTAACGCAGCGGGAGTAGCGGTGAAGTGGCAGGGATCAGGGGCTAAGGGCCTGAAAACAGGGAGCTTTGTGGAGATGGCAAGCTTTCTGCTTAGCACCTAGTGACCCATGCACTGATGCAGTCACTGTGACGAAATGCAGTGCGCCAAACGGAACGGGGGAAGTGTTTCGTGCGGAGTGGTTAGCAGGCGTCGGACGGGCAGGTAAGGCCGACGATGCGTTACAAAGCCAGGCACTGCGCTTAGACTTGAGTCGGGTTTGTTTTCCTGGGGCAAGTCCACCAATTCGGGAGAGAGTTTTCATGAAGCTAGTCACTGCCATCATCAAGCCGTTCAAACTGGACGACGTACGCGAGTCGCTGTCCGAGATCGGCGTGCAGGGCATTACCGTTACTGAAGTCAAAGGCTTCGGTCGGCAGAAGGGTCACACCGAGCTGTATCGCGGCGCGGAGTACGTGGTCGATTTCCTGCCCAAGGTGAAAATCGATGTCGCCATAGACGACAAGGATCTGGACCGGGTTATCGAGGCGATAACCAAGGCTGCCAACACCGGCAAGATCGGTGACGGCAAGATCTTCGTGGTCAATCTGGAACAGGCGATTCGCATCCGTACCGGCGAAACCGATACCGACGCAATCTAAGCCGCCACAAACCCAACGCCCCAGGAGAAAACAATATGACTCTGCGTAAATTCGCAGGGCTAGGAGCCCTGTTGTCCCTCGTAATGCCCAGCCTGGCTATGGCGGCAGACGAAGTGGCGGCCCCAGTCCTCAACTCCGGCGACACCGCCTGGATGATGACCTCGACAGCCCTTGTGCTGTTCATGACCATTCCCGGCCTCGCGCTGTTCTACGGCGGCATGGTTCGTTCGAAAAACATTCTTTCCGTGATGATGCAGTGCTTCGCCATTACCGGCTTGATCAGCATCCTGTGGGTCATTTATGGCTACAGCATTGCGTTCGACACCACTGGCATGGAACAGGGCGTCGTCAACTTCAATTCATTCTTCGGCGGCATGGGCAAGGCGTTCCTTGCCGGTGTCACGCCTTCGAGCCTGACCGGGCCGGCGGCGCTGTTCCCTGAAGCGGTGTTCATCACCTTCCAGATGACCTTCGCCATCATCACCCCTGCGTTGATCGTCGGTGCCTTCGCCGAGCGGATGAAGTTTTCCGCCATGCTGATCTTCATGGGCGTCTGGTTCACCCTGGTTTATGCACCGATCGCGCACATGGTCTGGTCCGGTAACGGCGGCCTGATGTGGGACTGGGGCGTTCTCGACTTCGCTGGCGGCACCGTGGTGCATATCAACGCCGGTGTGGCCGGTCTGATTGCCTGCCTGGTATTGGGCAAGCGCAAAGGCTTCCCGACCACCCCGATGGCGCCGCACAACCTCGGTTACACCCTGATGGGCGCCGCGATGCTGTGGGTCGGCTGGTTTGGCTTCAACGCCGGTTCCGCTGCCGCCGCCAACGGCACTGCCGGTATGGCGATGCTGGTGACCCAGATCGCAACCGCCGCCGCTGCATTGGGCTGGATGTTCGCCGAGTGGATCACACACGGCAAACCAAGTGCTTTGGGTATTGCATCGGGTGTTGTGGCCGGTCTGGTTGCGATTACGCCAGCCGCTGGCACCGTGGGCCCGATGGGCGCCTTGGTCATCGGTCTGGCAGCCGGCGTGGTGTGCTTCTTCTGCGCCACCACCCTGAAACGCAAACTCGGTTATGACGACTCCCTGGATGCCTTCGGCGTGCACGGCATTGGCGGTATTCTCGGCGCAATCCTGACGGGTGTGTTCGCGGCACCGGCCCTTGGTGGCTTCGGTACCGTGACCGACATTGGTGCACAAGTCTGGATTCAGTGTAAAGGCGTGGGCTTCACGGTGATCTACACCGCGATCGTCACGTTCATCATCCTCAAGGTCCTGGACGCCGTCATGGGGCTGCGTATTACCGAAGAAGAAGAGGCTGTCGGCATCGATCTGGCACTCCACAACGAACGCGGCTACAACTTGTAAGCACGCGCATAAAAAATTTGCCCGGCTTGCCGGGCATTTTTTTGTCTGAAGTTTGTCAGTGAAGGAACTGCTGAAAGGTTTTTTCGTACACGTTTAGAGGCGTTTACGACGAGCGTTTTTCTGCGGCCAATGGCTTACATGATAGAAGGAATATTAGGGCCTTTGTTTTTTCCCAGAGCGCGCTAGAATGCGCCCCGAACGTGCGGAGAACTGTATGTGGCAACAGACTCTGATTACCCTGCGGGCGAGGCCCCGGGGCTTTCATCTGGTAACGGACGAGTTACTCGCCGGCTTGCCTGAACTCAAGGCATGTCGGGTCGGTCTGTTGCATTTGTGGCTGCAGCATACCTCGGCCTCGTTGACCATCAACGAGAACGCCGATCCGGCGGTACGTCGCGACTTCGAACGATTTTTCAATCGTCTGATCCCACAAGGAACAGACGGCTATGAGCATAACGACGAAGGCCTGGACGACCTCCCGGCGCACTTCAAGGCCAGCGTACTTGGCTGTCAGCTCAGTTTGCCGATTTCGGCAGGCCGACTGGCGCTGGGGACCTGGCAAGGCGTTTATCTGGGCGAGCACCGTGATTTTGGCGGTGCCCGTAAAGTCCTCGCCACCGTGCACGGTGAAGAGGCATAAAACTGCTGGTTACCAGCGGTGGTTGATTTTTTTCCGGCAGCCGTCGACAGACGGCGAAGCTGGGCTATAACTAATCTGCTTTTCGCAAGTCATGAGGTAGAACATGAGCGACGATGATCTGGAAAACGACGACCTCGAAGTAGGCGACGACGACGAAACCGAAGAAGGTCTGGAAACAGCAGCGGAAGACGTTGCTGACGACGATGGCGGTGAAGCGCCCGTTCCGACCGCCAAAGGCAAAGCCAAGGCAGCGGTGTCGGTCGATGAGCTGCCGAGCGTCGAAGCGAAAAACAAGGAGCGTGATGCTCTGGCGCGGGCCATGGAAGAGTTCCTGGCCAAGGGCGGCAAGGTGCAGGAAGTGGAGGCCAATGTGGTCGCCGATCCTCCCAAGAAGCCTGACAACAAGTACGGCAGCCGGCCTATCTGAGGCCGCCGCTTGCTTGCTGAAAAAGCCCGCCGTCGCTGCGGGCTTTTTCATGGGTAAAACAAAACTTTTGAGCCTGCGTCGATTCCCTGTGGGAGTGAGCCTGCTCGCGATAGTGGTGTGTCAGGCAATACAAATACTGAATGTCACTCCGCTATCGCGAGCAGGCTCACTCCCACAAGGGGAATATCGGTTGATCTCAAGGTTAGTGTTGGGCGTTCCAGAGGGCCAATAACCCCGGCAACTCGGTCAAGCTGCGAATCTCGGCATCCGGTGCCTTTTCGGCTTCCCAAACCTTGCCGGCCGGGTTAAACCAGATCGCCCGCAATCCCGCCTGCTGGGCGCCGGCAATGTCATCGCCGGGATGATCGCCGATATGTACCGCTGTTTCGGCAGTCGCGCCGCCCCGCAGCAGCGCTTCATGAAACAGTCGCGCATCGGGCTTGGCGATGCCGATGTCTTCGGCGCACAGGGCAAACTTGAAGTAGTCCGCCAGCCCGAGCCGGCGTACATCGGCGTTGCCATTGGTGACCACGCCGAGGGCATAGTGATTGGCCAGCGCCTCCAGGGTCGGTTGCACCTCCGGGAAGATTTCCAGCTGATGCCGCGCATGCAGAAACACTTCAAAACTCTGATCGGCCAGGTCTGAAGCCTGACCCTGGTCGTAACCGGCCTCTTCCAGCGCGTGGAACAAGACTCGGCGGCGCAGGGCGCTGATGCGGTGCTTGAGGCTTGGTTCGCTGTTGAGGATCCGCTCGCGAATCGACCACAAATGCTCCACCGGCACGGCGCCCAGGTTCGGTGCATGCTCGGTCAGCCATTCACGTAATACGGCTTCGGCGCTGACGATCACCGGGGCGGTATCCCACAGGGTGTCGTCGAGGTCGAAGGTGATCAATTGAATTCTCATGACTCATCGCCTTTGATGCGTTTGGCCCGTGGATGGGCGCTGTCGTAAACCGTCGCCAGGTGCTGGAAGTCCAGGTGGGTGTAGATCTGGGTGGTTTTGATGTCCGAATGGCCGAGCAATTCCTGAACCGCCCGCAGGTCCTGGGAGGACTCCAGCAAATGGCTGGCGAAGGAGTGCCGCAGCATGTGCGGATGCAGGTTTTGTCCCAGTTCGCGCTCGCCAGCGGCTTTAACCCGCACTTGAATCGCCCGTGGGCCGAGGCGCCGGCCTTGCTGGCTGACAAACACCGCGTCGTCCGCCGGGTTGGTCATGGCCCGTAGCGGCAGCCACAACTCCAGCGCTTCGCGAGCTTTTTTGCCCACTGGCAACAGTCGAGTCTTGCTGCCCTTGCCGAGCACTTGAACCATGCCATCGGCCAGGTCCAACTGGTCCAGATTGAGCCCGGTCAGCTCCGACAGCCGCAAACCTGAGGAATAGAACAGCTCCAGGATCGCCTGATCCCGACGCGCCAGAAAATCATCTTCCACCGCGCCCTCAAGCAGTTGCAGCGCACGGTCGGTGTCGAGGGTTTTCGGCAGCCGGCGTTCGCCCTTCGGCGGTGCCAGGCCGTTGGCCGGGTCGTGATCGCACAGACCTTCGCGGTTCAGATAGTGATAAAGCCCGCGCACCGCCGACAGCAGCCGCGCCAGGCTGCGGGACGATTGGCCTTGTGAATGCAAGCGTGCGATCAAGCTGCGCAGGCGTTGAATGTCCAGGGCCGCCCAACTGCTGATGTTCTGTTTGACGCACCAGCCCAGCACTTTGTCGAGGTCGCGACGGTAGGCGTACAGCGTGTGGGGCGACACCTGCCGCTCACTGCGCAAGTGTTCGCAGTAAGCGTCCAGTTGTCGTTCCATGGTCAGCGTACCGAGCGCAGGGAGGTGTTGACCCGTGGCAGCACGCGGCCCATGACTTCGGCGATGTAGCTGAGGAACAGCGTGCCCACCGAGCTCTTGTAGTGCTGCGGGTCGCGGCTGGCGATGGCCAGCACGCCATGGATGCCCTGATGGCTAATGGCGACGACGGCGGTGGAACCGATCTGCTTGCGCTGTTCTTCGCCAAACAAAAAGTCCAGTTCATGCTCACGCAAGCTGCCGCTGACGCTTTTGTCTTCCGAGAGCAAACCACCGATGGCCGTTTGCGCGTCGGCATGAGTCACCCAGCGGCCGACCGGCATCGGGTTGTCACCCAGCAGGATCAGGCTGACGAAGGGCACCTGGAAGTCCTGGCGCAGACTGTCTTCGACGCTGATTACCACGTCTTCCAGGCTGGTGGCGTCCATTAGCGCGAGAATCAGCCGGCGGGTCTTGTCGAAGAGGCGGTCGTTGTCGCGGGCAACGTCCATCAAGTGCGAGAGGCGATGACGCAACTCGATGTTGCGGTCGCGCAGGATCGTCATCTGGCGTTCGACCAGCGAGATGGTGTCGCCGCGCTGGTGCGGAATACGCAAGGTTGCGAGCAGGTCTTCATGCTCGACGAAGAAATCCGGATGAGCCTCCAGGTACGCGGCAATCGCCGCCGCCTCAAGGCTTTCGGAAGGGGATTCGTCGGGCTGTAGGGCGGGAACCTGGGGCTTATCTTTCATGGATTCGACTCTCTCAAAGACGCACTTGTCCTTCATAAACGCGCACTGCCGGGCCGGTCATCATGACCGGTTGGCCAGGGCCTGCCCATTCAATGGACAAACGCCCGCCAGGCAGGTCGATCAATAGCGGCGAATCCATCCACCCCTGGCTGATCGCGGCCACTGCGGCAGCGCAGGCGCCGGTTCCGCACGCCTGGGTTTCCCCGGCCCCGCGTTCCCAGACGCGCAATTGCGCGCGGTTTCGGTCGATGACCTGGAGAAAACCGACATTAACCCGCGCCGGAAAGCGCGAATGGTTCTCGATTTTCGGTCCCAGTTCATGCACCGGTGCATTGTTGATGTCGCTGACTCGCAGCACGGCATGGGGGTTGCCCATGGAGATGGCGGCCAGTTCGATCGCCGTGCCATCGACGTCGACCTTATAACTCAGGGCCTGTTCCGGCGCGTCGAACGGGATGTCGGCTGGCACCAGGCGCGGTGCGCCCATGTTGACACCGATCTGCCCGTCGTTGCGGACATCCAGTTCGATGATGCCGCTTTTGGTCTCGACACGGATCTGCCGCTTCGCCGTCAGGCGCTTGTCGAGCACGAAGCGTGCGAAACAGCGCGCACCGTTGCCGCACTGTTCCACTTCGGAGCCGTCGGCGTTGAAGATCCGGTAACGGAAATCCACGTCCGGGTTGCTCGGCGCTTCGACGATCAGCAACTGGTCGAAACCGATCCCCGTGTGCCGATCGCCCCATTGCTTGGCGTGTTTGGGCAGGATGTGCGCATGCTGGCTGACCAGGTCAAGGACCATGAAGTCATTGCCCAGGCCGTGCATCTTGGTAAAACGCAGCAGCATGGGTTTACTCCGGCAGCAGGCTTTCGCCAGCAAACAACTCGGCTACCGTCTCACGGCGACGCACTTCAAATGCCTGATCACCGTCCACCAACACTTCAGCGGCACGGCCGCGGGTGTTGTAGTTGGAACTCATGACAAACCCGTAGGCACCGGCCGAATGCACGGCCAGCAGATCGCCTTCTTCCAGGGCCAACTCACGATCCTTGGCCAGGAAGTCGCCGGTCTCGCAGATCGGGCCGACGATGTCGTAGGCGCGAGCGACGCTGTTGCGCGGACGCACGGCGGTGACGTCCATCCAGGCTTGATACAACGCCGGGCGGATCAGGTCATTCATGGCCGCGTCGACGATGGCGAAGTCTTTGTGTTCGGTGTGCTTGAGGTACTCGACCTGGGTCAGCAGCACGCCGGCGTTGGCGACGATGAAGCGGCCCGGCTCGAACACCAGCGCCAGGTCACGACCGTCGAGACGCTCGCGCACGGCCTTGATGTAGTCGGCAGCCAATGGCGGCTCTTCATCGCGATAACGCACGCCCAAACCACCACCGAGATCGATGTGGCGCAGGTAGATGCCGCAATCGCCGAGGCGGTCGACCAGGCCCAGCAGGCGGTCGAGGGCATCGATGAACGGCGGCAGGGTGGTCAGTTGCGAACCGATGTGGCAATCGACACCGACTACTTCCAGGTTTGGCAGTTGGGCGGCGCGGATGTACACGTCTTCGGCGTCGGCGATGGCGATACCGAACTTGTTCTCTTTAAGACCGGTGGAAATGTACGGGTGAGTGCCGGCGTCGACATCCGGGTTCACGCGTAGCGAGATCGGCGCGCGAACGCCCAGCTCGGCGGCGACGACTTGCAGACGTTCCAGCTCATCGGTGGATTCGACGTTGAAGCAGTGCACGCCGACTTCCAGGGCACGACGCATGTCGTCACGGGTCTTGCCGACACCGGAGAACACGATCTTGTCAGCAGTGCCGCCAGCGGCCAGTACGCGCTCCAGTTCACCACGGGAAACGATGTCGAAACCGGCGCCCAGACGCGCCAGGACATTCAGTACACCCAGGTTGGAGTTGGCCTTGACCGCAAAGCAGACCAGATGCGGCATGCCGGCCAGCGCATCGGCGTAAGCCAGGTATTGAGCTTCGATGTGCGCACGGGAGTAAACGTAGGTCGGTGTACCAAAGCGCTCGGCGATGGCGGACAGGGCAACCCCTTCCGCGAACAGCTCACCGTCACGGTAGTTAAAAGCGTCCATGGCGTTCCCTTAGTAGACGTCGTGCTTGTGGGCTTTCGACGGAGTCTGCTGCGACGATTTGGCTTGCTCTGCAGGGTCCTGATTTTCATCAGGCAGGTACAGGGGGCCTTTTTGACCACAGGCCGACACAAGGCAAGCAACCGCGACGAGCGCAGCAAGGGAAGAGATCAGGCGCTTCATGGCGAAATCCTTGAAAATGCGTTAATTGCGCCGGAGTATACCGGCCACCCGGCAGCTTGCCTATGCAACGGGGCTCCCGTCCGGCGGGGCTTCGCACGATGCCTGCCAGTTATGTGCAATCCCTGTGGGAGCGAGCCTGCTCGCGATGGCGGAGTGTCAGTCAACGAAGATGTTGAATATGATGGCCCCATCGCGAGCAGGCTCGCTCCCACAGGTTTGCAGGTCTGTAGGAAAGGCCCTTGGTCGTTATCCTTTGCAATCACCGGGGCTCGCCCGTATCTTGCGGCGCTTGAGCGTGAGTAGACACTTTTTGAGGTTCCCGCAATGAGTTTGACTGAAGCCCGTTTCCACGACCTGGTCGATGCCACCCAGCAGGCGCTGGAGGATATTTTTGACGAGTGTGACCTGGATATCGATCTGGAGAGCTCGGCCGGTGTGCTCACCGTCAAGTTCGAAAACGGCAGCCAATTGATCTTCAGTCGTCAGGAACCGCTGCGGCAGCTGTGGCTGGCGGCCGTGTCCGGCGGGTTCCACTTCGATTACGACGAAGAGAGCAAGCGCTGGATGTGTGACAAGAGCGACGAACAACTCGGCGAGATGCTCGAGCGCATCGTCAAGCAGCAAGCTGACGCCGAGCTCGATTTCGAAGGTCTGTGAGATCGTGACCCAGCCTGCGCCCGTTCGTGCGCCAAAACCGCTCTACAGCAATGTCAGCCCGGCGGTGGCTTCGCCGTGCAGCGACGTGTGTCGGCTGGATGAGCAGAAGGTCTGCCTTGGGTGTTTTCGCCATGTCGAAGATATCCGCGAATGGCGTTCGGCCGATGATGAACGGCGGCGTGTCATTTGCGCCCAGGCGGCGCAGCGCAAGACCGCCACCTGACGCCTTCACGCGACCTGTAGCAGCTGGCGAAGCCTGCGTTCGGCTGCGCAGCAGTCGTAAAACCTGAATGTTCGGTACTCCTGATGCACCGTTCGCCTGATCCCACGACTGCTACGCAGCCGAACGCAGGCTTCGCCAGCTGCTACAAAAGTGTGTCGTCGCCCCTTACTTGTATATTTATTGTGCTGTGATAGTGTCGAGAAACGCCTCAACCCATCGAGGCTCGTGAAAACCCCGCCTTTTTCTGGCGGGGTTTTGCTTTTTCTGTGCAGAAGAAAGGAGTCTGCCCAAATCATGACCGCACCTTCAATCACCCTTACCCGTCTGGACGTGCAACGTCTGGAGCGCCTGATCGACAGCCTGGATGACACGCTGCCGGGCGTTATCGCGCTGCAAACCGAACTGGATCGCGCCGATAGCGTGGTCGGTCACGATGAAGTGCCCGCCGATGTCGTGACCATGAATTCCCGTGTGCATTGCCGTGAAGAAGGCAGCGGCAAGGACTATCACCTGACGCTGGTTTATCCGAAGGATGCCAATGCCGACGAAGGCAAGATTTCCATTCTGGCGCCAGTGGGCAGTGCGTTGCTCGGCCTGAAGGTGGGTCAGCACATCGACTGGCCGGCTCCGGGCGGCAAGACGCTGAAACTGACCCTGCTGGAAGTCGAATCGCAGCCGGCCGAGGGCGGCCACTTCCCCGAGTAAATCCTCAGACCTGCTCGAGCGCCTCGTTCAATGCGCGCTCCAGGTCAGCCTTGTAGCGCAAATACAAAATGCTTGAACTCTGACCATCACCGAGCAGGCCTGACAGGTCCAGGTCGGTGATGTAGCAGCGATAGCGTTCGGTTTCACGGCGCTGCTCGACGATTTCCCGGGCGACCACGCTGAACAGTCGTTCGCCATGTTCCAACTCTGAAAATTCCCGCTGATTGCAATACAACGTGACCTGCACCTGCCCCGGTGCGGCTTTGCCGACAATCGCCTGCACATCGTAGAACGGTTTGTTGACCGGGGTTTGCGGCGCTGGCCGGGATTCGACCCGACGCGCCCTTACGGGGCCGGAGGGCAGCAGTTGGTAATACAGGATGTCCAGACTCTGGGGCTGGGCGACTTCCATCGGCAGTAAGGCGTCGCGTCGGTACTGGATCGATTGCAGGAAACGTTGCAGCGGCACCAGCAGGCTTTGCTCGTCGTGGTAAGGCAAGCGCTGCTGCCACAGGACATTGAGTTCATCCAGCACGTACAGGTCGGCGTGGTATTCGTTGATCCGGTAGAACACCTGAATGCAATCGGGCTGCCCCATTGGCAGGACCAGCGCCAGGTCGTGGTCTTCCAGCACCATCGGGTCCAGGTGCAGCGGGCTGTAGCTTGCCCGTTCTTCGCCCAGGTAATCGATCAGCGCCGGCAGCGTGTCCAGGGCGATATGTTTGACCTGGCCGGGCACCAGTTCGAGCACGTGGTAGTGCTGCTGGACTTGAATCAGGTAGCGATGATTGAGCTGGCTCAACAGCAGGTTCTGCGCGGTGTCGAGGATCTCTTCGACCCGCCGGGCGATGAATTGCGCGCGGTTGTGGCAGAAGCATCGAACCCGCAACGTGGGTTGTTGTAGCCCGCCGGGCAGGTTGTTGAGGTAATCGCGCACGCAGTCGAGCAGCGCGTGAGGGCCGTCGAAGCGGCTGACCAGCACTTCGTTCCAACTGTTGAGCGTGACCTGATCGAGGGTCAACACCAGGTTTTCCCGGACGCCGGCGTAACTCAGGGAGTCGGTGCGCTCGGTGGTCATCAGGATGTTCAGGTCGCGGTGGTGCTTGAGTGGATCGACGCCGACATTCACCAGAATCAGCACTTCGCTCGGCACACTCGCGCGCAGTAACGGTTCTTCGGCGACGGTTGTCAGCGGCAGCGCGATGCTCTGTTGCAGGCTGCCGAGCAGGTTGAACAGTTCGAACTCGCTCAGGTCGCTGGTGCCGGGATGCAAGGCCAGGCGAGTGCTGCTGTCGATCACGCCGTTGCGGTGACACCAGGTCAGCAGTTCCAGCAGTTGGCGGCTGCGCTTGATCGGTGCGAAATGCTCCCATTCGAGGGCTGTCAGGCTGCCGTTGTACAAACCCCACTGAGTTTGCCCCGATTCTTTCTTGTTCGGCGCGTGTACCAGCGTGAGGGTGTCTTCGGCCAGATCCGGGGCGATGCCAGGGTTGATGAACTCGATCTTGTCGGCCTTGCGCTCGAACGCTGCGTACAGCCGTCGACCCAGTACGTTGAGGTCGCGCTTGTTGATCAGGCTGACAGTCTGTTCGTTGCGGGCGAATTGGGTCAGGAAACGGTAGCTGTAATTGAGCTCCTTGACCAAGGCCCTGCGTTCAGAGCCGACCTGACGGACTTTCCACTGGCTGCGGCTGTCGAGCAGGGCCAGTTGACGATGATCCCACTGCCATTCGTGGGCCAGACGTTCGAGCAACGAGCGCTGCCAGCTCTGCGTGCGGCTGTTGCTGCCGGTGAGTTTGCGATTGACCTTCAGGTACAACGCCCGGCGCACCAGCTCCAGGCGTTCCGGCTCGCCGCGGGCGGTGAGGTATTCCTCGATGCGTCGGTAAACCACGATGTACGGATCCAGCTCATCAAGGTCGAGCTGATTGGCAAACACCGCTTGCTTGAAGCGCAGGCTCAGGCAATGAACCTTGGGATGTTCGCTGGCGTACACCTCGATCAGCAGCAGTTTGAGTACCGATTTGTAGGGCGACTCGATGCCCTTGAACAACTGCCAGAGCCCGGCGCCGATAAATTCGCCGGGCGGGATATTGGCCAGATGGCCCAGGTCGAGGGTTTCATCGGCACGGATGAAGCGCTTGGACATCAGCGTGTGGGTGTAACGGTCGTAGCTCGCTTCTTCGTAGACGGGCACCAGCCACCAGATGGGCGTGCGTCCGGCCAGCCAGATCGCGGTGCGATAAAACTCGTCCAGCAGCAGATAGTGCTGGGTGGTGCCGCAGTCTTCCGAACTCAGTTGCGTATCACGTTCGCCGCGTACGAAACGGGTCGGGTCGATCAGGAAGAAATGCGCCTCGGCACCCTGACTGGCAGCCCAGGTTTCGAGGAGCTGGCATTTTTTGCGCAGTTCAGCGAGCTCGCTTTCGCTCAAGTCCGGCCCGTGACAGACCCACACGTCCATGTCGCTCTGGTCGGCCTGGGCGAGAGTGCCGAGGCTGCCCATCAGGAACAGGCCGTGAATCGGTCGCGGCGGATTGCTGCCATGGCGGGGTTTATAAGAAAACGAGCGGGTCAGGCGTTGGGCTTCGGCCAGGGTGTTGGCGTCGGGTTCGTAGTTCGACAGCCCGGCCGGCGTGCTGCCCGAAACGTACCCCGGCAACAGCGGATGATTGACGTGGAAAAACAGCGGCAACAAGGTCAGAACGGCTTGCTGGCGGGTCGACAACCCTTCCATGGCGCGGGCCATGCGGCCTTCGTTGAGCTTCAGAAAGCGTGCGCGCAGTTGACTGAGAACCTTGCGGTCGATTCCCTCGTCCAGATCGGGGCGGATTTCATGGGGGCGGGTCATGTCAGCTCAAACCGGCTCGCGGGGCTCAGACGTGATTGTCTGCGGATGAGGGGCAGTTTAGCGCCTCGGCTCCAGGACTTTTAAGCTGATTTTGTTTTTCTGGCGTCAGATTTTTACGCGGGGCGACGGCAGGTAACAGGGCAGGTAACGAAATGTGCCCGCGGAAATCCCGTAACAGGGGTTTCCGTGGGCGCGACGGTAATGCTCAGGCAGTTTCCCGCACGTTGAGAATGGTCAGAACGGTTTGCACATTTTGCGCGGCGTCACGACCCAGACTGGTCAGATAACCACCATCTGGCTGGGTGATCAGTTCTTTGTCGAACAGTCTTTGGGCGGCGGCAATGGCTTTCGGGGCAGCGGTCTGATGAATTTTCAAACCTTCCTGGGAACTGTCCAGGTTGAAGAGTGCGAGGATTTCCAGTTCGGCAACCAACTCAGGGGTAAGCGACATAAGGACTCCAGACTTTCTAGGAATTGGACGACAGCGCCCCTAAGGTGATCCCACTCGGGCGGCATGTCCAGTGCTCGCGACAGGGTTTTTTCGCCTTGGGAAGCGTTCCCCGGTGGGTGGTGCGGCAGCGGGGTGGGTTCAGTGTAGTCAGGGTCTGGGGGAGGGCGGGACTGATGGGTGACAATTTGTGTGGAAACGGGCTTTTGTGGTTGTGGAGGTTGCCTGTGGCGAGGGGGCTTGTCGGATCGCCGCACCGTCCCGTTGGGTCGCGAAGCGGCCCCAAAAAGCTCACGACTGCTGTGCAGCCGAACGGGGGCAAGCCCCCTCGCCACAGAAGCCAGCGTCCAACAAGTAGCGGTTATTTCTTTTCGGGCGGCAACTCTGGCAATGCACGCAGCGCAGCTTCGTACCACTCGGTGTTGAACGCGCGGTCTTCTTCGAGGATCGCGTCGATTTCCACGGCCAAAACGTGGGCCATCAGATTGAGGATTTCTTCACGTTCGTAACCCACCAGGGTCAGCTTGTTGAAGGTGGCCTTGGCGGCTGGCGGATTGTCGCTTTCGATCTGGTTTTCGATGGCTTCGACCAGGGTGTTTTCGGCGAACTCTTCTTCGTCGATCTCGTCGTTGTTGATGCCGGGGGTTGGCTCGCTCATGGCAGGCTCCTCAAGTTAAGGCGGCCAGTTTACCTGCATTCAGCGCTGTGATGCTGCTGGCAAGAAACGTCGCGGCATTCTATAAAAGGCACCTGCCAACCCCGCACGGCCTGGAGGCGATGTGATGCTCAAGCTTTATGGATTTTCCGTCAGCAACTACTACAACATGGTCAAGCTGGCGCTGCTCGAGAAGGGACTGCCATTTGAAGAGGTCCTGTTTTACCCGGGGACGAGCCCGGAGGCATTAGCCATCAGCCCTCGCGGGAAGGTGCCGGTGCTGGGTGTCGAACAGGGTTTCATCAACGAAACCAGCGTGATTCTCGAATACCTCGAACAAAGCCAGAAAGGCACGCCGCTGTTGCCGAGCGATCCCTTTGAACGTTCGCAGGTGCTGGCACTGGCCAAGGAAATCGAGCTGTACATCGAATTGCCGGGGCGTGCCTGCTACGCCGAAGCATTTTTCGGCATGACGGTGCCGGATGCGATCAAGGACAAGACCAAGGCCGAGTTGCTGCTGGGGTTTGCCTCACTGGGCAGGCACGGCAAGTTCACCCCTTATGTGGCAGGTGACAGCCTGAGCATTGCGGATTTGTATTTCCTCTACAGCGTGCCGTTGGCCTGTGCGGTGGCGCAGAAGCTGTTTGACCTGGATTTGCTGGCGGAGATGCCGGCGGCCAAGGCGCTGCTGGAGCGTCTGGGGGAAAAGCCGAATGTGCAGCGGATTGCAAAGGACAAGGACGCGGCAATGCCAGCGTTTTTGGCGATGGTCGCCGGCAAGAAGTAGGTTTTACCGCGTCTTCAAGACCGCTTTGCGAGCAGGCTCGCTCCCACAGGGGAACGCATTCCAAATGTGGGAGCGAGCCTGCTCGCGAAGCTTTTAGCGGTTTAGCGGCTGGCGAGTAACGCCTGGCCGCGAGCCACGGCCTTTTTCACCTGTGCCGGCGCAGTTCCGCCGATATGGTCACGGGCATTCACCGAGCCTTCCAGGGTCAGCACGGCGAACACGTCCTGATCGATCTGGTCGCTGAACTTGCGCAGCTCTTCCAGGCTCATTTCCGCCAGGTCTTTACCGCTTTCCACGCCGTACTTCACGGCATGGCCAACGATTTCGTGGCAGTCACGGAACGGCAGGCCGCGGCGAACCAGGTAGTCGGCCAGGTCGGTGGCGGTGGAGAAGCCGCGCAGGGCTGCTTCACGCATCATCGCGTGCTTGGGTTTGATCGCCGGGATCATGTCGGCAAAGGCCCGCAGCGAGTCGCGCAACGTGTCGGCGGCGTCGAACAGCGGCTCTTTATCTTCCTGGTTGTCCTTGTTGTAGGCCAGTGGCTGGCCTTTCATCAGGGTCAGCAGGCCCATCAGGGCGCCGAATACGCGACCGGTCTTGCCACGCACCAGCTCCGGGACGTCCGGGTTTTTCTTTTGCGGCATGATCGAGCTGCCGGTGCAGAAACGGTCCGGCAGATCTATGAACTGGAACTGCGCGCTGGTCCACAGCACCAACTCTTCGGAGAAACGCGACAAGTGCATCATCGCGATGCTCGCGGCCGAGCAGAACTCGATGGCGAAGTCGCGATCGGACACGTTGTCCAGCGAGTTGCCGCCCACGGCATCGAAGCCCAGCAGTTGAGCGGTGTATTCGCGGTCGATCGGGTAGGTGGTGCCCGCCAGTGCGGCGCTGCCCAGCGGCATGCGGTTGGTACGTTTGCGGCAGTCGACCAGGCGTTCGTAGTCGCGGCTGAGCATTTCGAACCACGCCAGCATGTGGTGCCCGAAAGTTACCGGCTGCGCGGTTTGCAGGTGGGTGAAGCCCGGCATGATGCTGCCGGCTTCACGCTCGGCCTGTTCCAGCAAGCCTTTTTGCAGGCGGGTGATTTCGCTCAGGATCAGGTCGATCTCGTCCCGCAGCCACAGGCGGATGTCGGTGGCGACCTGGTCGTTACGGCTGCGACCGGTGTGCAGCTTTTTACCGGTGACGCCGATGCGGTCGGTCAGGCGCGCTTCGATGTTCATGTGCACGTCTTCGAGGTCGATGCGCCAGTCGAACTGGCCGGCCTCGATTTCACCCTGGATGGTCTTCAGGCCATCAGTGATGCTGTCGCGCTCGGCATCGGTCAGCACGCCGACCTTGGCCAGCATCGTGGCGTGAGCGATCGAGCCCATGATGTCGTGGCGATACAGGCGCTGGTCGAAAGTGACGGAGGCGGTGAAGCGGGCGACGAAGGCGTCGACGGGTTCACTGAAGCGGCCGCCCCAGGACTGATTGGTCTTGTCAGTGCTCATGAATTCGCTCGTGTCGGCTGAAGAAAGATGGCGTAGAAAGCTGTCGCGGATAATAACAGGGTTGCCAATCCTGTCGGTGACACTGGTCGATACGTTTTTTTCTCAGGTGGCGGTCCATACTCGAATCAACGCCGAGGGGATTTGCGCAACGATATTTTTCAATTGAGCAATATCGTGCCGGCAACCGTCTACAGTTGGACAGTAGGATCAGCGCACTTCCAGACGCTGCAGCTGACCATAAGAAGAGGGGGGTGTTCATATTGTGTATCAACAAACCCTACGGTGAAGCCTCGCCAATGCGGGCCAGGACCGCCAAACGCACGACAGATGAAAATTTAGCCGTCGGTCGGGCGGCACTTTTTGGCCCTCGCGCTAGTCTTAGCGTGGATCGCGGTGACGGACGTCACTTCACCTGTCTACGCTATCCTTGTGCGAGACTCACGCAGGAATCCAGCGCAATATGAATGTCCTGATCGTTGATGACGAACCCCTTGCCCGCGAGCGCCTGAGCCGAATGGTTGGCGAACTCGAGGGATACAGTGTCCTGGAGCCTAGCGCCACGAACGGCGATGAAGCGTTGGCTCTGATCGACAGCCACAAACCCGATATCGTGCTGCTCGATATCGGCATGCCGGGCCTCGATGGCTTGCAAGTGGCTGCACGATTGTGCGAACGCGAAACCCCGCCCGCCGTGGTGTTTTGCACAGGCCCCGATGAATTTGCCGTGGAAGCCTTACAGGCCAGCGCCGTAGGCTATCTGGTGAAACCTGTGCGTACAGAACAATTACATGAAGCGTTGAAAAAAGCCGAGCGGCCCAATCGCGTCCAGCTCGCGGCCCTGACCCGTCCCGCCGCCGAAAGTGGCAGCGGGCCGCGCAGCCACATCAGCGCCCGTACCCGTAAAGGCATCGAGCTGATCCCGTTGGGTCAGGTGGTCTATTTCATTGCGGATCACAAATACGTGACCTTGCGCCACGAAGGCGGCGAAGTGCTGCTGGATGAGCCGCTCAAGGCCCTTGAAGATGAATTTGGCGACCGCTTCGTGCGAATCCACCGCAACGCGCTGGTCGCCCGCGAACGCATCGAACGCCTGCAACGCACGCCTCTGGGGCATTTTCAGCTGTTCCTCAAAGGCTTGAACGGCGACGCCCTGATCGTCAGCCGGCGGCATGTGGCGGGCGTGCGCAAAATGATGCAACAGCTTTAATCCGCCATTTACGGGCGGGTTTCATCCCGATTGCTGGATGCCTGAGGCCAGGGAGGCCACGCGGTTTTCTGATACAAGTCAAAGTGGATTTGGCTGAGCTGTTATTATCCGCCGTATCTATTCAGTACGGATTGATCCATGTCCTCTCGCGAAATCCGCATCGCCACCCGTAAAAGTGCACTCGCCCTGTGGCAGGCCGAATACGTCAAAGCCCGTCTGGAAGAGGCCCATCCGGGTCTGCTCGTGACGTTGGTGCCCATGGTCAGTCGCGGTGACAAGTTGCTCGACTCGCCACTGTCGAAAATCGGCGGCAAGGGCCTGTTCGTCAAAGAACTGGAAACCGCGCTGCTGGAAAACGAAGCCGACATCGCGGTGCACTCCATGAAAGACGTGCCGATGGACTTCCCTGAAGGCCTCGGTCTGTTTTGCATCTGCGAGCGCGAAGACCCGCGCGATGCATTCGTCTCCAACACCTACACCAGCCTGGACGAATTGCCGCCAGGCAGCATCGTCGGCACCTCCAGCCTGCGCCGTCAGGCCCAGTTGCTGACCCGTCGCCCAGACCTGGAGATTCGTTTCCTGCGCGGCAACGTCAACACGCGCCTGGCCAAGCTCGATGCCGGCGAATACGACGCGATTATCCTCGCTGCTGCCGGCCTGCTTCGTCTGGGCTTTGAAGATCGCATCACCTCGGCCATCAGCGTCGACGACAGTCTGCCGGCCGGTGGCCAAGGTGCGGTGGGTATCGAATGCCGCAGCATCGACAGCGAAATTCACGCGCTGTTGGCACCGCTGCACCATCAGGACACCGCCACCCGCGTGACCGCCGAACGTGCTCTCAACAAACATTTGAATGGCGGCTGCCAAGTGCCGATCGCCTGCTATGCCGTGCTTGAAGGCGAACAAATCTGGTTGCGCGGTCTTGTCGGAGATCCGAACGGCGGCCTGCTGCTTAGCGCCGAGGCTCGTGCGCCACGTAGCGATGCCGAAGCCCTGGGTGTGCAAGTGGCTGAAGACCTGCTGAGTCAAGGCGCCAACGACATCCTGAAAGCAGTCTACGGCGAGGCAGGTCACGAGTGACGGGTTGGCGCCTGCTGCTGACGCGTCCCGCGGATGAGTCGGCGGCGCTCAGCGGTTTTTTGGCCGAAAAGGGGATTTTCAGCAGCAGTTTGCCGCTTTTGGAGATCGAGCCGATTCCTGCCTCTGACACAATGCGCGAGATGATTCAGGGGCTGGATCGCTATTGCGCAGTGATAGTCGTCAGCAAGCCGGCTGCCAGAATTGCCGTGGATCTGCTCGACAGGTATCGGCCGCAACCCCCTCGTTTGAAGTGGTTCAGCGTAGGCGCAGCCACCGCGCAGATCCTCGAGGATCGCGGGTTGGACATCAGCTTTCCGGTGGGGGGCGATGACAGCGAAGCCTTGCTTGAACTTCCGCAGTTGCGCGAGGCCATTGCGCGGCCCGATCCGCGTGTGCTGATCATGCGCGGGGAGGGCGGGCGCGAGTTGCTGGCTGAGCGTTTGCGCGAGCTTGGTGCTAGTGTCGAGTATCTGGAGTTGTACCGCCGCGACCTGCCGCTGTACCCGCCGGCAGCGCTGCCTGACCGGATCGAAGCGGAACGCTTGAACGGGCTGGTGGTCAGCAGTGGACAGGGTTTTGAGCACCTGCATCAATTGGCCGGCGATGCCTGGCCGCAGTTGGCGCGGTTGCCGTTGTTTGTTCCAAGCCCCAGGGTCGCCGAGCTGGCACGTTCCGCCGGGGCCCAAACAGTTGTGGATTGTCGTGGCGCCAGTGCCGCGGCATTGCTGACGGCGTTACGGGAGCATCCCGGACCCGTTCTCTAATGCAAAGGATGGATACGTGAGCGAAACAGCCTTGCCTAAAGATGACGTCAAGCCAGTGCTCGATGCACCGGTTGAAGCACCGGTTGAAACCGGGCCACCTGCTGCAGTGCAGCGCCGAGGCAATGGGCTGGCAATCGTCGCGCTGCTGCTGGGCGCTGCCGGTGTTGCCGTGGGCGGTTGGGGAGTCTGGCAGGTGCGTCACCTGCAAGCCAACACTCAACTGCAGTTGAGACAGGTCCAGGCATTGAACGATCAGGCGCAGGAGCTGAAGCTCAATGAACAACGCCTGACGGCTCGCCTGGAACAAATGCCGGCCGCCGACGAGCTCGACGCGCGCAGTCGTTTGGTCACTCAGCTTCAAGGTGATCAGCAACGCTTGAACCAACGTCTGGAAACGGTTCTGGGCGCCAGCCGCAAGGATTGGCGCCTGGCCGAGGCCGAGCATCTGCTGCGTCTGGCCAGCCTGCGTCTTTCCGCGTTGCAGGACATCAGCAGTGCCCAGGCTTTGGTCCAGGGCGCCGATGAAATTTTGCGCGAACAGAACGACCCGGGTTCGTTTGCCGCTCGCGAGCAAGTAGCCAAGACACTGGTGGCATTGCGTAGCACCCAGCAGCCGGATCGCACCGGTCTGTTCCTGCGATTGGGGGCGTTGCGCGATCAGGTGATCAGCCTTACCGAGCTGGCACCCGAGTACAAGGACCGTGGCGAATCCCTGTTGGGTTTGACCGCCGATGGCGACGGCGCCAGTCGTTGGGCGCAATGGTGGGATCAGGTCTCGCGCTACATCCGCATCGACTTCAACGCCGACAAGAATGTGCGTCCGTTGCTGGCCGGGCAGAGCCTGAGCCAGGTGCGCCTGGCCCTGAGCCTGGCGCTGGAGCAGGCGCAATGGGCCGCGCTCAACGGCCAGGCCGCGGTTTATACCCAGGCGCTGGCCGAAGCGCGGGACGTACTTAAAGGTAACTTCAACCCGGACAACCCTCAGAGCAAAGTGATGCTTGAGCAGGTTGGCGAGTTGAGCAAGCAACCGGTCACCGTCGTCACGCCAGACCTGACCGGCACGCTGAGTGCGGTTCAGGGGTATCTGGAGCGGCGTAACGTCAACGCCGAGGACTCGATCAAACCGATGGCCAAACCTGCCGCGGACACCGTTCAGGAGGCGACGCCATGAAACGCCTCTATGTAATCGTGTTCCTGGTGATCGCCGCTGCTGCCGCGCTGGGGCTGGCGATCGCCGAGCATTCCGGTTACGTGCTGATCGCCTACAAAAGCTTCCGTTACGAATCGAGCCTGTGGGCAACCCTGGCGTTGGTCGCTGTGCTCTGGCTGGTGTTCTGGGGCATCAAGGCGTTGATCGAACTGGTGATGACCTCCAGCGGCGTGGTCAATCCCTGGTCGCGGCGCAATCGCAGTCGCCGGGTGCAGGTGGCGATTGAACACGGTCAGCTGGATCTGGCCGAAGGTCGCTGGGCCAGTGCGCAGCGTCATCTGCATCGGGCTGCGGAAGCCGAGCGCCAGCCGCTGCTTTACTACCTCGGCGCTGCCCGGGCCGCGAACGAACAAGGGCAATACGAGGAAAGCGACAATCTGCTCGAGCGCGCTCTGGAGCGACAGCCCCAGGCAGAGTTGGCCATTGCCCTGAGTCACGCGCAACTCCAGACCGACCGCGGCGATACCGATGGCGCCCTGGTGACCTTGCAAGCCATGCACGAGCGTCATCCTCATAACGTCCAGACCTTGCGCCAGTTGCAGCGCTTGCACCAACAGCGCGGCGACTGGTCGGCCGTGATTCGCCTGCTGCCGGAGCTACGCAAGGACAAGGTCCTGCCAGCGTCCGAGCTGGCCGAACTGGAGCGCCGGGCCTGGGGGGAGAACCTGTCCCTGGCGGCGCATCAAGAAGCAGACGGAACGGTCGGCTTGCAATCGCTCAATCGCGCCTGGCAGCAACTGACCTCAGCTCAGCGTCAGGAGCCGCAACTGGTGCTCGCTTATGCCGAGCAACTTCGGCAACTGGGGGCTCAGGTCGAGGCCGAAGAGATCCTGCGAACAGCGCTCAAACGCAACTACGACAGTCATCTGGCGCGCCTCTACGGACTCGTTCGCGGCAGCGATCCGGCCCGTCAACTGCACACCGCCGAAGGCTGGCTCAAGGATCATCCGGCCGACCCGAGCCTGCTGCTGACCCTGGGGCGCTTGTGTCTGCAAAGCAGCCTTTGGGGCAAGGCGCGGGATTATCTGGAAAGCAGCCTGCGCGTGCAGCGAAACCCGGAAGCCTGTGCGGAACTGGCGCGGCTGCTGGCGCAGCTGGGTGACACTGAACGCAGCAATCAGTTGTTCCAGGAAGGCCTGGGTTTGCTGGACGAGCGCCTGCTGGCGGCACCGTTGCCGGTTCCTGTTCACGCTTGAAGAGCGGATGACGGGTCGCTCCAAGGAGCGACCCAGCCGCCTGCAAATTGTCGGTATTTTCCCTTTGTAGTCCGTAAACGGCAAAGTCCTACAGAGGACTACACCTAATCCTCTCGTTCCTGTCGGGAATTCCCTACACTTCTGTTGAAGTGTCCCCGCTGGCCTGCCTTGAAAGCCTGCGGCGCTTTCCTCTACCGTAACCGCCTGTCTCTACTGTTACGGAAATGCCATGTCTTTGGCCTGCTCACGCTCCTTGTTTTTCATGGCTTTCATTGCAGGTGCCCTGGCCTTGGGCGTGTCCTATTACCTGGAATATGCGGTCGGCCTCAAGCCTTGCGGGTTGTGCCTGTTGCAGCGCTTTTGCCTCGCGTTGCTCACGGGTGTCTGCCTCGTGGCTTCGGTGCATGGGCCCGGCCGCTTCGGGTCTTTCCTGTATTGGGTACTCGGACTGTTTTGCAGTCTGGCGGGTACGATCACGGCATGGCGCCAGGTTTTGCTGCAGAGCGATCCCACGCATCAGCTGTTGACGTGTCCGCCTGATCTGGCGGTTCCGTACGAGGACATGCCCTGGTTTTGCCAGGTGACACAGATGTTCAAAGGGGTGGCCGAGTGCGCGGAGATTTCCTGGACACTGTTCGATCTGAGCATTCCTGAATGGAGTCTGCTGCTCTTCATGGCGATGACGATTTTAGGTATTTATCAGTTGCTGCGTCTTGCCTGGAAAGCGTGTCAGCGACCGCTCAGCGGCGGTTCGTCGCATCGGGCGCTGGCGGGTGATTAAACACTTGTATGAACTTTATCTCCTGCGTACCTTGAAGCCATTGTCGCGCGGGCATAATCTGGCCCGCACGTGTCATTGGAATTATGTTGCTCGAATGACGCTCTGCCTGGCCGATACTTGATTTTCAAGTGTGCGACGGGTGTAGGGCAGCATGACCCACAAGGGAAGAGAGATCACCATGCTCGAAAGTTGTCAGAATGCTCAGGAACGTTGGGGTGGAGTGCATCTGCTGATCGATCGCTGGTTGCAGGAGCGTCACGAACTGGTTCGGGCCTATGATGCTCTCGGCGCCAAGCCTGAGGCGCTGGGTGAGAATCGTAAGCCGTTGCAGGAATTCTGCGGCGTGCTGGTCGATTACGTGTCTGCCGGGCACTTCGAGATCTACGAACAGCTGACCGGTGAAGCCAAGGCGTTTGGTGACACTCGCGGGCTTGAGTTGGCCGAGACCATCTACCCTCGCATCGATGTCATCACCGAGAAGCTGCTGGCGTTCAATGACCTGTGTGATGCAGGTCAATGCGTGGCAGAGAAATTCAAAGAGCTGGGTGGCCTGTTGCACGAACGCTTCGAACTGGAAGACTGCCTGATCGAAGTGCTGCACACCGCTCACAAGGAAGAAGACCCGGTTCAGGCCTGAACCTCCTTCCTGCAAGACCTGCAAAAACGGTGCGCCATGCGCGCCGTTTTTCGTTTCCGGTATTCAGCCTGTGGCACCGCGCAGTTCGACTTCGAATACCAGTGGTGTGAACGGAGCAATCAGATCGCCGGCACCCTCGGCGCCATACGCCTCGGCCGATGGAATCACCAAGCGCCATTTCGCACCGACCGGCATTTGCTGCAACGCGCTGCGCCATCCGCTGATCACGCTATCGAGACTGAACCACTGCGGCTGACTGTTCTGATCGAACACCGTGCCGTCGGGAAGTCGGCCGATATACAGCACCTGGACTTTGCCGTTGGGGCCGGCTTTGGCCCCAGTGCCTGGCGCCAACTCCGTTAGCAATATCCCATCGGCCAACTCACGAACGCCCGGTCTGGTTTTTTCCTCGGCGAGAAAAGCCTGCTCTTTTTCGAGGGCGATTTCGCTTTGCGGCATGCTCGGTTGCAAGGCGACCTGGGCTTCGTGCTCGGCAAGAATCTGTTCGATCTGCTCATCTTTCAGTGCCAGGGGTTTGCCTTGATAGGCTTGTTGCAAGCCTTGGATCAGCGCCTGCAGTTGCAGATCAGGAACCTCCTGGCGCAGGCGTTCGCCGAGACTTGCACCCAAGCTGTAAGAGAGATCATGAGTGTCATTTTCCTGGGTTTTTTCGGCGGCCTGGGCCACTGAAAAAAACACGCACAGAGATAAAAAAAGGTAGCGCGACATGGGCACTCTCCGACCTGAGATGCGGGGGATTATGCCAGTGTGAATGCGCCCGACGGTGAACTGGTTTTGCGCAAGCGCAGAAGAATTTCAATCCGTTGCAACGCAGCGCTTTGGATACTGTCAACATGCCCTAGCGGCGGTAGCAGCAGAGGTCTAGTATGAGCCGCACCCACGTCAGCCAGGAGGTAAACCATGTCGGCCACCAAGAAGCCTGTAAATACCCCGTTGCACTTACTCCAACAACTCTCGAGCAGCTTGCTCGAGCATCTGGAAAACGCTTGTTCCCAAGCCTTGGCTGATGCTGAAAAACTGCTCGCCAAACTGGAAAAGCAACGCGGAAAAGCGCAAGAAAAACTGCACAAATCCCGTACCAAATTGCAGGACGCTGCGGCGGCCGGCAAGGCCAAGGCACAAGCCAAGGCCAAAGGCGCGGTGAAGGAGCTTGAGGACTTGCTCGATGCCCTCAAGGATCGTCAATCCGAAACTCGCAGCTACATTCTGCAACTCAAGCGCGATGCTCAAGAAAGCCTGAAACTGGCCCAGGGCGTCGGTCGTGTGCAAGAGGCTGTCGGCAAGGCGTTGTCCCTGCGTTCGGCCAAGCCTGCTTCGGCTCCTGCCAAGAAAGCCGCTGCCAAACCGGCTGCTGCAAAAGCACCGGCCAAGCCTGCTGCCAAACCGGCCGCCAAAGCACCGGTGAAAGCCGCAGCAAAACCAGCAGCAAAACCTGCGGCGAAAAAACCAGTCGCTGCCAGCGCTGCGAAACCGGCGGCTAAAACAGCCGCTGCCAAACCTGCCGCCAAGCCAGCCGCTGCCAAGCCAGCCGCTGCCAAAACAGCTGCCGCTAAACCGGCTGCAAGAACCGCTGCTGCTAAATCCGCGGTGGCGAAAACTGCAGCGACGAAAACAGCTGCCAAACCGGCTGCAAAAACTGCCGCTGCGAAACCTGCTGCCAAGCCTGCCGCGAAATCAGTCGCGACTAAAACTGCGGCCAAGCCAGCTGCAAAACCAGCTGCAAAAGCTGCAGCCAAACCGGCTGCCAAAACTGCTGCTGCAAAACCTGCTGCAGCCAAGCCAGCCACTGCTGCAAAACCTGCCGCAGCGAAACCAGCAGCCAAACCTGCCGCTGCCAAACCGGCTGCAAAACCAGCGGTGAAAAAACCGGTTGCCGCCAAGCCGGCCGCCGCGCCAGTTGCCAAGCCAGCCAATCCGGTTCCGGCGGCAACGTCTGCTTTAGCAGCGGCCACTTCGACAACGCCGCCAGCGCCAACGCCGGCCGCCGCATCGATCGCAGCAACCACCCCAACCAGCGCTTCCTAAGTGCCGGTTACCGCGACGCGCAGCTGATGCAGCGCGTCGCGGTCCAGGTGGGCGGCACCCGCCGCCACACCTTCCAGCCAGGCCGATAGATCGGTCGCCTCATCCTGCGGCCAACTCAACGCCAATCGTTCCAGTCGCACCAACAGATGTCGCTCGGCTTGCAGCTCGAGTGCCTTCACTTGTTCGCGTAACGCATTCAGTTCGCTATCGTCAGTGGCAACGACTTTCCAATTCACCCGCAAGGCTCGCAGCGGTTGCACCACGTCTGCGTCCCACGGCTCGGCCACGCTACGCAATTGCTGCAATCGGTGCTCGTTACAGGTGACGCCACGTTCTCCCAGCCACAGCCCGCACAGCAGCAAGCACACATTGATACCCGCCGACTGCAATTGCAGGCACGCGGGTTCAACGCCGGGACGGGCGTAAGTACTAAGGGAAAAGCTCCACAGGTCAGAGGACATAGTGCTACTCGCGCCAGTTGCGAGCGAAGCTGGTAGACTCCGCCGCCATTATGATTCGACTTCAGAACCTGACTTTACAGCGTGGCCCGCAACGTCTGCTAGAAGACGCCGAGCTGACCCTGCACGCCGGCCACAAAGCCGGCCTCATCGGTGCCAACGGCGCCGGCAAATCGAGCCTGTTCGCCCTGCTTCTGGGTGACCTGCACCCGGACTCGGGTGATTGCTTCTTGCCGGCGGACTGGCGCATCGCCCACATGCGCCAGGAGATCGACACTCTCGATCGGGTGGCGGTCGACTATGTGCTCGATGGCGACCTGCGCCTGCGTGAGGTGCAACGCGACCTCGCGGCAGCCGAAGCGGCCCATGACGGTACCGCTCAGGCCCGCCTGCACTCGGAACTCGACAGCGCCGACGGTTACACCGCCGATGCCCGGGCCCGCAAGTTGCTGGCCGGCCTTGGGTTCACCAATGAACAGATGGATCGCCAGGTAGGAGATTTCTCTGGCGGTTGGCGGATGCGTCTGAACCTGGCGCAGGCTTTGATGTGCCCCTCGGACCTTCTGCTGCTCGACGAACCGACCAACCACTTGGACCTCGACGCCATCATCTGGCTCGAAGAATGGCTCAAGAGCTATCCCGGCACCTTGATGCTGATTTCCCACGACCGGGACTTCCTCGATGCGGTTGTTGATCACGTGGCCCACGTCGATCAGCGCAAGATCACCCTGTATCGCGGTGGTTACAGCGCCTTTGAACGCGCTCGCGCCGAACGTCTGGCCCAGCAACAGCAGGCCTACGAGAAGCAGCAGGCGCAACGGGCGCACATGGAAAGCTACATCGCCCGTTTCAAGGCCCAGGCCACCAAGGCCCGTCAGGCCCAGAGCCGGATCAAGGCGCTGGAGCGGATGGAAGAGCTGTCCGCCGCCCACGTCGATTCGCCATTCGATTTTGTTTTCCGCGAATCGGTGAAAATCTCCAGCCCGTTGATTGACCTCTCCGACGCCCGACTGGGTTACGGCGAGCGCGCCGTGCTGGAGAAGGTCAAATTGCAATTGATCCCCGGTGCGCGGATCGGTTTGCTTGGCCCGAACGGTGCCGGTAAGTCGACTCTGATCAAAAACCTTGCCGGTGAACTCGAGCCGTTGTCCGGCCGACTGACCCGTGGCGAGAACACCGTTGTTGGCTACTTCGCCCAGCATCAGCTGGACTCCCTCGACTCCAAGGCCAGCCCGTTGCTGCACATGCAGCGCCTGGCGCCGACCGAGCGCGAGCAGACGCTGCGCGACTTCCTCGGTGGTTTCGATTTCCGCGGTGCGCGGATCGATGAGCCGGTGCTGAACTTCTCCGGTGGCGAAAAGGCCCGTCTGGCGCTGGCGTTGATCGCCTGGGGCCGGCCGAACCTGTTGCTGCTCGACGAACCGACCAACCACCTGGACCTGGAAATGCGCCTGGCGCTGACCATGGCCCTGCAGGAATTCAGTGGCGCGGTACTGGTGGTCTCCCACGATCGCCATTTGCTCAAAAGCACCACTGACAATTTCTATCTGGTGGCGGACGGCAAGGTCGAGGAGTTCGACGGCGACCTGGAAGACTACACCCGTTGGCTGGTGGACTACCGTCAGCGCAACGCCCCGGTCAGTAACACGCCGGTCAATCCGGACAAGACCGACAAGAAGGCCCAGCGCCAGGCGGCGGCCGCGTTGCGTCAGCAACTGGCACCGCACAAGCGCGAGGCTGACAAGCTCGAAGCCGAGCTGGGCAAGCTGCACGAGAAACTGGCGAAGATCGATGCCAGCCTCGGCGATAGCGACATTTACGAGCCGGCGCGCAAAAACGATTTGCGTGATCTGCTGGCCGAACAGGCCAAGCTGAAGGTCCGTGAAGCCGAACTGGAAGAAGCCTGGATGGAAGCGCTGGAGTTGCTTGAAAGCATGCAGGCGGAGCTGGAGGCTCTGTCCTGATGGAAGCCTTCAAGTTGCCGCTGCCGGCTGGGTGGGGCGAGCCACTCTGGCTGGTCGTGCAAATTCTGCTGATCCTGCTGGCCGGTTATATCGCCCAGCGGGTTGTCGCTAAATGCCTGACACGCCTGGGCGAACGCTATCCGTTTCCGCCGCAATTTTTCATGCCGCTACGCGGTGGGTTGCGCTGGCTGATCATGGGCAGCGCGCTGATCTTCGTGCTGGAACGCCTCGGCGTTTCGGCGACGGTGCTCTGGACCGCGTTGTCCGGGTTTGTCGCGGTAGCGGCCGTGGCGTTCTTCGCCATGTGGAGCGTGCTCTCCAATCTGCTGTGCGCGATCCTGATCTTCACCGTCGGCCCGTTTCGGATCGGTGATGTGGTCGAATTGGTGGACACCACCGACAAGCCTGGCGTCAAAGGCCGGGTGGTGGCGATCAATCTGCTCTATACCACGCTGATCGAAGCCGAAGAACTCGGCACCGGCAGCGCCATGGTGCAAGTGCCCAACAGCCTGTTCTTCCAGCGCTCGGTTCGACGCTGGCGCGGTACGGATGTGTTTCCGTCCAATGGGTTCGAAAAATAGTCGTTACCTCTTGCATAGAGGTTGTCTGATAAATCGTCATCGCGAGCAGGCTCGCTCCCACATGGGATTTGTGAGCGCCGAAAAACCAATGTGGGAGCGAGCCTGCTCGCGATGAGGCCTTACAGCCATAAACGCTGGTCGGCAGTCCACCCTGTCCTGCAAAAAATCGGTAGTCATCAGCCCAAAGCCGCATTAGCTTAGACGTCTGTCACGAGTCTGAATCGAGGTGTGCGATGGTGCTTCAAACATGGCTGGCATTTTTTGCCGCCTGCTGGGTGATCAGTCTGTCTCCCGGTGCCGGCGCCATTGCGTCGATGTCCAGCGGTCTGCGATACGGATTCTGGCGCGGTTACTGGAACGCCCTGGGCCTGCAACTGGGTCTGGCGTTGCAGATTGCGATTGTCGCCGCCGGTGTCGGTGCGATCCTCGCGGCTTCGGCCACTGCTTTCTACGCGATCAAATGGTTTGGCGTGGCTTATCTGGTTTACCTGGCGGTCAAGCAATGGCGCGCGCTGCCCAATGACATGAGCGACGATGCGGCAGTCCGGCAAATCGGCAAGCCGATGGCGCTGGTGTTCCGCGGTTTCCTGGTGAACGTCAGCAATCCCAAGGCGTTGGTGTTCATGCTCGCGGTGCTGCCGCAATTCATCGATCCACATGCACCGCTGGTGGCGCAGTACCTGATCCTCGGTATCACCATGATCTGCGTCGACCTGATCGTCATGGCCGGTTACACCGGGCTGGCAGCGAAGGTGCTGCGGATGTTGCGCACGCCCAAGCAGCAGAGACGCATGAACCGCACGTTTGCCGGGCTATTCATAGGCGCGGCGGCGTTCATGGCGACGCTTCGCAAAGCGGCGGTGTAAAACTCTCGGGTACAAACGCGACCTATTGTGGCGAGCGAGCTTGCTCGCGCTGGGTTGCGAAGCGGCCCCCAAATATTGCGAGCGCTACGCACTCGAGCGGGAGCAAGCTCCCTCGCCGCATTAGGACTCAGTACGGTTCAGATTTATTTGATGGGCATAAGAGCAAGCATAAAAAAGGCGACCCTTTGGGTCGCCTTTTTCGTTTTCCGGAGGGTCAGCGCAGAATGACCGGCGCTATGTCCGCTGGCAGGTTGTTACGCCGCGGCGCTTGCTCCGGCTGCTCGTAACCACCGCCGCCGAGCTGTTGGCTCAGTTGCCCTGCCACGTCCTCTCCCAAGGACTTGGACACGTCACGCACCACCCGCGGACGGTTCAGCGAGACACGGATGTCCCGATGGTTCATCAGTTTGGTGTCCTGACCTTCGCCCATCGCCGTGAAGGCCGAGGTGATTTCGAAGGTCTTGGTGTTGATCAGGCTGAAATCCGCCACCAGGGTCAACGCCAGCACCGCCGAATAGCTGTTGGTGTTGGCGAGCTCGTTGATGTCCTTGTTGAAGTCGATGTCCGACACGGTGCCGAACAACACGTAGTCCGCGCCTTTGAAGTTGCCGGCCTTGATTCGCTTGATCACGTCATAGACGTCACCCTTGGACGCCGAAGTGTAAGGCGTGCCCTGGATCAGCTGGAACATGCCGGTACGAAGAATCTCGCCCTTGATGTCGCCGGTGAATTTGCGCAATTCACCCTGTTCGATGTAGCTGCTGGTGGCTTCGATTTCGTTGTAGCTCGAAGAGCCGCTGGCGCCGTAGTAACTCTGGCTGTGGTTGCTCTGTGCCGAAACGATGTGGATGTACTGCTCCACTCGCTCCTGATACGCGAGGTCCGTCACCGCGACTTTCGGGGCCGCTTGCACGCTGAATGCGCAAGTCAGGGCCATCATGCCAATCCATGCGCGCATTGATTAACGCTCCGTGGTCTTGCGGATCTCTTTCTCGTCCATCCACTCGGCCAGACCGCTTTCAACGTCAATCAATTGCAGGCTGAATTTGTAGAAGACGTCCTTGTAATCGGCGCTGCGCTTGACGATCGAGCTGATCGAACCTTCGATACGGTATTTGGCGGCGATCATGTTGCCGGTCTTGGCTACCGTGCTCTTCTTGTACAGGCCGCTCTGGTTTTGCAGCTTGAGCTGGTCAACCTGGCTCTGCATTGCGTTGTTATCGCTGGCGAAGCGCGCGACACCGGTTTTCATCAGCTGGGTCTTGATGCTGGTGGTGATTTCACGGGTGTCGATGTACTCGCTGGTCTTGTTCTTCACGTCGTAGACCTGAACCACCGGACGACCCTGCATGATGCCGGACTGGGCCAGGGAACGGGTCATGGACTCGGCGATCATCTGCAGGTCCGTGGAACCGAACTCGTTGGTCACGGTTTCCACAGCCTTGGTGTCGCCGTAGCTGATGCTTTTACTGCCCAGGGTCGGCGAAGTGTTGGCGCAGCCGCTGGCCAGGAGGGCGAAGACGGCGATGAACGAAAAACGTGCAAACATGGGAATGCTCTCTGGAACTGAACGAATAGGGTGTCGGGCTTAAGGCGTTTTGATTTCGAGACGGAAATCCACGGCCTTGGCGGTTGGCGCGATCGCTTGGATGAAGCTGGTCTGCTCGCCGTACATCATCTGGCTTTTCCAGGTTTCTTCTTCGGCGACGGGGAAGCCTTCAGGGCCGAGCCAGGCAAAACGGTAGTAGAAGGTCTTGTTGTTGAAGCTGGTGTTGCTCATCTGCGCATTGACCGTCATGAAGCCGTTTTCCCGGGCGACGCGCATGGCACCGACCACGATGTTCTTGAGCTTGCCCATGGCCACGACCTTGCTGGCGGCGCTGCCAGGTTCCGGCGGTGGCGGGGTGGCGCACCCGGCCAGCAAGGCCAGGGCGACAACAGCGATGAATTTGAAACGCATGCAAAGACTCCGTTCTTAAGGTTTGAGGCTGGCCATGGCGGTCGGGTTGGCTTTCGGGATCACCTGCGCGGCCAGGCCGCTGGCGAACACCTGATTGCCCACGGCGCGCAGGCTGATGACCTGGTAGCGCTGATCGACGGTGACCTTGACCACCGAACCGCCCACGGCGTTCGGCAGGGTGACTTGGTGCTCACCTTTCTTCAGGCGCAGACGCACCACTTGCGTGTAGTCCGGCAGGGTGCGCCACGTACGGGTATCGGCACCTTCGAGCACGGCTGAAGAAATACCCACCGCCAGGCCCGCCAGCGGGTTGGTTTCGTTGATCTGCTTCTGCGCCACGCCTTTGGTCACGGCACGCACGGTGGTGCGCAGGATGATGCCCGGCATGTCGTCACGCAGGGCGCGGCGGGACATGGCAGTGGTGCTGTTGAGTTGCGTCAGGTTCAGTTGCTGTCCGTCCACACCAATCTGGCTGAGCGTGGCGGTGGAGGTGTCCGCCTTGATGATTGGGAACGACAGTGGCGTGATCACCAATTGGTTGCTGATCGGCAAGGGCAACGGGATGCGGATCGAATCGCGCGACGGCGCCAGGCCGCTTTGCACGACGATCAGGATGTCGCTGTCATCGTTCTTGCCGCCTGGCTTGTCGAGATTGACCAGCGCCTGTTCGAGCAGCGGGGTGTTCGGACGCAGTTCGGCGGCTTTGCGGTAGCCCGGCGCAGCCAGGTCTTTTTCACCCAGGGCTTCGTAGACGAAGCCGGCCAGGTAATGGCTGAACGCACTCTGGTAGCTGTTTTTCAGGCTGACCACTTCCGGTGCGTCGAGGCTGGCGACCGGGTAACCCTGCAAGTCCTTGTACTGGGTCTTGACGCCTTCTTTCTCGGCTTCCTCTTCGCTCTTGAGGTATTCCTTGTCGCGCAGATCGGCGATCACGGCTTCGCGTTCGTGGGTCTTTTTGATCGACATGCGCGCGCCGTCGAAGTCGTTGACTGCCAGCAGGTTGAGGGCCATCTGCGTGGTCAGCATGACTTTTTCGTAGTCGTAGCCTTCGTAGCGACGGACCTTGTCGTTCACCACGAAACTGCCGAACTGGGCCAGGTATTTGCCGGTATCAAGCTTGACCGAGTCTTCCCACTTGCCCACCACCTGATCGGCGCTGGACCAGGCGTTCTGGCTCCCGGACAAGTCGCCCTTGGCGCGCAGCAGTTCACCTTTCTCGAAGTAATAGAGCAGGTCTTTGTCTTTGCTGGTGTTGTTCTTTTCCAACAGGGTCAAGGCGGCATCGACGTTGCCGGAGGCCAGTTGCTGGTTGGTTTGTGCAAGTTCCGAATCGTAGTTACGAAAGGCCGAGCAGCCGCCAAGCAAGGTGACAGCGCTGAGCGCGATCGAGGTAAGGGCGCGGGATGCCATGGGGTACTTCTTCCCTGAATGTAAGCAGCCGCAAATGCTGGCCGGGCTGATGGGACCTATTGGCGGGAAGGTTGGCATCCTGCCAATTCCTCATAAAAAGAGGAGCTTAAATGCCGTTTAGCAATAACGACGGCGCGGCATTATAAGCAAGGATGCTGGCTATGTAATGGCTTTTTAATTTCATATTTCCGAAATGTGCCATTAGTTATTTCAGGCCGCACGCCCTATGGCTGTCTCAGGAAACTCCAACAAAGCTTGAGTGAAACTCATTGAGAGTGAACAATGTGTTACTTCGTATTTCCATTTGAGAGTTATTCATGATTGCCTCCTCTCGTTTTCTGGCGTGGCTCGTGCTGCCAATGATCGCGTTCTGCAGCTTCAATGCGCTGGCCGAAACCGCGGAAGGTGCGCCCAAGGCCCTGCATCTGCTCGATTACATCGGCGCCGATTACCCGGCGACGGTGGAGGCGGGCAACGTCATCGATGAGTCTGAATACCGCGAACAGCAGGAATTTTTGAAAGTACTGCAAGGTTTGATCGCCGATTTGCCGGCCAGACCCGAACGCGCAGAGCTGGAGCAGGGCGTCGACAGCCTTGGCGCTGCCATCGCCGCCCGCAAAAATGGTGCGGATGTTGCCCGTCAGGCACGTCAGCTGGGGGCCAGACTGGCGGTGACCTATGAAGTCAGCCAGGCTCCGGTCATTACGCCGGACCCGACTCGCGGCGCACCGCTGTATGCCCAGCAATGTTCGGTGTGTCATGGCGATACGGGCGCCGGTGACGGCCCGGCGGGTGTCGGCATGACGCCGCCGCCAGCCAATCTGCGCGATGCTGTGCGACTGGACCGACTGAGCCTCTACGCGATCTACAACACCTTGGGAATGGGTGTCGAAGGCACCGACATGCCAGCCTTCGCCGATCAACTGGATGATCGTCAACGTTGGGATCTGGCGACCTACATCGCAAGCTTCAGTGCCGACCCGACCGCGGCAAAGTCCGAGAAAACCTACAACATCGCCGACCTCGCCCGTCAGACGCCAGCCGAAGTGCAGGCTGCTGAAGGTCCTCAGGCGGCTGCCACCTTCCGTGCCCAGCGAGCGCAACCGCCGCTGGTCAAGCGTGGTCCGGGGCAGTTGCTTGATTACACGGCGGCCACCCTGGACAAGAGCATCGCCGCCTACCGCGCTGGCGATCACGATCAGGCTTATGACTTATCGGTAGCGGCGTACCTGGAAGGCTTTGAGTTGGTCGAAAGCTCGCTGGACAACGTCGACGCCAACGTGCGTAAAGACACCGAAAAATCCCTGATGGCGTACCGTCAGTCGTTGCAGGACGGTTTGCCGGTGGCTCAGGTCCAGCAGCGTCTGGACGCAGCCAAGGCCAAATTGAAGGAAGCTGCCGGCCTGTTGGGCAGCGATGGCTTGAGCTGGTCCCTGAGCTACATCTCCGGTTTGTTGATTCTGTTGCGCGAAGGCCTGGAAGCGATTCTGGTGCTGGCGGCGATCCTCGCGTTCCTGCGCAATACCGGCCAGCAATCGGCGGTGCGCAGCGTCAACGTCGGTTGGGGCTTGGCGTTGCTGGCAGGTCTGGCGACCTGGGCGCTGGCGGCGTATGTGATCGATGTCAGCGGCTCGCAACGCGAACTGCTGGAAGGTGCCACGGCGTTGTTCGCCGCTGTCATGGTGCTTTGGCTTGGCGTGTGGATGCACGACCGTCGTCACGCGGCGGCCTGGCAGGATTACATCAAGAGCAGCCTGGTGGGCGGCGGTGGTCGTTTCGGGTTTGCAACGCTGGCGTTCTTCTCGGTGTATCGCGAACTGTTTGAAGTGATTCTGTTCTACGAGACCCTTTGGTTGCAGGCAGGTCCGGCGGGCCATAACGCGGTACTGGCGGGTGGTGCGACGGCGTTGGTCATGTTGGTGGGGCTGGCCTGGGTGATCCTGCGCGGTTCGGCGAAACTGCCGCTGTCGTTGTTCTTCAGCATCAACGCCGGTCTGTTGTGCGCGTTGTCGGTGGTGTTTGCCGGGCATGGCGTGAAGGCATTGCAGGAAGCCGGGATTTTCGGCACCCGGCCGGTGCCGTTCTTTGACTTCGACTGGCTGGGGATCCACGCTGACGCGTATTCGCTGAGTGCGCAGGCGGTGGCGATTATCGCGATCATCGTGCTGTATAGCCGTAGTCGGCTGGCTGAGAAGCGGCGGTTGCAGGTTTCTTAACAACAGCATTCGCTTCGCTCACAATCGCGAGCAGGCTCGCTCCCACAGGAATTGCGTATAACCTGTGGGAGCGAGCCTGCTCGCGATTTTTTTTGGAAGAGGAAAACACAATGCGCGTGTGGATCGATGCCGACGCCTGCCCCCGGGCGGCCAAGGATCTGGTGGTGAAGTTCGCCCTCAAGCGCCAGTTCGAAGTGGTGCTGGTGGCCGGACAGCCGCAGATCAAGCCGGGCTTGGCGCTGGTGAAGTTGATCGTAGTGCCCAGCGGCCCGGATGCGGCCGACGACTATCTGGTGGAGCACGCGGTCCCTGGCGAATTGGTGATCTGCAGCGATGTGCCGCTGGCCGACCGTCTGGTGAAAAAGGGCGTTGCGGCGCTGGATCCACGGGGCAAAGAATTCGATGCGCAGAACATGGGCGACCGGTTGGCGGTGCGGAACCTGTTTACCGATCTACGTGAACAAGGGCAAATGAGCGGCGGGCCAGCACCCTTTGGCGAGCGCGAGAAGCAGGCGTTTGCCAATGCGCTGGACCGGATCCTCACGCGGCTTACCCGTTCACACTGATCGTTCCCACGCTCTGCGTGGGAATGCCTAACTGGACGCTCTGCGTCCGCTTTGGGACGCGGAGCGTCCCGGCTGCATTTCCACGCAGAGCGTGGGAACGATCAGGTCAGGCGTCGTTTTCGTGGGTCAGTTCGAGCACGCGGTCGACCAGTTTGTTGATGCCCGACGCCGCTTCGCTGATGCTCTGCGCCAGCATGTACGCCGGGGTGCTGACCAGTTTGCGTGCCTTGTCTTCAACGATGTCGGTTACCGCGCAGTCGGCGTGGGTGGCGCCCATCTTGTTCATGGCGGCGGCGGTATCGGCGTCATTGCCGATGGTGCAGGTCACGCCCGGTCCATAGATTTTCGCCGCGAGCGCCGGCGAGATGCAGATCAGCCCGACCGGCTTGCCGGCCTCGGCGAACGCTTCGGTCAACGCCAGGACGTCAGGCTGAACGCTGCATCCGGCGCCTTCGACGGCAAAGTTCGACAGGTTCTTGGCCGATCCAAATCCGCCGGGAACGATCAGCGCATCGAAGTCTTCGACGCTGGCTTCGCGGATATCCTTGATGTTGCCCCGGGCGATCCGCGCCGATTCCACCAGCACATTGCGCGACTCGGGCATTTCTTCGCCGGTCAGGTGATTGATCACGTGCAACTGCGCGATGTTCGGCGCGAAACACTGCACCTGAGCCCCCCGCTGGTCCAGACGCAGCAGGGTGATCACACTTTCGTGGATCTCGGCGCCGTCGTATACGCCACAGCCGGACAGGATCACTGCAATTTTTTTGCTCATGGGCTTTTCTCCAGATTCATGGCGTTAAATGTCCACTAATTTGTCACTCGTTGCCATAGGGTTAATTCGCGGCTACACCTAGGATCTGTCCTCAAGATTCCGATCAGGGCGCGTCATGGACTTCATTCTGTATGCGGTGCCGTTTTTCTTTGTGCTGATTGCCGTCGAACTGCTGGCCGACCGTTGGCGCGGGGTGAGCAATTATCGCGTGGCGGATGCGATCAACAGCATAAGCACCGGCGTGCTGTCGACCACCACCGGCCTGTTGACCAAAGGCGTCGGCTTGGTGACGTATGCGTTTGCCCTCAAGCACCTGGCGCTGTTCGAACTCTCGGCCGACAGCGTTTGGGTCTGGGTATTCGCCTTCGTCCTCTACGACTTCTGCTACTACTGGCTGCATCGCATGGGCCACGAACGCAACATTCTCTGGGCGGCGCATTCGGTGCATCACCAGAGCGAGGACTACAACCTGTCCACGGCGTTGCGCCAGACCAGTACCGGCTTCCTGTTGAGCTGGATTTTCTACCTGCCGATGGCTGTGCTCGGCGTGCCGCTGCTGGTGTTCATCAGTGTCGCCTCGCTGAACCTGCTGTACCAATTCTGGGTGCATACCAAACACATTCCCAAGCTCGGCTGGTTCGAGTGGTTCTTCGTCACGCCGTCCAATCATCGGGCCCACCATGCACAGAACGCTCTCTACATGGATCGCAACTACGGCGGGGTGTTCATTATTTGGGACCGTCTATTTGGCTCGTTCCAGGAAGAGGACGATAACGAACCGGTGATTTTCGGCGTGACCACGCCACTGGCGAGCTGGAACCCGTTGTGGGCGAACGTGCAGTTCTACGCGCAGCTGTGGGATGACGCGCGGCGTGCGCAAAGCAAATGGGACAAGGTGCGCATCTGGTTCATGCGCACCGGTTGGCGGCCGGCGGATGTGGCGGCCAGATACCCGATGAACAAGCCTGACCTGAGTCAGTTCCGTAAATTCGAGGTGCCGCTGGACGGGCGTCAGCAGCTGTACGTCGTATTGCAGTTCTGCGTCTACCTCGCGCTGGGCAGCTACTTGATGAACCTGGAGCAGAGTTTGCCAACCGCTGCGCTGGTGCTCGGCTGGGGTGCCGTGGCGCTGGGTTTGTTTACGTTGGGCGTGGCCCTGGAGAATCGCCCGTGGGCGCTGAAGCTGGAGCTGCTGCGCCTGGCGTCGAATGTGCCGCTGGTGTGGCTGGCGCCGGTCGTTGGGCTGTGGCCGGCCAGCGCGGCAGGCTGGGTCGGCCTGCTGAGCTACAGCCTGCTCAGTGGTATCGGTCTCTACTGTTGCAGAAACCGTTTCACTCGGCTGGCGTCTTAGTCTCGGCAGATTTGGCCAGTGCGGCCTGCTCGTCGGCGTAGATCTTCTTCGCCAGACGGGCGTTCTTGAGGCGTCGGCGCAACCACAGGCAAAAGCCCAGTACCAACAGGGCGCCAAGCACCCACAGCTCGTACTTCTTGACGCTGCCGAGCATGCCTTCGAGTACCGCGCCGAAGTGATAGGCGGCGGCAGCCAGCGCGGTGGCCCAGATCGCGGCACCAATCCCGTTGAGCAGCAGATAACGTCCTGGCGGATAGCCCGACAGGCCGATCGCCACCGGCATCACCGTGCGCAGGCCATAGACAAAGCGGAAGCTCAGTACCCAGATGTCCGGGTGCCGGCGGATGTGTTCCAGTGCCCGGTCGCCCATCAATTGCCAGCGCGGTTTGCGTGCCAGCAACTTGCGGCCGTGCTTGCGCCCCAGGAAATACCACAGCTGATCACCGGCATAACTGCCGAGGAACGCCACGATCATCACCACTTTGAGGTCCATGTATCCGCGGAACGCAAGGAAGCCGGCGAGCACCAGAATGGTTTCGCCTTCGAAAAACGTGCCGAGAAAGAGGGCGAAGTAGCCGAATTCCTGAAGAAATTGTTGGAGCATTGTCTGGATGCTGGCGAAATGAACGCGCAGCCTAACCCTTCGGCAACATTCATGAAAGTGTCCAAATGTGTCTCGACGTGAACATTTCCTACAAGGACAATGGAATGCGGCTACGTGTCACAGGGCTAAGCACAACTGTCATGTGTTCGTCATAATGGCCGCTTATAACTGTCACGCTCGCCCGCCAGCGCGGGCTCAGGAGTCTGCCGTGAGCTTTACCCCCGCCAACCGTTTGTTCCCAGCAACCCGCCTGCGTCGCAATCGCCGTGATGATTTCTCGCGTCGACTGGTCCGTGAAAACGTTTTGACCGTCGATGATTTGATCCTGCCGGTGTTCGTGCTGGACGGTGAAAACCGTCGCGAAGCGGTGGCGTCGATGCCGGGCGTCGAGCGCCTGACCATCGATCTGTTGCTTGAAGAAGCGGCCAAGTGGGTCGAGCTGGGGATTCCGGCGCTGGCGCTGTTCCCGGTGACGCCGCCAGAGCTCAAGTCTCTGGACGCCGCCGAAGCCTGGAACCCCAACGGCATCGCCCAGCGCGCCACCCGCGCCCTGCGTGATCGGTTCCCGGAGTTGGGTGTGATCACTGACGTCGCCCTGGACCCGTTCACCACTCATGGCCAGGATGGCATCCTCGACGAAGAAGGCTACGTGCAGAACGACATTACCGTCGACGCACTGGTTAAACAGGCCCTGTCCCACGCCGAAGCCGGCGCTCAGGTGGTGGCGCCTTCGGACATGATGGACGGTCGCATTCAGGCGATCCGCGAAGCGCTGGAGCTGGCCGATCACGTCAACGTGCGGATCATGGCTTACTCGGCCAAATACGCCAGCGCCTATTACGGCCCGTTCCGCGATGCGGTCGGTTCGGCGCTGAACCTGGGCAAGGCCAACAAGGCCTCCTATCAGATGGACCCGGCCAACAGCAACGAAGCCCTGCACGAAGTGGCGGCGGACTTGTCAGAAGGCGCGGACATGGTCATGGTCAAGCCAGGCATGCCGTATCTGGACATCCTTTACCGGGTAAAAGAAGAATTTAAAGTGCCGACCTTTGTCTATCAGGTCAGCGGTGAATATGCCATGCACATGGCGGCGATCCAGAATGGCTGGTTGAGCGAAGGGGTTATCCTCGAATCCCTGACCGCTTTTAAACGTGCAGGCGCTGATGGCATCCTGACGTACTTTGCCGTCCGTGCTGCTCAATTGTTACGAGAGCAAAAATAGCCCTCCCAGGAACATTCGATGAATACCGAAGTGCTCACTGAAGTTGCCGTAAAAGACGCTCAACCTGTGGTGGAGCCAATCGCCGAAACCCCGCCGGAGCTGGAGCCTGCTCCACCCGCGGTGGTGGCTGAGCCCGTTGTAGCGGCGCCAGCGATTGCCATTCCCGGCCTGGATGACAGCAGCCTGTACATCCATCGCGAGCTCTCGCAACTGCAGTTCAACATCCGCGTGCTGGAGCAGGCGCTGGATGAGTCCTATCCGTTGCTGGAGCGGCTGAAGTTTCTGCTGATCTTCTCCAGCAACCTGGACGAGTTCTTCGAAATCCGTGTGGCCGGCCTGAAGAAGCAGATCACCTTCGCCCGTGAACAGGCCGGTGCCGATGGCCTGCAACCGCATCAGGCCCTGGCCCGCATCAGCGAGCTGGTACACGGTCACGTCGATCGCCAGTACGCGATCCTCAACGACATTCTGTTGCCGGAGCTGGAAAAACATCAGGTCCGCTTCATCCGTCGGCGTCACTGGACCACCAAGATCAAAACCTGGGTGCGCCGCTATTTCCGCGACGAGATCGCGCCGATCATTACCCCGATTGGCCTCGACCCGACGCATCCGTTCCCGTTGCTGGTGAACAAGAGCCTGAACTTCATCGTCGAGCTCGAAGGCATCGACGCCTTCGGCCGCGATTCCGGTCTGGCGATCATTCCGGCGCCACGTCTGCTGCCGCGGGTCATCAAGTTGCCGGAAGAAGTGGGCGGCGCTGGCGACAATTACGTGTTCCTGTCGTCGATGATCCATGCGCATGCCGATGACCTGTTCCAGGGCATGAAGGTCAAGGGCTGCTACCAGTTCCGGCTGACCCGAAACGCCGACCTCGCCGTCGACACCGAAGATGTAGAAGACCTGGCCCGCGCCCTGCGCGGCGAGTTGTTCTCGCGTCGCTACGGTGACGCGGTGCGTCTGGAAGTGGCCGACACGTGCCCGAAACACCTGTCCGACTACTTGCTCAAGCAGTTCAACCTGCACGAGACCGAGCTGTATCAGGTCAACGGGCCGGTCAACCTGACCCGTCTGTTCAGCATCACCGGTCTGGACAGTCAGCGAGCGCTGCAATACACGCCGTTTACCCCGCAGATCCCGAAACTGCTGCAAAACAGCGAGAACATCTTCAGCGTGATCAGCAAGCAGGACATCCTGTTGCTGCACCCGTTCGAGTCCTTCACCCCGGTGGTCGACCTGCTGCGCCAGGCTGCCAAGGACCCGCATGTATTGGCGGTCCGCCAGACCCTGTATCGCTCCGGCGCCAACTCGGAAATCGTTGATGCGCTGGTCGATGCGGCGCGTAACGGCAAGGAAGTCACTGCGGTGATCGAATTGCGTGCGCGGTTCGACGAAGAGTCCAACCTGCAACTGGCCAGCCGTCTGCAAGCGGCCGGTGCGGTGGTGATTTACGGCGTGGTCGGCTTCAAGACCCACGCCAAGATGATGCTGATCTTGCGTCGCGAGGCCGGCGAGATTGTCCGTTACGCTCACTTGGGCACCGGCAACTACCACGCGGCCAACGCCCGTCTGTACACCGACTACAGCTTGCTGACCTCGGATGACGCGTTGTGCGAAGACGTCGGCAAACTGTTCAGCCAACTGATCGGCATGGGCAAGACTCTGCGCATGAAAAAGTTGCTGCATGCGCCGTTCACGTTGAAGAAGGGCATGCTCGACATGATTGCCCGGGAGACCCAGTTCGCCCTCGACGGCAAACCGGCGCACATCATCGCCAAGTTCAACTCGCTGACCGATCCGAAGATCATCCGTGCGTTGTACAAAGCCAGTCAGTCCGGGGTGCGTATCGATCTGGTGGTGCGCGGCATGTGCTGCCTGCGTCCGGGCATCGCCGGGGTTTCGCACAACATCCACGTGCGCTCGATCATCGGGCGTTTCCTGGAGCACACCCGGGTCTTCTACTTCCTCAATGGCGGCGAAGAGCAGATGTTCCTGTCCAGCGCCGACTGGATGGAGCGCAACCTCGACAAGCGCGTCGAGACTTGCTTCCCGGTCGAGGGCAAGAAGCTGATCATGCGGGTCAAGAAAGAGCTGGAGCTGTATCTCACCGATAACACTCACAGCTGGAGCCTGCAGGCGGACGGCCGTTACATCCGCAATACGCCGACCGGCAACCAGAACCCGCGCAGCGCGCAGGCGACGTTGCTGGAGCGTTTGGGTAGCCCGATTCTGGCGGTCCGTTAACGCGCAAACCCTGTGTGGCGAGGGGGCTTGCCCCCGTTCGGCTGCGTAGCAGTCGTAGAACATTGCACGCGGTGTACCTGATACACCACGACCGCAGATTCTGGGGCCGCTTCGCGACCCAACGGGGGCAAGCCCCCTCGCCACATAAGCTCGCTCCCACATGGGTTTGCGTCGTTTGCTGAATTTTGGACACAAAAAAAGGCCTTCCGAAGAAGGCCTTTTTCATTTTCAGCGAACGTTAAGCACAAAGCCGACCCGGGTCAGCCACTCCGCTTCAAGGGCGAAGTCGGCCTGGGTCAGCTGGTTTTCGTCCAGCCAGTTCTCCGGGAACTGCACATCAAGACTGTCGCCGTTGGCGTGCAGCACGACCTGGGGCATTTCCTGGGTGCCACGGATGTGATGGAACAGAATCGCAAAGCGCAGCAGCACGCACAGGCGAATCAGCTTGATGCCTTCATCGCCGAAATCGGCAAACCTGTCCCGGGGAATATTGCGGCGGTGGCCGCGCACCAGCAGCGCGAGCATCAACTGGTCTTCGCGGGAGAACCCGGCCAGGTCCGAGTGCTCGATCAGGTAGGAGCCGTGCTTGTGATACTGATAGTGGGCGATGTCCAGGCCCACTTCATGGACCTTGGCCGCCCAACCCAGCAGTTCGCGCCAGACGCCGTCATCCAGCTCCCAATCCTCGGCCACTTGATCGAAGGCATGCAGCGCCTTGCGCTCAACGCGCGCCGCTTGTTCCAGATCGACGTGATAACGCTCCATCAACGAGCTGAGGGTGCGTTCACGGACGTCTTCGTGATGATGACGGCCCAACAGGTCATAGAGCACGCCTTCGCGCAGGGCACCTTCACAGTGGTCCATGCGTTTCAGCTCGAGCGCGTCGAAGATCGCTTCAAGAATTGCCAGGCCCGCCGGGAAGATCGCCCGGCGGTCGGGCTTGATGCCTTCGAAATCGATCTTGTCGACATCGCCCAGTTTGAACAGCTTGCGCTTGAGCCAGGCCAGGCCTTCGGCGTTGACCTCGCCAGTGCCATGACCGCCGGCCTTCAGCGCCAGGCCAATGGCACGGATGGTGCCTGAGGAGCCGATGGCTTCATCCCAGGTCAGGCGGTGCAGGGCGTGTTCGATGCTCATGATCTCCAGCCGCGCCGCGGTGTACGCCTGGGCGTAGCGGGCCGGGGTGATCTTGCCATCCTTGAAATAGCGCTGGGTGTAGCTGACGCAGCCCATTTGCAGGCTTTCGCGCAGCAGCGGTTCGAAGCGCTGGCCGATGATGAATTCGGTACTGCCGCCGCCGATGTCGGCCACCAGGCGTTTGCCCGGGGTGTCGGCGAGGGTGTGGGAAACGCCGAGGTAGATCAGGCGCGCTTCTTCACGGCCGGAGATGACTTCCACCGGGTGGCCGAGAATTTCTTCGGCGCGGTGGATGAACTCGGCACGGTTACGGGCTTCACGCAGGGCGTTGGTGCCGACGATCCGCACGGCGCCGGTCGGCATACCGTTGATCAGTTGGGCGAAACGCTTCAGGCAATCGAGCCCGCGTTGCATGGATTCTTCACTGAGCTGGCGCTCATCGTCGATGCCGGCGGCCAGCTGAACCTTCTCTCCGAGACGCTCGAGAATACGGATTTCGCCGTTCTGGGCCTTGGCCACGACCATGTGAAAGCTGTTGGAGCCCAGGTCGATTGCGGCGATCAGGGACAGATTCTTGGCTTGGGATTGCGGCATGGTCAGGGGGTCTCGGTCGATAACCCCGACATCGTGCCACGATCAAACGCTGACGCCAACGCATAGGAGCTGCCGAAGGCTGCGATCTTTTACCGCGGGGCATCCGAGGTGTTGCGAATGGCCTCTTCGCGGGCAAGCCCGCTCCCACAGGTTTTTGCGTCGAACACACCATCGCGTTCCAGCAGAGAACCCTGTGGGAGCGGGCTTGCCCGCGAAGGCGGCCTTGCAGGCGCCGAAGATCCCTCAGCCCGCCGCCTCAACCGTCCCAATGAAATTCGCCAGCTCCGCCGTTTGCGGATTGGCAAACAACACCTTCGGATCCCCGACCTCATGCACCTTGCCCTGATGCATGAACACCAACTTATCCCCAACCTCCCGGGCGAAACGCATCTCATGGGTGACCATAATCAACGTCATCCCTTCCTTGGCCAATTGCCGGACCACGCTCAGCACTTCATTGACCAATTCCGGGTCCAGCGCCGAGGTAATCTCATCGCACAGCAAGACCTTCGGCGACATCGCCAGCGCCCGGGCGATCGCCACCCGCTGTTGCTGCCCGCCCGACAACCGATCCGGGAAGGCATCGAATTTCTCCCCCAATCCGACCCGCTCCAACATCTCCCGCGCCAGTTCGGCCGCTTTGGCTTTCGGCACTCTCTGCACCACTTGCGGCGCGAGCATCACGTTCTCGCCGACCGTCAGGTGCGGGAACAGGTTGAACTGCTGAAACACCATCCCGACTTTCTGTCGCAAGCTGCGCAGATCGGCACGGGCGGCGTCGAGGTATTCGCCGTCGACTTCGATCACGCCGTCGTTGATCGATTCCAGGCCATTAAGGGTGCGCAACAAAGTGGATTTGCCCGAACCGCTGCGGCCGATGATCGCCACCACCTGGCCTTCCTCGACGCTCAGGTCGATGCCTTTGAGTACATGGTGGTCGCCGTAATACTTATGCAGGGCGGAAATTCTAAGCAGAGGCATGCAGTCTCCTTTCCAGGTAGCGCGCACTGAGGGACAAGGGGTAGCAGAGCAGGAAATAACCGAGCGCCACGAGGCCGTAGACCATGAACGGTTCGAAGGTCGCGTTGGCGAGCATGCCGCCGGTCTTGGTCAGTTCGGTGAAGCCGATGATCGAGGTGACGGCGGTGCCTTTGACCACTTGCACCGAGAAGCCCACGGTCGGCGCCACGGCGATCCGCAGCGCTTGCGGCAGGATCACGTAGCGCAGTTGCTCCAGCGGGTTCAGCGCCAGGCTCGACGAGGCTTCCCACTGGCCGTTAGGGATCGATTCGACGCAACCACGCCAGATCTCCGCCAGGTAGGCGCTGGTGAACAGCGTCAGGGCAATCGCCGCGGCCATCCACGGCGAAATCTCCACCCCGGCCAGCGCCACGCCGAAGAACACCAGAAACAGCTGCATCAACAGCGGCGTGCCCTGGAACAGTTCGATGTAGGTGCGGGCGAAGCTGCGCGGCAGGGTTTTTTTCGAGATGCGCATGACCATGATCAGCAAGCCGATCAGTCCGCCACCGATAAACGCTACCAGCGACAGCGCCAGGGTCCATTGCAGGCCTGTGAGCAGGTTGCGTACGACGTCCCAGAAGGTGAAATCGCTCATTGGCTGCTCCTCGCAATGAATCGGCGGCCAATCCAGTTCAACAACTGGCGGATCAGCAGCGCCATGCACAGGTAGAGCAACGTGGTCAGTGCGTAAGTCTCAAAGGCGCGGAAGTTGCGCGACTGAATGAAATTGGCGGCGAAGCTCAGCTCTTCGGTAGCGATCTGCGAGCAGACCGCCGAGCCCAGCATGACGATGATGATCTGGCTGCTCAACGCAGGCCAAACCTTGCCCAGTGCCGGCAGCAGCACCACATGGCGAAAGGCTTCGAACCGAGTCATCGCCAACGCGGCGGCCGCTTCCAGCTGTCCTCGGGGGATCGCCTGGATACCGGCGCGGATGATCTCGGTGGAATAGGCGCCCAGGTTGATCACCATCGCCAGCACCGCCGCCTGCCATTCCGAGATCTGCACGCCCAGTGACGGCAGACCGAAGAAGATGAAAAACAACTGCACCAGAAAGGGCGTGTTGCGGATCAACTCGACGTAGACCGCAAAAATGCCGGCGAACGGACGGATGTTCCACGCCCGCACCAGCGCCCCGACAATGCCCAGACTCACCCCGAGCACCGCGCCGATGGCCGTCAGTTCAAGGGTGAACAGCGCACCGCGCAACAGCAGGTCGGTGTTGTGTACCACCGGTATGAAATCGAACTGATAAGCCATGTTCAGTCTCCGCAACGACGATCAGAGATCGGCCGGCAGCGGCTCTTTGAGCCAGGTCTGGGAGTTCTTCTCCAGCGCGCCGTCGGTCTTGGCAGTGGCGAGGATCTGGTTGACCTTGTCCAGCAGCGCCGGCTCGTTTTTATTCACGCCGACGTAGACCGGCGAATCCTTGAGCTTCACTTTCAGCGCCGGAATGCGCTTCGGGTTGCGCTCGCTGATGGTCACCATCACCACGTTGCCGCTGGCGATCAGGTCAACTTGCCCGGCGAGGTAGGCGGCGATGGTCGAGTTGTTGTCTTCGAAGCGCTTGATGGTCACGCCTTCGGGCGCGACTTTGGTCAGCTCGATGTCTTCGATAGCGCCACGGGTGACACTGATGGTTTTGCCCTTGAGATCGTCCAGGCTTTTGATGCTGGCGTCTGGCGGACCGAACACGGCGAGGTAGAACGGCGCGTAGGCACGGGAGAAATCGATGACTTTCTCGCGCTCGGGGTTCTTGCCGAGGCTGGAGATCACCAGATCGACCTTGCCGGTGGTCAGGAACGGAATGCGGTTGGTGCTGTTGACTGGCGTCAGCTCGAGTTTGACCTTGAGTTGGTCGGCCAGCAGTTTTGCAGTATCGATATCAAGGCCGCGCGGCTTCATGTCCGGGCCGACCGAGCCGAAGGGCGGGAAATCCTGAGGCACGGCCACCTTGAGGACGCCGCGCTTGACCACATCCTCCAGACCGTCGGCGTGGGCGGGCGCCTGGCTCAGCATCAGGCTGGCAAACAGGGCGGCGAGGAGGGCGCTGTAACGCTGGGTCATGGCAAATCTCCGAATCGGCGAGAAGTGAATTCTGCGGATCGACAGAGCATGGGCCGTGCCAAGAGTCGGTTTTGGATGCCGCAGGCCGCGGTTTTGCTGGATTCGTTCGGTCTTACTGGTCTGAACAGTTTGGCGGCGTTTCGCACCCCGATAGCGCATTGCCGGATTTCTCCGAACCCCCATGGGGCACGACTTGCCGGGCGTCGTGAATAGCTTTACAACTGACCGCTCATTGGCCTGGTTCGTCTGAAAAACCATGAACTCGATCTCTCGCGCCGTACCTGAAGTGGCGCTGCAAGCCATCCGTAAACTGATCACCGAGCAAGGTTTCGGGCCGGGCGATGCCTTGCCCTCGCAACGGGATTTGGCGGTGCAATTAGGCGTCAGCCGCGCGTCGCTGCGCGAAGCGTTGTCGTCGTTGAGCGCGTTAGGGGTGATCAGCATCCAGCCGGGCAAAGGCGTGTTCGTGCAGTCACCGGTTGATTTGCCGCGAGGTGATGCGGGGCTGAGTTGGCCGTTCGCGGCCCAGGCCTCGCCGCTGGACATCTTCCAGTTGCGCTATGCCCTGGAAGGCTTTGCCGCCGGTTTGGCAGCGGTGACCCTGAGCACTCACGAGCTCGATGCACTGGAAGATAACGTCGCCGCCATGCGCCTCGAATTGAAGGCCGGCGACTTCGAGGCTGCGGCGCGACTTGATTTCGAGTTTCACCGGCGCATCCTGCTGGCGAGCGGCAATCAGGCGATGCTGAGCATTCTGACGGCCAGCGCCGACATCTTTCTGGAGAGCCAAAAGCTACCGTTCATCAGGGCCGAGCGGGCCATGGAAACGTGGCAGGAACACCGCAAAATCCTCCGCGCACTGGCCCGGCGGGCGTCTGGCGCAGCGCAGAAGGCCATGCAAGAACATGTGCGTAACGCGGCACTGCGCACTGGAATTGCCTTCGTCGCTCCCGCCACCTCGTGACTTGAGCTATACCCAAACTCATGCGGCACCATAGCGAGACTCAATCATCTGCACCTTCCTGAACGAGGGAAGGGCGGCTATGATGGGCCACGTTTTTTTGCTTACAACCTGGAGACTTCCATGAGCAGCGATCTTATCAAACACGTCACCGACGCTAGCTTCGACGTCGACGTCCTCAAGGCCGAAGGCGCTGTACTGGTCGACTACTGGGCTGAATGGTGCGGCCCTTGCAAAATGATCGCTCCTGTTCTGGACGAAATTGCTGAAACCTACAAAGGCAAGTTGACCGTTGCCAAACTGAACATCGACGAAAACCAGGAAACTCCGGCCAAGCATGGCGTGCGTGGTATCCCGACCCTGATGTTGTTCAAGAACGGCAACGTTGAAGCGACCAAGGTCGGCGCACTGTCGAAGTCGCAACTGGCTGCTTTCCTCGACGCCAACATCTAAGCGTCGTTTAAGCGTCATCAAAAAGGCCCCGCACATCGCGGGGCCTTTTCGTTATTGAGGGCTAGACGCTCCGAAACTCAGGTGGTACATTCGGCCCCGCACTGGTTTCTCCATTGCCCCCTGCTAGCCGTCGCCGACGCACTCCTTTTCGAATAAGTACGCGATCCTGTCGCCTTCTCTGCGGCGCGGCCTCATTAAGCCCAAAAGCTTAATTTCCCCCCCTCCATAAATGATTACGTCATTCCTATATGAATCTGACTGAACTCAAGCAAAAGCCGATTACCGAACTGCTCGAATTGGCCGAACAGATGGGCATAGAAAATATGGCCCGTTCGCGCAAGCAGGACGTGATTTTCTCCCTGCTCAAAAAGCACGCTAAAAGCGGCGAGGAAATTTCCGGTGATGGCGTGCTGGAGATTCTCCAGGACGGCTTCGGCTTCCTTCGCTCCGCTGACGCTTCCTATCTTGCCGGCCCAGACGATATCTACGTCTCGCCGAGTCAGATCCGTCGCTTCAACTTGCGCACCGGTGACACCATCGTTGGCAAGATCCGTCCTCCAAAGGAAGGCGAGCGTTATTTCGCGCTGCTCAAGGTCGACACGATCAACTACGATCGTCCCGAGAACGCGAAAAACAAGATTCTCTTCGAGAACCTGACCCCGCTGTTCCCGACTGTGCGCATGAAGATGGAAGCCGGCAACGGTTCCACCGAAGACTTGACCGGTCGTGTCATCGACCTGTGCGCCCCGATCGGTAAAGGCCAGCGCGGTCTGATCGTTGCACCGCCGAAAGCCGGTAAAACCATCATGCTGCAGAACATCGCAGCCAACATCGCACGTAACAATCCTGAAGTTCATCTGATCGTATTGCTGATCGACGAACGTCCGGAAGAAGTGACCGAAATGCAGCGCACCGTGCGCGGCGAAGTGGTTGCCTCGACGTTCGATGAGCCGCCAACCCGCCACGTGCAGGTTGCCGAAATGGTGATCGAGAAGGCCAAGCGCCTGGTCGAACACAAGAAAGACGTGGTGATCCTGCTCGACTCCATCACCCGTCTGGCTCGCGCCTACAACACCGTGATCCCGAGCTCCGGCAAAGTACTCACCGGTGGTGTCGATGCCCACGCCCTGGAGAAACCGAAACGTTTCTTCGGCGCCGCGCGGAACATCGAAGAAGGCGGTTCGCTGACCATCATCGCCACCGCGCTGGTTGAAACCGGCTCGAAGATGGACGAAGTGATCTACGAAGAATTCAAAGGCACGGGCAATATGGAACTGCCGCTGGATCGTCGGATCGCCGAAAAACGCGTCTTCCCGGCCATCAACATCAACCGTTCCGGCACCCGCCGCGAAGAGTTGCTGACAGCCGACGACGAGTTGCAACGCATGTGGATCCTTCGCAAGCTGCTGCACCCGATGGACGAAATCGCTGCCATCGAGTTCCTGGTCGACAAGCTGAAAACGACCAAGACCAACGATGAGTTCTTCCTGTCGATGAAACGCAAGTAAGTCGATAAGGCCAAGAAGCCGGGGAAACCCGGCTTTTTGCTATCTGATTTTTGATCAATTGCCAGTTCGTGGTTCTGAACAGAGGGGTTCGGCGCTAAACTGCCACCCCCGAACGGCACGGCCAACACGAGGCTCACGCATGCAGTATCGCGACTTGCGCGACTTTATCAGCGGTCTGGAAAAGCGCGGCGAACTCAAGCGCATCCAGGTTCCGGTGTCCCCAGTGCTCGAAATGACCGAGGTCTGCGACCGCACCCTGCGTGCCAAAGGTCCGGCCCTGCTTTTCGAAAAGCCCACGGGTTATGACATCCCGGTGCTCGGCAACCTGTTTGGCACCCCTGAGCGCGTGGCGCTGGGCATGGGCGCAGAAGCGGTCAGCGAATTGCGCGAGATCGGCAAGCTGCTGGCGTTCCTCAAGGAACCCGAGCCGCCGAAAGGCCTGAAAGATGCCTGGTCCAAGCTGCCGATCTTCCGCAAGATCATCGCCATGGCGCCGAAGGTGGTCAAAGACGCGGTGTGTCAGGAAGTGGTCATCGAAGGCGACGACGTCGACCTCGCGATGCTGCCAGTGCAGACCTGCTGGCCGGGCGATGTCGGCCCGCTGATCACTTGGGGCCTGACCGTCACCAAAGGTCCGAACAAGGATCGCCAGAACCTCGGCATCTATCGTCAGCAGGTGATCGGCCGCAACAAAGTCATCATGCGCTGGCTCAGTCATCGTGGCGGCGCGCTGGATTACCGCGAGTGGTGCGAGAAGCACCCTGGCCAGCCGTTCCCGGTGTCCGTGGCATTGGGCGCTGACCCGGCAACGATTCTCGGCGCTGTAACACCTGTGCCGGACAGTCTCTCCGAATACGCCTTCGCCGGTCTGCTGCGCGGTAACCGCACCGAACTGGTGAAGTGCCGTGGCAACGACCTGCAGGTTCCGGCGACCGCCGAGATCATCCTTGAAGGCGTGATCCATCCGGGCGAGATGGCCGATGAAGGTCCCTACGGCGACCACACCGGCTACTACAACGAAGTCGACAGCTTCCCGGTGTTCACCGTCGAGCGCATCACCCACCGCATCAAACCGATCTACCACAGCACCTACACCGGGCGTCCGCCGGATGAGCCGGCGATTCTCGGCGTGGCGCTGAACGAAGTGTTTGTGCCGATCCTGCAGAAGCAGTTCCCCGAGATCACTGACTTCTACCTGCCGCCCGAAGGCTGCTCGTATCGCATGGCCATCGTGACCATGAAGAAGTCGTATCCTGGCCATGCCAAGCGGGTAATGCTCGGTGTCTGGTCGTTTTTGCGACAGTTCATGTACACCAAGTTCGTTATCGTCTGTGATGACGACATCAACGCACGCGACTGGAACGACGTGATCTGGGCCATCACCACGCGCATGGACCCCAAGCGCGACACGGTGATGATCGACAACACGCCGATCGATTACCTGGACTTCGCCTCGCCGGTTTCCGGCCTGGGTTCGAAGATGGGGCTCGATGCCACGAATAAATGGCCGGGCGAAACCACTCGCGAGTGGGGCCGGGTGATCGTCAAGGACGAAGCCGTTACCCAGCGGATCGATGCCATCTGGAATCAGTTAGGAATAGATTGATGCGTGTAACCTTGCAGCCCTCCGGAGCAGTGCTAGAGATTCTGCCCGGCGAGCGGATTCTCGACGGCGCACGGCGTCTGGGCTATGAATGCCCGCAAAGCTGTCGAAACGGCAATTGCCACGTGTGCGCCGCGCTGTTGGTGGAAGGGCGGGTCGAACAGGAAGGCGGTGTGCGCGACCATGGCGAGTTCTACACTTGCATTGCAGAGCCGCTGGAAGACTGCATCGTGCTGTGGGATGGCGTGCTCGCGCTGGGAGAATTGCCGGTGCGCAGCTTGTCATGTCAGGTCATTGAGTGCAGGGACGTCGGCGGCGATACCTGGCGTGTACGTCTGCGAGCTCCGGCTGGCAAGCCACCGCGTTATCACGCCGGCCAGTACTTGATGATCGAGCGCGAGAATGGGGAGAAATCCGCATTTTCCCTGGCCTCGGCACCGCATGGCGGGCGTGATCTGGAAATTCATGTACTGGCGCGCGAAAGCAGTGCGCTGAGCCTGATCGACCAGTTGCAACGCAACCCGATGGTGCGGATCGAAATGCCATTCGGCGACACCCATCTGGCGGAACTGCCGGACGGTCCACTGGTGCTGATTGCCGCGGGCACCGGCATGGGCCAGATCCATAGCCTGATCGAACATTGCCGCGCCAAGGGCTTCAAGCATCCGGTGCATCTGTATTGGGGCGTGCGTCGTCCTGAAGACTTTTATGCCATCGAACATTGGGACGAATGGCTGAAACTGCCCAACCTGTTCCTGCATAAAGTCGTCAGCGATCAATGCGGCTGGCAGGGGCGCTGCGGGATGCTGCATGAGGCGGTGTGCGAGGACTTCCCCGATCTGAAACCCTTGCATGTCTACGCCAGCGGCTCTCCGGCCATGGTCTACGGCACGCTGGATGCTTTGGTCGAAGCTGGGATGGATGCCCATCAAATGCGCGCAGATGTATTTGCGTACGCGCCGCGATCTTGATCCGCGATTTTGATCCCCCGCTCTTAATCGTTATAACTCTCTATATAGCCGATCGGTATTTATAAAATTATATAAATGCCGGTAGGTTATATGTCATTCAGGCAATTATTTAAGAACTGTGCCGTGGCACTTAAATTGCCTTAAAACTTATGTGCCTTATTGTTACAGCGGTGCGTTCTATTAAGTAATTCTTCATCCGCGGGGAGCTGAACGCTAATCGCCATGAGCGCCATTGAATCTGCTTTTTTGAATCTGGCTTACCCTCCGCAGCTCGATCTGGGGCCGCAGCTCACGCACGAACAATTAGTCAGCTCAATGCAGTCGACCATGGCGCGCCACAAGGGCGGGCCGGTGTGGCTGTTCGCTTACGGTTCGCTGATCTGGCGTCCTGAATGTGCAGCGGTGGAGCGAGTGCGGGGTCGTGTGCATGGCTACCATCGCGGTTTGTATTTGTGGTCCCACGAACATCGCGGCACACCCGAAGTGCCTGGGCTGGTATTCGGCCTGGATCGCGGTGGTTCTTGCAGCGGCTTCGCCTATCGCTTGCCGGAAGAACAACTTGAAGCCTCTCTTTACGCACTTTGGCTGCGCGAAATGCCATTCCCGTCCTATCGCCCACACTGGCTCAACTGCCGTCTTGAAGACGGAAGTCAGGTTCAGGCGTTGGGGTTCGTGTTGGAGCGGCATCTGCCCAGCTATGCGGGCAACTTGCCGGATCACGTGCTGAGTCATGTGTTCGAAAACGCTTGCGGGCGTTACGGCACGACTCGCGATTATGTCGAGCAGACCGCCCACGCCCTGCGTAGCCACGCCATGCCAGACCGGAATCTGGAGGCGCGGCTCAAGCGCTGCAAATCAAAAACCGATCAGGCGATTGCTTCGCGGCTCTGACTGGCGACTTGTTTGTGCCACAGCGTCGGCGCCAGGAACGCCATCGCCAGCAGGCACGCGCCGATCAGCAAGACGAAACCGCCATCCCAACCGAAGTGGTCCACGGTGTAGCCCATCGCTGCACTGGCCGCGACCGACCCCCCCAGATAACCGAACAGACCCGTGAAGCCCGCTGCCGTACCGGCGGCTTTCTTCGGCGCCAATTCCAGCGCTTGCAGGCCGATCAGCATCACCGGGCCGTAAATCAGGAAGCCGATCGAGACGAGCGCGATCATGTCGACTGTCGGGTTGCCGGCCGGGTTGAGCCAGTACACCAGGGTCGCCACGGTCACCAAAGCCATGAACACCATGCCGGTCAGGCCACGGTTGCCACGGAAGATCTTGTCCGACATCCAGCCACAGAGCAGCGTGCCCGGAATACCTGCCCATTCGTAGAAGAAGTAGGCCCACGAGGTTTTATCCACAGTGAAGCCCTTGGCTTCCTTGAGGTAGGTCGGTGCCCAGTCCAGCACGCCGTAGCGCAACAGGTAGACGAAGACGTTGGCCAGGGCGATGTACCAGAGCATTTTGTTGCGCAGCACGTACTTGACGAAGATTTCCTTGGCGCTGAATTCTTCTTCGTGGCTGGCGTCGTAGCCTTCCGGATAGTCGTTCTTGTACTTCTCGATCGGCGGCAGGCCCACCGATTGCGGGGTGTCGCGCATGGTGACGAAGGCAAACACCGCCACCGCCATGGCGACCGCCGCCGGCACGTAAAACGCTGCGTGCCAATCATTGAACAGGCCCATGCCGAGCAGGAACAGCGGGCCGATCAGGCCGCCACCGACGTTATGCGCCACGTTCCACAAGGACACTACTCCACCGCGTTCCTTCTGCGACCACCAGTGCACCATCGTCCGCCCACTCGGCGGCCAGCCCATACCCTGGGCCCAGCCATTGATAAAGAGCAGGATGAACATGATGGTCACGCTGGACGTCGCCCAGGGCGCGAAGCCGAAAATGAACATCACACCGGCCGATACCAACAAGCCGAAGGGCAGGAAGAAACGCGGATTGGAACGGTCGGACACAATGCCCATCAGGAACTTGGAAAGGCCATAGGCAATGGCAATGGCCGACAGCGCCAGGCCCAACTCGCCGCGGGTATAGCCCTCTTCGATCAGATAGGGCATGGCCAGGGAGAAGTTTTTGCGCAGCAGGTAATAGCCGGCATAACCGATAAAAATACCGGCGAAGATCTGCCAGCGAAGGCGTCGGTAGGTGTTGTCTATTTTTTCTTCAGGCAATGGAGCCTGATGTGCGGCAGGACGAAAGAAAGCAAACATTCAAGAGCTCCAGATTTCTTGTTTTGACTGCGGATGCGAATGTTACAGTTTCGTTACCGAAAATAGCACCGGTTCGCATCGGCCAAATAGCGGAAATGCTGGAGATTGCATGTTCTTTTATGAACATGTCGCTCAGGTATAAATGTAGGGCGTTGTGGGAAAGGTTACTTGCAGATCTACGTGCAGCATTTCGGTCCAGGGTAGGACGAGGCTTTGGGAAATGTCCTTCGTGTGTATGGGAAGTCGTGGCGTTTTGTTCCCAGGACAATAAAAAGCGGTCTGAACAACTTCATTTGAAGTCCAGACCGCTGCATTGGGCTCAGCGAACCTGAACCACCACTTTCCCGACCGCTTTGCGCTGGCCAAGATCATTGATCGCCTGCCCCGCATTGCTCAGTGGATACACTTGCGACACCAACGGCTTCAACTTGCCCTCGGCGAACCAGCCAAACAATTGCTGGAAGTTCGCCGCGTTGTCTTGAGGCTGGCGCTGGGCGAATGAGCCCCAGAACACGCCGATCACCGCTGCGCCTTTGAGCAGCGCGAGGTTCACGGGGAGTTCGGGGATGCGTCCGCTGGCGAAGCCGACAACCAGCAGGCGGCCATTCCACGCGATGGCGCGGATGGCCTGGTCGAACAGATCGCCGCCGACCGGGTCGTAGATCACGTCGGCGCCTTGGCCATCGGTCAGGCGCTTGATTTCGTCCTTGAGACTGGTTTCGCTGTAGTTGATCAACTCATCGGCACCGGCGGCCTTGGCTACTGCGAGTTTTTCGGCGCTGCTGGCGGCGGCGATCACGCGGGCGCCCATGGCTTTGCCGATTTCCACGGCGGCCAGGCCGACACCCCCGGACGCGCCGAGTACCAGCAAGGTTTCACCCGGTTGCAGGTTTCCCCGTTGCTTGAGCGCGTGCATCGAAGTGCCATAAGTCATGCTGAACGCGGCGGCGGTGTTGAAATCCATCGATGGCGGAATGGGCAGCACGTTGTAGCCCGGCACCGCGACCTGTTCGGCGAAACTGCCCCAGCCGGTCAGCGCCATGACCCGATCGCCAACCTTGAGGTGACTGACCTTTTCGCCTACTTGGCTGACTACGCCAGCGGCTTCGCCACCCGGGGAAAACGGGAAGGGCGGTTTGAACTGGTATTTGCCCTCGATGATCAGCGTGTCCGGGAAATTCACCCCGGCGGCGTGCACGTCCAGCAGGATTTCATTCTTCTTCGCGACAGGACTGGCGACGTCTTCCAGCACCAGCGATTCGGCAGGGCCGAAGGCTTTGCACAGCACGGCTTTCATCAGGGCTATTCCTTTGGGAGTGATGGCCGATAAGTGTAGGTGTGTGAGTCGATGGGTCAACGAGCATGCCCGGCCCTGATAGTCAGCCATAAGCTTGTGCTTGAGCGGCGGGTCGTTATGCTAGGCCGCAAACCGGATAAGGAGCGAATTGTGAAAGCGTGGATCATGTTGTTGCTGGCCCTGTCTCTGCCTGTGGCAGCGATGGCCGAAGAAGCCAAAGAAGGTGCAGCGCCGAAGGTCAATTACATCACCCTGAGCCCGCCGTTCGTGGGCAATTACGGGCTGGACGGGACGCCGAAGCTCAAGGTCTACAAGGCCGATGTGGCGTTGCGAGTGACCGGTGAAGAGGCGACCAAACTGGTGAAAGCCAACGAACCGTTGATTCGTAATCAACTGGTGGCGTTGTTTGCCCAGCAGACCACTGAAGCGATGAACAACGTCGAGGCCAAGGAAAAGCTGCGTCAGGAAGCCCTCAAGCAGACCCAGCAAATCATGAGCGACGAAACCGGCCAGCCGGTGGTTGAGGATTTGTTGTTCAACAACCTGATCATCCAGTAATGCTGGATCTGTAGGAGCAAAGCTTGCTCGCGATAGCGCCCACAAGACCGCCATCGCCGGCAAGCCGTGCTCCTGCATTCAGGACGCCAGACTCTTGCGAAACCGCATTAGCGCAATTGCAAAGAACAGCAGCCCAATGACCGTGAGTGCCAGCAAGTCCGGCCAGACCACGCTCAGCCCGGCGTCGCGAAACAGTATCGCGGCGCTGAGGCTGACGAAGTGCGTCGATGGCGAACCCTGCATCACCCATTGCAGCCATTGCGGCATGCTGTCGAGTGGCGTACTGCCACCAGATAGCAGCAACATCGGGATAATTACCGGAATCGCCAACAAGCCGAACTGCGGTGTCGAGCGGGCGAGGGTCGCGAGGAATATCCCCAGGGCTGTGCTGGCGAACAGATAAACGGCAGTCACCAGCAAAAATAAGGTTATCGAGCCGGCCAGCGGCACGCCGAGCGCACCTTTGACGATCACTTCCAGCGACAGCCAGGTGCACAGCACCACCACCAGCATGTTGCTCCAGATTTTCGCCAGCATGATTTCCAGCGCTGTCAGCGGCAGCACCAGCAAATGGTCGAGGGTGCCGTGTTCGCGCTCACGCAGCAGCGCCGTGCCGGTCAGGATGATGGCGAGGATGGTGATGTTATTGACGATCTGAATCACCGCCAGGAACCAGCCTCCCTCCAGATTCGTATTGAACAGCGAGCGAGTGGTCAGCAGGACTGGCGCTTTACTCGCCACATCGCTCTGGCCGCTGTAATTCAACAATTCGCGCTGGAAAATCCGCCCTATGTAACCCGCCCCCATGAACGCCTGGCTCATGGCTGTGGCGTCGACATTCACTTGCACGGCAGGCTGGCGACCGGCCAACAAATCCGTCTGAAAGTTCGCCGGCACGTTGATCACAAACGTGTACTGGCCGCTGTCCATGACCTGATCGAGTTGCCCATAAGGCAGCAAGACCGGGCGTTGAAACTCCGGCGGTTGCAGTGCCTGCGCCAGTTGTCGCGACACTAGGCTGTGATCTTCGTCCACGATAGCCACGCTGGTGTTATGCACGCCGATCACCGAGCCGGCAGCCGGCATATAGATCGCCACCGTGAAGGCGTAGAAGAGGAACAGCAGCAGGACGCTGTCATGCCGCAGGCTGGTGAGTTCCTTGAGACCCAGGCGCAGGATGTGCGCGAGCTTGTGCATCAGGCCTCCTGCTTTTTCAGCATGACCAGGCTGAGCCCGGTGAATCCGAGAAAGAACCCGAACAGCGCCAGGCATTGTGGCCAAAGCTGTCGTATGTCCAGGGCCTTGGTGAAAGTGCCTACCGCGATATCGAGAAAGTGACCCGCGGGGAACAGCATGCCCATCACGGATGCCGCACCCTCCAGGGACGAGCGCGGCACAATCAGCCCGGAAAACTGGATGGTCGGCAAGCTGGTGATGATCATGGTGCCGAGGATGGCCGCGATCTGGGTTCGGGTGAACGCCGAGATCAACAAGCCCATGCTGGTAGTTGCCAGCACATAAAGCAGTCCACCAAAGGTCAGGGTCAGGAAGCTGCCCTTGAACGGTACACCGAACAGCCACCGGTTCATCGCGGCTAGCACGGCGAGGTTGATCAGACTGATTGCCAGATACGGTGCCTGTTTGCCCAGCAGGAATTCGAGTCGGGTCAGCGGCGTGGCGTAGAAGTTGGTGATCGAACCCAGTTCTTTCTCCCGTACGATGCCCAGCGCTGTCAGCATGGCCGGAATGAACGCCAGGATCAGCGCCATGACGCCGGGGCCGATGGCGTTGACGCTGACCACGTCCTGGTTGTAGCGGAAGCGGGTTTCCAGTCGGGCGGCTGCTTGGCGGTTCAGCGCGGGGCTGCTCTGTTCGGCCAGCTGTTCAATATTGGCCAGGTGCACGGCCTCGACGTAGTTGCGGCTGGTCTCGGCGCGAAACGGCATGCCACCATCGAGCCAGGCAGCCACGACCGGTTGACGCCCGGCGTACAAGTCCCGGCCAAAACCCGGCGCAATCTCAAGTGCCAGTTTGATTTCAGAACGCTGAAGGCGGCGATGCAGCTCTTTGGCATCGCGGATAGAGGGTTGTTCGTCGAAATACCGAGAGCCGCGAAAGGCTTCCAGATACGCGCGGCTCTGCGGCGTCTGATCCTGATCGTAGACGGCGAAGGCGAGTTTCTCTACGTCCAGGGAAATGCCGTAGCCGAAGATCACCATCATGAAAATTGCCCCGAGCAGGGCAAAGGCCATCCGCACTTTGTCGCGCAGCAGTTCCTTACCCTCACGACTTGCTACCGCCATCAGGCGCCCGAGACTGAAGCCGCGATCTTTCTTGGGCATGGCCGGCATGACGGGCGCATTCGCAGGCTCTGGAGGTTTCGCTGGTTCAGGCGTGTTTTGGGCCTGCTCCAGGCATGTGACAAATGCAGCTTCCAGTGTTTCGCCTTTGAACTGTTGTTGCAGTGCTGGCGGCGTATCGCAAGCCAGCACCTTGCCGGCATGCATCAACGAGATGCGATCGCAACGTTGGGCTTCGTTCATGAAATGGGTGGAGAGGAAGATGGTCACACCTTGTTCACGGGACAACTCGATCAGCAGTCGCCAAAAGTCGTCCCGCGCCGCCGGGTCGACGCCGGAAGTCGGTTCGTCGAGGATCAATACTTCCGGGCGATGCAACACCGCCACCGCCAGGGACAGGCGTTGGCGCAAGCCCAAAGGCAGCGCCCCGGACTGCTGATCGCAAACGCTGCCCAGGTTGAAGCGCTGGATCAGCTCATCGATGCGTTGTGTGCTTTGGGTTGTGGGCAAGTCGAACAGGCGTGCGTGCAAATCCAGGTTCTGCCGCACGCTGAGTTCGCCATACAGAGAAAAGCTCTGGGACATGAACCCGACCCGTTTGCGGGTGGCCAGGTCCTTGGCATTCACCGGGTTACCCAGCAGCGTGGCACTGCCTTCACTGGCGGGTATCAGCCCGGTGAGGACTTTCATCGTGGTGGTTTTGCCGCAGCCGTTGGAACCGAGAAAGCCAAAGATTTCGCCACGACCGATGGCAAAACTGACCTTGTCTACAGCAGTGAAGTCGCCGAAGCGCAGGGTCAGAGCGTGGGCTTCGATAGCGATATCGGTGGTGGTGCCGGTTCGAGGCGGGATCACCAGAGGCTGATAGTCGTGGCTGCTGTCGCCCTGATAGTGGGTGAAGGCTTCGTCGAGTTTGCCGCTGGTTGTGACTGCCCGTAATTCCTTGCTTAACCCGGTGGCAATCAGCTTGCCGCCATCGAGCATCAGGCAATGCTCGAACTGCTCGGCCTCCTCCATATACGCGGTGGCAACCAGCAGTGTCAGTTGTGGACGCTGGCGCCGCACATCGTCAATCAGTTCCCAGAAGTGCCGACGGGACAGGGGATCGACGCCGGTTGTCGGTTCATCAAGGATCAGCAGATCCGGCTCGTGGATCAACGCACAACACAGGCCCAGCTTCTGTTTCATGCCGCCGGACAGTTTGCCGGCCGGGCGCTCGGCAAAGCGCAACAGGTCGGTGGCCAATAACAGATTGTGCATGCGCTGATCGCATTCAGCTTTTGACAGGCCGAACAGGGTGGCGAAAAAGTGGATGTTCTCGCTGATCGACAACTCGGGGTAAAGGTTGCCCCCCAGGCCTTGGGGCATGAAGGCGATGCGCGCATAGAGGGTATTGCGATGGCGGCGATCCTGGATTGAGCCGCCGAGCACTTCCAAATGGCCCTGCTGCAGCGTTTTCACCCCGGCGATCAGCCCCAGCAGACTCGATTTTCCAGCGCCATCGGGGCCGATCAACCCGCAACGGGTTCCGGCGGGCAGGCTGAACGTGATGTCACTGAGCGCCTGTTGTTTGCCGTAGCGATGATTGATGCCGGTCGCTTGAACCGCCTGGCCGGTCATTGCAGATTGGCCGGCCAGGCAACGGAGGTGGTGCGCACATAGCCAGCACCGGGCATGCCGGGTTTGGCTTGCGGCATTGCCTTGGGATCCGTCAGGTGTAACTTGACGCGGAACACCAGTTTTTGCCGCTCATCGCGGGTCTCGACCTCTTTGGGGGTGAATTGCGACTTGGCAGCCACAAAGCTGATTTTTGCCGGCAGGGGACGGTCGGGCAGGGCATCGAGCAAAATCCGCGCTTCATCGCCCACCGCCAGGCGTCCAGTCACGGAGGCCGGGAGGTAGAGGTTCATGTATTGATCGTTGGGGTCGATCAGCAGTAATACGCGTCCCCCAGCCCCCAGCACCTCACCGGCTTCGGCCATGCGCAGCTGGATCACTCCGTCGATAGGGGCTCGCAAACTGCTGTCATCGATTTCGCTGGTCAACATCGCGACTTGGGCTTGTGCCGCACCAATCGCTGCGCCAACGGCTGACACCTGGGCTCTAGACGAGGCGACCGAAGCGATGCTGGTGTCGAGACGTGCCTGCTGTTGATCGATAATCTGGCCGCTGACGAAACCGTGTTTGAACAGTTCCTGAGAGCGCTTGAGTTCCTGCCGGGCCAGCAGTTGCTCGCTCTGACGCAATTGCACGTTGGCTTGTGCGGCGTTGAGGTTTTCCCGGGCGCGCAACACTTCAGCTTCGGCCTGGTGGCGTTGGGCTTCAAGGGTGCGGGTGTCCATGCGGGCCAGCAGTTGGCCCTTGGTGACCTTGTCGCCTTCATCGACAAGCACCTCTGCCAGTCGGCCCGATGTCTTGCTGGCGATCTGCACTTCGGTGGCTTCGAGACGGCCGTTGCCGACATACAAACCTTCGGGCAACCGGTCATGCATCGACTTCCAGTAGCCAAAACCACCGGCGGCCAGCAGCAGTACCATTAAAGCGCTGGTGAAAAAAATTGAAGAGCGGCTGTGCATAGACATGCGGGCATCCTGCGGCTGTTGCGTCCTAGTCTGGTTGATCGAACGCCGAGGCGCGTTGATACCAGTCAACTGGGGGCCAAGCCTAACCCTGTTCGGTGCTGAAAAGAGGGTGACCGGGTGGTTCTGCTGTATTTAACGTAAATCGAGCACCGCAGCCCATTGCGCGTTTGTCACCGGCATCACCGACAGGCGCGAACCTTTCTGCACCAGCGGCATCTCGGCCAGCGCCGCCTGCTGTTTCAGGTAATCCAGCTTAAGCACCTTGGGAAACGTCTCGACATGCGCGACATCGATCGCGCTCCAGGCGTTTTTCTCTGCCGTGGCTTTCGGATCGTAGTAAGGGCTTTCCGGCTCCAGCGCCGTCGGGTCCGGATATGCGGCTTCGACGATCTTTCCGATCCCGGCGATCCCCGGTTCGGGGCAGCTTGAGTGATAGAAGAAAAACTCGTCGCCTACGGCCATGGCCCGCAGAAAATTACGCGCCTGGTAGTTGCGAACCCCGTCCCAGCGCGCCTTGCCGAGCGTCTCCAGGTCCTTGATCGAGAGTTCGTCGGGCTCGGATTTCATCAGCCAATAAGCCATGGTTTTTGCTCCTTGCGAAGTGGTGGGCAAGTTGTCCGGGGATTTTATGACAAACCGACGGTCGGTTGACGCCAGTGTTTGCGTGTCGGTTCACGTTGTCGCAAAATGCCGGCCTTCTAAGCTTGACGCTGCTGCACGGCCTACACCTGAAACGGAAACCGCTGCTGTCATCGTGTTGATGTGCCTTTGGGGGGCAATCGATGAAACGCAAACCGGATTTACTATGGATTTTGGTTATTTTGTTCGGCCTCGGCGTCGTGACTACCGGCTATGCCCAAAGCCTGTGGAGCAACAAGACCGACGCACCGATCGAAATCGCGCAGCAACAACAGCCGTCGGCCTTCAAGCGCTGAACCTGTCTTCGGGCGCCGCTGATTCCAGTGGCGTCTAGCCGGCGAAATACCGCGCCTTGTCTGTCACCGTTCCCTGTAACGGCACATCCCAGCTCGCTTGAGCCAATCGTTCGACCTTCTGACATTCATGGGCCAGCCCCAATAGCGTCGGCTTGCGCCAGTTTTTACGTCGTGCCAGGTACGCCAGGCTTCGATCATAAAAACCACCGCCCATGCCCAGGCGTCCGCCGACATCGTCAAATCCCACCAATGGCAACAACACCAGATCGAGCGCCCAGACTTTGCGTTGCCGGGCGAGGTTGTGCCGGGGTTCGAGAATACGGAAGCGGTTGGGTTTGAGTTTTTCGCCGGGGCGAATTCGCTGGAACACCATTTTGGTTCGTGGCCAGGCGCTGAGTACCGGCAGATACGTCGCCTTGCCCCGACGTTGAGCGGCACGCAGCAAAATGCGCGGGTCGATTTCACCGTCGGTGGGCAAATACAGGGAGATATGTTTAGCGCGGCGAAACAACGGCTGCTGGGCCAGTTGCTTGTACAGCCCGCGAGCGGCCTGGCGTTGCTGACTGGGTGTCAGTGCGCGGCGGGCCTTGCGCAGCATGCGTCGAAGTTGCGGGCGGGGCAGCAGCGCAGGTTCGGTCATGGATTCGGCTTCAGAAGGGCAAGTACGTAAAGCGTACCCGTAAAAAAGCCGATGCCGGTATTTAAACCGGCATCGGACTGGAATCAGGCTCCCCGGATGAACCGCTGCTGACTTAGCCCTTGAACCCGAAAGTTCAAGGTGGAAGATGCAGTAGGCTTTAAGGCTTTCCGTCTAGCGGACATGCACACCAGCCCAACGTGCAACTTCCAGGGTAGTGCGAATCGGCTCAGGGACGTGGTCAACTGGCAAGCACCCCAGGGAGTGATGCGAGTATACCCCAAGCGGTTTCGCGTTTCAGCCCTTGGTGACGTCCGGATCGGTTGCGAGCACCAGATCGACGCGATCCAGCAGGTCGCGAACCTGCTCACGGGTCGAGCCGCTGGCCTGTACATCCGGGCGTTCTTCCTTGTGCAGAAGGTCGTGGGTGATGTTCAGGGCGGCCATCACGGCGATGCGATCGGCGCCGATGACTTTGCCGCTGCTGCGGATTTCGCGCATCTTGCCGTCCAGGTAACGGGCGGCGCTCACCAGGTTGCTGCGCTCTTCCTGGGGGCAGATGATCGAATATTCTTTATCGAGGATCTGCACGGTAACGCTATTGCTTGAACTCATGAGTCTTGCTCCAGGGCCTTGAGGCGCGAAATCATTGATTCGACCTTACGCCGGGCGATTTCGTTCTTTTCAATGAGGTGAGCGCGTTCCTCGCGCCAGGTCTTTTCCTGAGCTAATAGGAGTCCGTTTTGACTCTTTAGTTGCTCGACGCGGCTAATTAGCAGTTCGAGTCTGGCCATCAGCGCTTGCAGGTCGGTGTCTTCCATTGTGTCCACTGAAAATGTGTCAGATGGGTGGTAGCTGGCGGACAGCCTTTAATAGTCTTGGCGAGTCTGTCGATGTAGGATACAAGGCCTTCATTCTAGACATAGCGCCGTCTGGCGCCTAGCTGCCCATGCCCATTCAGAATTCCCCGTACCAAGCCTTCGCCAAACTGCTGACTTCCAGCGGTCATAACGTCTCGCCTGCCGAATTGCATGGCCTGTTGCTCGGCCGCAGTTGCGCCGGTGCCGGTTTCGATGCCGAAGGCTGGCTGGTCGATGCCGCCGAACTGCTCGAGAGCGAGCCGCAGGATAACGTCCGCAACGCCTTGATCGGCTTGCAGGAGATGGTCAAGGGCGAGCTCACCGGCGACGACGTGACCGTCGTTCTGTTGCTGCCGACCGATGACGAGCCACTGGCCGACCGTGCCGCCGCACTGGGCCAATGGTGCCAGGGTTTCCTCAGCGGTTTTGGCCTGAACTGCCGTGACAGCAGCATGCTGAGCACCGAGGCCACCGAAGTGCTTCAGGACCTGGCGGCTATTTCACAGGTGCAAGACGCCCTGGAAGAGTCCGACGACGGCGAAAGCGATTACATGGAAGTGATGGAGTACCTGCGCGTCGCGCCACTGCTGCTGTTCACCGAAAACAAAAAGCCGGACGCGCCGGCTGCCGCCAAACCGTCGTTGCATTAATCGCGTGCCAGGGAAAGCCATCTGCCCATGATTCATATCCCGAAATCGGAATACAGCCGTCGCCGCAAGGCCCTGATGGCGCAGATGGAACCCAACAGTATCGCCATCCTGCCCGCCGCCGCCGTTGCGATCCGCAACCGCGACGTCGAGCACGTCTACCGTCAGGACAGCGACTTCCAGTACCTCAGCGGTTTTCCCGAGCCTCAGGCGGTCATCGTTTTGATGCCTGGGCGTCTGCACGGCGAATACATTCTGTTCTGCCGTGAACGCAATGCCGAACGCGAGTTGTGGGACGGCCTGCGCGCCGGGCAGGAAGGCGCGATTCGCGACTTTGGCGCCGACGACGCCTTCCCCATCACCGACATCGACGACATCTTGCCGGGCCTGATCGAAGGTCGCGACCGGGTGTATTCGGCCATGGGCAGCAATCCGGAATTCGACCGGCACCTGATGGACTGGATCAACGTGATCCGCTCTAAAGCGCACCTCGGCGCCCAGCCGCCGAACGAATTCGTTGCCCTGGATCACCTGCTACACGACATGCGCCTGTATAAATCGGCGGCAGAAGTGAAGGTGATGCGCGAAGCCGCACGGATTTCCGCCCAGGCGCACATCCGTGCGATGCAGGCCAGTCGTGTGGGGCTGCATGAGTTCAGCCTCGAAGCCGAACTCGACTACGAATTCCGCAAGGGCGGGGCGAAAATGCCGGCCTACGGCTCGATCGTCGCCGCTGGGCGCAACAGCTGCATCCTGCATTACCAGCAGAATGACGCGGTGCTCAAGGACGGCGATCTGGTATTGATCGACGCCGGTTGTGAGATCGACTGCTACGCCAGCGACATCACCCGCACCTGGCCGGTCAACGGCAAGTATTCAGCGGAACAGAAGGCAATCTACGAGTTGGTGCTGGCGTCGCAAGAAGCCGCGTTTGCGGAAATTGCCCCGGACAAACACTGGAATCAGGCCCACGAAGCCACGGTCCGGGTGATTACCACCGGTCTGGTAAAGTTGGGCCTGTTGCAGGGCGACGTCGACGAGTTGATCGCCAGCGAAGCCTATAAAGCGTTCTACATGCACCGCGCCGGCCACTGGCTGGGCATGGATGTGCATGATGTCGGCGAATACAAGGTCGGCGGGGAATGGCGTGTATTGGAAGTCGGCATGGCGCTGACCGTAGAGCCGGGCATCTACATTGCCCCGGGCAACCAGAACGTAGCGAAAAAATGGCGCGGCATTGGCGTGCGCATCGAGGACGACGTAGTGGTCACCAAAACCGGCTGTGAAATCCTGACCAAAGGCGTACCGAAAACGGTCGCCGAGATCGAGGCCTTGATGGCCGCCGCGCGGACACAAGCGGCATGAGTCGAGTCAATCTGGCAATCATCGGTGGTGGCCTGGTCGGCGCCAGTCTGGCGTTGGCGTTGCAGGCGGGGGCCAAGGCTCGTGGCTGGAAGATCGTGCTGATCGAACCGTTCGCCCCCGGCGATACTTATCAACCGAGCTACGACGCCCGTTCCTCGGCGTTGTCCTACGGTGCCAAGCAGATTTATCAACGGTTGGGCGTGTGGCAGGAAATCTCCCGCCGCGCCGAGCCGATCAAACAGATTCATGTCTCCGACCGTGGACGCTTTTCCACCGCGCGATTGTCGGCGATGGAAGAAGGCGTTCCGGCGCTGGGTTATGTGGTGGAAAACGCCTGGCTCGGCCAATGCCTCTGGCAGGGGCTGGACAAGGACGTGATCAGCTGGCGTTGCCCGGCGGAAGTCACGCGCATGGAGCCGCTGATTGATGGCTATCGCCTGACCCTCAACGACGAAACCACTCTGGAATGCGAGCTTGCGGTGCTGGCTGATGGCGGCCGTTCCGGCCTGCGCGAGCAACTGGGGATCGGCATCAAAAAGCGCCCGTATAACCAGAGCGCGTTGATTGCCAACATCACGCCGAGTGAAGCGCACAACGGCATGGCCTTCGAGCGTTTCACCGATGACGGGCCGATGGCCTTGTTGCCGTTGCCGGAAAACCGCTGTGCATTGGTCTGGACCCGATTGGGCATGGACGCGCAACGGCTGGCGGCCCTCGATGAAAAGAGTTTCCTCAGCGAGCTGCAAGGCGTGTTCGGTTATCGCCTCGGCACGTTGAAACAGGTTGGCGCGCGGCATTTGTACCCGCTGACATTGATCGAGGCCGAAGAGCAGGTGCGTCCGCACCTGGCGATTCTCGGCAATGCTGCCCACAGCCTTCACCCAATTGCCGGGCAAGGTTTCAACCTGTCGTTGCGTGATGCTCAAGCGCTGGCCGATGCATTGCTGGGCAGCGAAACATCTCCCGGCGACTTTGCGACCTTGCAGGCCTACCGCGAGCGTCAGCGTCTGGATCAGAACCTGACCGTGGGTTTCTCCGATCAGGTCACCCGTTTGTTCGGCAGCACTCAACCCTTGGTTTCCCTGGGCCGCAACATCGGCCTGCTCGGGCTGGACCTGTTGCCGCCGGCCAAACGCTGGTTCGCGCGGCAGGCCATGGGGCTGGGTACGCGTCCCGATGCTTGAGTGGTTCGGCAGCTGCTACCCGCCGTACCTCGGCGCGGGCACTTTGGTTAAATCCCTTTTTAGGCGGCTCAAGCCGCAAGCGAGACAGGCTTAAAGCATGGAAATGCGCGCAGATCTGCTGATTGTCGGGGCCGGAATGGTCGGCAGCGCCCTGGCGCTGGCGTTGCAGGACAGCGGGCTGGAAGTCCTGCTGCTGGACGGCAGCCCCCTGAGCGTCAAACCATTCGATGCTCAGGCTTCGTTCGAGCCGCGAGTCAGCGCCTTATCGATTGCCAGCCAGCGGATTCTTGATCGTCTGGGCGTCTGGGACGGCATCGCCAAACGGCGCAGCAGCCCCTACACCGACATGCAGGTTTGGGACGGCAGCGGCACCGGGCAAATCCATTTCTCGGCGGCCAGTGTGCATGCCGACGTGCTGGGGCATATCGTCGAGAACCGCGTGGTTCAGGACGCCTTGCTCGACCGCCTGCACGACTGCGATCTCGGCATGTTGGCCAATGCGCGCCTGGAGCAAATGCGTCGTTCCGGCGATGACTGGTTGCTGACCCTGGCCGATGGCCGCACCTTGCGCGCACCTTTGGTGATCGCAGCGGATGGCGCCAATTCCGCCGTTCGGCGTCTGACCGGCATGGCGACGCGCGAGTGGGACTACCTGCACCATGCGATTGTCACCAGCGTGCGCAGTGCCAAACCTCATCAACTGACCGCGTGGCAGCGCTTCACCGACAACGGTCCGCTGGCGTTCTTGCCGCTGGAGCGTGATGGTCAGCAGGATTGGTGTTCGATCGTCTGGTCGACCACCCCGAGCGAAGCCGAACGCTTGATGGCGCTGGATGACGACGGTTTCTGCAAAGAGCTGGAGCGGGCCTTCGAAGGCCGACTGGGCGAGGTGGTCAGCGCCGACCCGCGCCTGTGCGTACCGCTACGCCAGCGTCATGCCAAGCGTTATGTGGCTGAAGGTCTGGCGTTGATCGGGGATGCGGCGCACACCATTCACCCATTGGCCGGGCAGGGCGTGAACCTGGGTTTTCTCGATGCCGCCGTGCTGGCCGAAGTGCTGTTGCAAGCGGCCACGCGTGGCGAACGTCTGGCGGATGTGAAAGTGCTCAGCCGTTACGAACGTCGGCGCATGCCCCACAACCTGGCGTTGATGGCGGCGATGGAAGGCTTCGAGCGTCTCTTCCAGGCCGATCCGTTGCCGATTCGCTGGTTGCGCAATGCCGGGTTGAAGATGGTCGATCAGATGCCCGAAGCCAAGGCGCTGTTCGTGCGTGAGGCGCTGGGGTTGACCGGTGATTTGCCCGCGTTGGCCAAAGCCTGACCTGTGGCGAGGGGGCTTGCCCCCGTTGGGTTGCGAAGCAGCCCCGGCATATCTTCAGACAAACCTTGCATTTCGATTTGCGACCGCTTCGCGCTCGAACGGGGGCAAGCCCCCTCGCCACATTGTCCATGGTTCCGTGCAACATCTGGTAACGTCTCCACCAACTGTTCGATTGAGAAGGTAAATGTGAGTCCATATCATTTGGCTTCATTTTTTCAATCGAGGATCGCTCCCATGTTGGTACCGAAGCGTCTATTGACCGCGCTCGCCCTGACCCTGATTGGTAGCACTGCGGCCCAGGCCGCTGACGAGGTGGTGGTTTATTCCTCGCGTATCGACGAGCTGATCAAGCCGGTCTTCGATGCCTACACCGCAAAAACCGGTGTGCAGGTGAAGTTCATCACCGACAAGGAAGCGCCGCTGATGCAGCGGATCAAGGCCGAGGGCGAGAACGCCACCGCGGATCTGCTGCTGACCGTCGATGCCGGCAACCTCTGGCAGGCCGAGCAAATGGGCATACTGCAACCGTTCACCTCCAAGGTGATCGACGCCAACATCCCGCTGCAATACCGCTCATCCGCCCATGCCTGGACTGGCCTGAGCCTGCGGGCGCGGACCATTGCTTACTCCACCGATCGGGTGAAACCCGGTGAGTTGACCACCTACGAGGCGCTTGCGGATAAGCAGTGGGAAGGCCGCCTGTGCCTGCGCACGTCGAAGAAGGTCTACAACCAGTCCCTGACCGCCACCATGATCGAAGTCCATGGCGCCGACAAAACCGAGAAAATTCTCAAGGGCTGGGTGAATAACCTGTCCACCGATGTGTTCTCCGATGACGTCGCGGTGCTGGAAGCCATCAACGCGGGTCAATGCGACGTCGGTATCGTCAATACCTATTACTACGGTCGTCTGCACAAGCAGAAGCCAGACCTGCCGGTGAAGCTGTTCTGGCCAAACCAGGGTGACCGTGGCGTGCACGTCAACCTGTCGGGCATCGGCCTGACCAAACACGCCCCGCATCCGGAAGCCGCCAAGGCGCTGGTAGAGTGGATGACCACGCCTGAAGCGCAGAAGATTTTCGCTGACGTGAACCAGGAATTCCCGGCCAACCCTGCGGTTCAACCTTCTGCAGAAGTGGCGGGCTGGGGCAAGTTTGTGGCTGATACGTTGCCTGTGGAAATTGCCGGCAAGCGCCAGGCTGAAGCGATTCGCATGATGGATCGGGCTGGCTGGAACTGACCCCCCACCGTTATTGTGGCGAGCGGCTACCTGTGGCGAGGGAGCTTGCTCCCGCTGGGCTGCGAAGCGGCCCCGTTGGCGTCGACAGGTCAGGATCGAGATGATCTGATAACCTCCTGCGGCTGCTTCGCACCCGAGCGGGAGCAAGCTCCCTCGCCACAAAATGGAGCCGACTTCAGGTTAGAGTTGGCCCAATATTTTCTAGAGAATCTCCTTGGCCCACCCCGCCCAACGCCGCTGGTACCCCCTGGTCTTCGCCATCGCTGCGCTGGTCCTGTTGCCCCTCAGCGTTTTGCTGTTGTCATGGCAAACCGTCGATCTTCAAATCTGGTCCCACCTCTGGGATACCCAAATGCCGCGCTTGCTGGGCAATACCCTGACCCTGGTGCTCGGCGTCGGTATCGGTGTGACGCTCTTGGGTGTAAGCCTGGCCTGGCTCACCAGCCTCTGCGAATTCCCCGGTCGGCGCTGGCTGGACTGGGCGCTGATGCTGCCATTCGCGATTCCCGCCTATGTGTTGGCGTTCGTCTTCGTCGGCCTGTTGGATTTCGCCGGGCCCGTGCAAACCCTGTTGCGCGAATGGTTCGGCACGGGGTTGAGGTTGCCGCGCGTGCGCTCCACCGGCGGAGTGATTCTGGTCCTGGTGCTGGTCTTTTATCCCTACGTTTACCTGTTGGCGCGAACCGCATTCCTGGCTCAGGGCAAAGGCTTGATGGAAGCGGCGCGAGTCCTGGGGCAATCCCCGTGGCAAGCGTTCTGGCGAGTCGCGTTGCCCATGGCGCGCCCGGCCATCGGCGCTGGCGTGGCGCTGGCGTTGATGGAAACCCTGGCGGATTTCGGCGCGGTGTCGGTGTTCAACTTCGACACGTTCACCACCGCCATTTACAAGACCTGGTACGGATTCTTCAGCCTCTCCACCGCTGCGCAACTGGCCAGCCTGTTGCTGCTGGTGGTGATGGTCGTGCTGTACGGCGAGCGCCGTGCACGCGGGGCCAACCGGGCGAGCAACGAACGACCGCGGGTCAAGGCGTTGTATCACCTGCGCGGTTTCAAGGCGCTGGCGGCCATGAGTTGGTGCGGCCTGGTGTTCGCCTGCGCTTTCGTCATTCCCGTGCTTCAACTGGTGGTGTGGTTCTGGCAGCGCGGGCGTTTCGACCTCGATGAGCGTTACGCGGGACTGATCGTCCATACCCTGTACCTGGGCGGCATGGCGGCGCTGATCACCGTCAGTGTTGCTTTAGTGCTGGCGTTTGCCCGGCGTCTGGCACCGACCCGAGCGATCCGCTCCGGCATCAGCCTGGCCAACCTCGGTTACGCCTTGCCGGGTTCGGTGCTGGCGGTGTCGATCATGCTGGCGTTCAGTTACCTGGACCGCGAACTGGTGATCCCGTTGTCGGGTTGGCTGGGCGGCGCCGGCAAGCCATTGCTGCTGGGCAGCCTGTCGGCGTTGTTGCTGGCCTACCTGGTGCGTTTCATCGCGGTGGCTTATGGGCCGCTGGAAAGCAGTCTGGCGCGAATACGGCCATCTTTGCCTGAAGCGGCACGTAGCCTTGGCGTCAGTGGGCCACGACTGTTTTTCAAAGTGTATCTGCCGTTATTGCTGCCTGGAACGTTGAGCGCCGCGTTGCTGGTGTTCGTCGATGTGCTCAAGGAAATGCCCGCGACCCTTCTGATGCGCCCGTTTGGCTGGGACACGCTGGCGGTACGCATCTTCGAAATGACCAGCGAAGGCGAGTGGGCGAGAGCCTCGTTGCCTGCCCTGACCCTGGTTTTGGTCGGGCTGTTACCGGTCATCGGATTGATTCGGCGTTCAGCGCATCGAAACGCCTAGGTGCCAGTCCTACACCTTGAGGCTACAATGCGCGGCATTCGGTGCGGTCCGTCCTACGGACCAGGTAGCTGAAATCGGCTGAAAGCCTTCTATTTCAAGGCTTTCACCCCGTGCAGTACCGGCCCGCACCTTCGCCACGCCCGGAAGGAGAAACCCATGGGACAGCGCACGCCTCTGTATGACCTTCATCTCGCCCTCGGCGCGAAGATGGTCGATTTTGGCGGTTGGGATATGCCTTTGCATTACGGCTCGCAGGTCGAGGAACACCATCAGGTGCGCCGCGATTGCGGTGTTTTCGATGTATCCCACATGACCGTGATCGATGTCAGCGGCCCTCAGGCCAAGGTTTGGCTCCAGCATTTGCTGGCCAATGATGTCGAACGTCTGCACAGCCCTGGCCGTGCCCTGTACAGCACCATGCTCAACGAGCGCGGCGGCATCGTCGACGACATGATCGTCTACCGTCTCGACGACGGGTATCGGCTGGTGGTCAACGCCTCCACCCGTAATCAGGACCTCGCCTGGATGCAGGCTCACCTCGAAGGTTTCAAGGTGCAGCTCAACGAGCGCTCCGAGTTGGCGATGCTGGCCATTCAGGGGCCCCACGCCCGGCACAAAATCTCGGAACTGGTGACCCAGTCCCGGGGCAACCTGATTCAGATGCTCAAGCCCTTCGAAGGCCAGGCCGATGGTGACTGGTTCATCGCACGCACGGGCTACACCGGCGAAGATGGCCTGGAAATCGTTCTGCCGGCCAATCAAGCGCCAGGATTTTTCAACGATCTGGTGGGCGCGGGCATCTCGCCGATCGGCCTCGGGGCACGCGATACGCTGCGGGTCGAAGCCGGTATGAACCTCTACGGTCAGGACATTCATCAAGACGTTTCACCACTGGCCTCCAACATGGCCTGGAGCATTGCGTGGGAACCGGCCACTCGCCAGTTCATCGGCCGCAGCGCTCTTGAAGCCGAACGGGCGGGTGGTGTGCAGCACAAACTGGTCGGTCTGGTCCTTGAGGAGCGTGGGGTTTTGCGCGCTCATCAAGTGGTCCGCATCGCCAATGTTGGCGAAGGGGAGATCACCAGTGGTAGTTTCTCTCCTACGCTTAGCAAGTCGATTGCCCTGGCGCGCGTGCCGATGGCGACAGCCGACCGCGCAGAAGTGGAAATCCGTGGCAAGTGGTACCCGGTCCGAGTGGTCAAACCGACCTTCGTACGCCATGGCAAAACCTTGATCTAACCTTTTCTGGCGGGCAACGACCGCTGACAATTCTCTTGAGGACACAGAACATGAGCGATATTCCTGCCGACCTGCGTTTTGCCGAAAGTCACGAGTGGGCCCGTCTCGAAGCCGATGGCAGCGTCACCGTGGGCATCAGCGATCACGCTCAGGAAGCCTTGGGCGACGTGGTGTTCGTTGAGCTGACCGAAGTCGGGACAGTCTTCGCTGCCGGTGATCAATCCGGTGTGGTGGAGTCGGTTAAAGCCGCTTCGGACATCTACTCCCCGGTTGCCGGTGAAGTGATTGCCATCAACGAAGAACTGAGCGCTAACCCTGAGTTGCTCAACTCCGACCCGTACGGTGCCTGGATCTTCAAGCTCAAGCCAAGCAACGCTGGCGATCTGGACAAGCTGCTCGATGCAGCAGGCTACAAGGCCGCCATCGGCGAGTAAGCCTTAAGCGTCACCCCCCAAAGCCCCGACTTGTCGGGGCTTTTTTATTCTCAAAATCAAAAGATCGCA
>NZ_JBOBDO010000022.1:0-105824 GCF_050586665.1 Pseudomonas sp. ES4 | reverse complement strand
TTTTGAGGTGAGGGGACAACATTCAATGATGATGTCGCCTGACACACCGCAATCGCGAGCAGGCTCGCTCCCACACAGGATCTGCGTCGTTTGGGAGGCCTGTTACTGCGACAGGCCCCTTTAACGGCTTACAACTTGATCCAGGTCGCCTTCAGTTCGGTGTACTTGTCGAATGCATGCAACGACTTGTCGCGACCGTTGCCGGACTGTTTGAAGCCACCGAACGGCGCCGTCATGTCGCCACCGTCATACTGGTTAACCCACACGCTACCAGCGCGCAGTGCCTTGGCGGTCAGGTGGGCCTTGGAAATATCCTTGGTCCACACCGCTGCGGCCAAGCCGTAAGGGGTGTCGTTGGCAATCGCAATGGCTTCTTCGGCGGTATCGAACGTGATCACCGACAGCACTGGGCCGAAGATTTCTTCCTGAGCGATTTTCATCGCGTTGCTGACACCGTCAAAAATCGTTGGCTCGACGTAAGTGCCACCGGTTTCCTGAAGAATGCGTTTGCCGCCCGCCACCAGTTTGGCGCCGTCGGTGTGGCCGGATTCGATGTAGGACAGCACCGTGTTCATCTGCTGGGTATCCACCAGCGCACCGACGTTGGTCGCCGGGTCCAGCGGGTTGCCCGGTTTCCAGGTTTTCAGCGCCTCGATCACCAGCGGCAGGAACTTGTCCTTGATCGAACGCTCCACCAGCAGGCGCGAGCCGGCCGTGCAGACTTCGCCCTGGTTGAAGGCGATGGCGCCAGCCGCCGATTCAGCGGCAGCTTGCAGGTCCGGCGCATCGGCGAACACGATGTTCGGGCTCTTGCCGCCGGCTTCAAGCCAGACGCGTTTCATGTTCGATTCGCCGGAGTAGATCAGCAGTTGCTTGGCGATCTTGGTCGAGCCGGTGAACACCAGGGTGTCCACGTCGTTATGCAGGGCCAGGGCCTTGCCGACGGTGTGGCCGTAGCCTGGCAATACGTTCAGCACGCCTTTCGGAATACCGGCTTCAACGGCCAGCGCAGCGATGCGGATGGCGGTCAGCGGGGATTTTTCGGACGGCTTGAGGATCACCGAGTTACCGGTGGACAGCGCCGGCCCGAGTTTCCAGCAGGCCATCATCAACGGGAAGTTCCACGGCACGATCGCGGCGACGACGCCGACCGGCTCGCGGGTTACCAGACCCAACTGGTCATGGGGCGTCGCGGCCACTTCGTCGTAGATCTTGTCGATGGCTTCACCGCTCCAGCTCAGGGCTTGCGCCGCGCCTGGAACGTCGATGTACAGGGAATCGCTGATCGGCTTGCCCATGTCCAGGGTTTCAAGCAGGGCTAGCTCTTCGGCGTGCTGTTTCAGCAGGCCGGCGAAACGGATCATGGTGGCTTTACGTTTGGTCGGCGCCAGGCGCGACCAGACGCCGGAATTGAAAGTGGCGCGGGCGTTTTCAACAGCACGTTGGGCATCGGCGGCGTCACAGCTGGCGATCTTGCCCAGCAGACGGCCATCGACCGGGCTGATGCACTCGAAGGTCTCGCTGGAGACGGCATCGGTATATTCGCCATTGAGGTAGGCGCGGCCTTCGATCTTCAAATCGCGAGCCCGTTGTTCCCAATCGGCACGAGTCAGGGTGGTCATACGAGTGTCCTCCTCTTATTGAATACGAGCGCCCGCGGTCTTCGCGGACGGTCTCAGGAATTCTGCCCAGCCAGCCTGTTTTTTCGGCCCAAGGCAACTGCCACCCTAAACCAGCGGCAGGGGAAGTTTCAATATATTTGACAAAAGGCTGGCAAACGGCCTTGCGATGTTCATTTTAATAAACATAGACTTTGGGCTTTCCAGTCACTTGCGCCGCAATTACGGGGGATTACAACAATGAGCATCCAGGACATCGTCGATTTCAGCCAGGCCACCACCCAGCCCGAACGCTATCGGCCAGACCAGGCGAAAATCCTCAAGGGCGACCCCGAGCAAGCAGTGTACAACCACTACAACAGCCCTTGCGGTCAGTTGAACGCCGGCGTGTGGGAAGGTGCGATTGGTCAGTGGCTGGTGAACTTTACCGAGCATGAATACTGCGAAATCGTCCAGGGCGTGTCCGTGCTACGCGACAACGACGGCAACAGCAAGACCGTTCGGGCGGGCGACCGCTTCGTCATCCCGGCCGGGTTCCGAGGCACCTGGGAAGTGCTGGAGACGTGCCGCAAGATCTATGTGGCGTTTGAACAAAAGACCTGAGCAATTTGTTAAGGCATCAAAAAGGCCCATATCGCAAGATATGGGCCTTTTTTTTGCTTGGCTGCACGGCCAGATGCCAAGTGAAATAGGTAATTACCGCACTCAATCACTGATCTTGCCGGATGCTGTTCTCGCTCCCGAATAAAGTAGCCTCACCGTCATCACTCACAAGGAAGTGAATCAACATGAAAAATTTTCTCACCACTGGCCTGCTGGCAGGTCTTTTCCTGGCCGTCACGCTGACGTCGGCGCATGCGAACGAACCGGAACAGTCAGCGCAGCGATGCGATGCACGGAGGGTCACGTACCTCATCGGCGAATACCTGTCTCGGTCCGTTCGCGATGAGGCCTTCAGGGAGTCACGGGCGACCAGCATTAAAGTCAACTCTCGCGACCTGGACCCTGACAACAATCGCCTGCAAATCAGGACCGATATAAACCTGGATATTATTGCCATTTACTGCGGTTGATCATTCGCAGGCCCCACTATTGGGGGCAACAAAAAAGGCCCGTATCTCGCGATACGGGCCTTTTTCGTAAGAGGGAAAAATCAATTACTTGATTTTGCCTTCTTTGTACATCACGTGCTTGCGAACGCGCGGGTCGAACATGCGCTTTTCGAGCTTGTCCGGAGTAGTACGCTTGTTCTTGTCGGTAGTGTAGAAGTGACCAGTACCGGCGCTAGAAATCATTCGAATCAATTCACGCATGATTAGCTCCCTTAGATCTTGCCAGCTTTGCGAATTTCGGCCAGCACGACAGTAATGCCACGCTTGTCGATGATACGCATGCCTTTGGCAGATACGCGCAGACGCACGAAACGTTTCTCTTCTTCAACCCAGAAGCGGTGATGCTGCAGGTTCGGCAGGAAACGACGACGGGTTTTGTTGTTTGCGTGGGAAATGTTATTCCCAGTCACCGGACCCTTACCGGTAACTTGACATACTCTCGACATGCCTCAGCCCTCTAAAACCACATGCCCAACCCGGCATGGGTTGGCCGCTTAATCTCTCAGTCATTTGGCGCCAGGCGCCGCGTTTCTTTAGAGGTCTTACCGGCTACACCTACAGTGAAGGAACCGGGCCCCTAGAAAAGAGCGCTGCTTTATACCAGAAAGACTGGAGAGCAACAACATTCCGTGTGCGCGGACTTGGTAAATTCCCCATTTTTCACGCGCAGAGCGCCTTGGATAAAGGCTGTCGTCGATTAAGACCGCTCGTCGCAGAGAATCGGCCAACCGACCGATTCCGGGTTTTCCTCGGCCCGCATCACCGAAAACAAGCGCACATAGTCCACTTAAATTGAAAAAGGAGATAGTCATTTGCAAAAGAGCCCACTAGGGTAAGCCTTTTCCAGACTGCACTTGCAGATGGGCCTTCGATCTGTAAAGGAATCCGACCATGCGCCTCGCTGCCCTACCGCTATTGCTCGCCCCTCTTCTGCTGAGCCCGTTGGCTCATGCCGCCGCTCTGAGCGTTTGCACTGAGGCAAGCCCGGAAGGGTTCGACGTGGTGCAATACAACTCGCTGACCACCACCAACGCTTCGGCCGACGTGCTGATGAACCGTCTGGTGGACTTCGATACCGCCAGTGGCAAGGTGGTCGCCAGCCTCGCGGACAGCTGGGAAGTCACACCCGATGGCCTGACGTATGTGTTCAAGCTTCACCCACAGGTGAAATTCCAACGCACCGAGTACTTCAATCCCTCGCGAGACCTGACCGCCGAAGACGTGAAATTCAGCTTCGACCGCATGCTCGACCCGGCCAACCCATGGCACAAGGTCGCCCAGAGCGGCTTCCCGCACGCCCAGTCGATGCAGTTGCCGGCATTGATCAAGAAGATCGACGCACTGGACCCGCTGACCATACGGTTCACCCTCGACCACCCGGATTCGACTTTCCTCGCGACCCTGAGCATGGGCTTCGCCTCGATCTACTCCGCCGAATATGCCGACAAACTGATGAAGGCCGGCACCCCGGAGAAGCTCAACAGCCAGCCGATCGGCAGCGGTCCGTTCATCTTTACGCGTTTCCAGAAAGACGCCTCGATTCGCTACAAGGCCAACCCGGATTACTTCCGTGGCAAGCCTTCGGTGGACCCGCTGATTTTCGCCATTACCCCCGACGCCAACGTGCGGCTGCAGAAATTGCGCCGCAACGAATGCCAGATCGCCCTGTCGCCCAAGCCTCTGGACGTACAGGCAGCGCTGAAAGAACCGACCCTGAAAGTGGAAAAGACTGACGCCTTCATGACCGCGTTCGTTGGCATCAACAGCCAGCATCCGCCGCTGGACAAGCCTGAAGTGCGCCAGGCCATCAACCTCGCCTTCGACAAGACCAACTACGTCAAAGCCGTGTTCGAAGACACCGCCGAACCTGCCAACGGTCCATACCCGCCGAACACCTGGAGCTATGCCAAAGGCCTGCCGGGTTACTCGCACGACGTCGAAAAAGCCAAAGCACTGATGGCGAAGGCCGGGCTCAAGGACGGTTTCAAGACCACCATCTGGACCCGCCCTTCTGGCAGCCTGCTCAACCCGAATCCGAGCCTCAGCGCGCAAATGCTGCAATCGGACCTCGCGGAAATCGGCATTCAGGCGGAAATTCGGGTGATCGAATGGGGCGAGCTGATTCGCCGCGCCAAGGCCGGTGAACACGATCTGTTGTTCATGGGCTGGGCGGGCGACAACGGCGACCCGGACAACTTCCTCACGCCGCAGTTTTCCTGCGCCGCGGTCAAGTCCGGCACCAACTTCGCGCGCTACTGCAACCAGGACCTGGACAAGCTGATCAGCGCCGGCAAGACCACCGGCGAGCAAGGTGTGCGCACCAAGCTCTACGAACAGGCCCAGGCACAGATCCAGCAGCAGGCGCTGTGGCTGCCGCTGGCCCACCCGACCGCCTTCGCACTGACGCGCAAGGATGTGCAGGGCTACCAGGTCAGTCCGTTTGGCCGGCAGGACTACTCGAAGGTCAACCTAAAGTAATCCGCCCCCCTTGTAGGAGCGAGCCTGCTCGCGATTGCCGAGTGCCAGTCACCGAATAGTTTGACTGACACGACGCCATCGCGAGCAGGCTCGCTCCCACATGGGCTCGCTTAATCCGCCCTTCCACTTACATCCAGCCGTACTCGGCCATGGACAGCGGATCACCGTCCCCGACGATGAAATGATCGAGTACTCGCACATCGATCAGGTCCAGCGCCTCTTGCAGGCGTTTGGTCAGCACTCGGTCGGCCTGGCTGGGATTGGAATTTCCCGACGGATGGTTATGACAGAGGATCAACGCTGCGGCGTTGTGGGCCAATGCGCGTTTAACCACTTGTCTCGGATAGACACTCGTACTGTCGATGGACCCGCGAAACAGCACTTCAAAGGTCAGCACTTGATGCCTGGAATCCAAAAAAAGACAGCCGAACACCTCGTGAGGCTCATGGCGCAGCATTGACTTGAGGTAATCACGAACCGCCTGCGGGTTTTCCAGCGCGTTTTTTTGGCGCGCACGTTCGGCCAAATGCCGCCGGCTCATTTCCTGGACCGCTTGCAACTGAGCGAATTTCGCCGGCCCCAGCCCCAACTGCCTGCTGAACGCCTCCTGATCGGCCTCAAGCAATGAACGCAGGCTGCCAAACTGATTCAACAGGTGCCGCGCCAGATCTACCGCGCTTTTACCCGACACACCCGTTCGTAAAAAAATCGCCAACAGCTCGGCGTCCGAAAGGCTCCCCGAGCCCAACTCAAGCAACCTCTCCCGCGGCCGTTCCGCCGCTGGCCAATCGCGAATACTCATAGCACCTCCCTGGTCTGTGGGCGCCGCTGTTCCGTTGCGGTCGCTGTGATATCGTAGCCCATCTTTTTTGCGGGCGATTTCATCCCTGGGGAGGGGGTATCGCCATGCAGTCATCAACGAAATGAAAGGCAGACCTATGCAGCGGCTGTATCGGAAACGCATCGTTCTGGGCGTCGGCGGCGGCATCGCTGCCTACAAGAGCGCCGACCTGGTTCGCCGCCTGATCGACCAGGGCGCCGAAGTGCGCGTGGTCATGACCCGCGGCGGCAGCGAGTTCATCACACCGTTGACCATGCAGGCCTTGTCCGGGCATCCGGTCCACCTCGATTTGCTCGACCCGGCGGCCGAAGCTGCCATGGGCCACATTGAGCTGGCCAAATGGGCCGACCTGGTGCTGATCGCCCCCGCCACCGCGGATCTCATTGCCCGCCTGGCCCAAGGCATTGCCGACGACCTGCTGACCACGCTGGTGCTGGCCACCGACGCCGTGGTCGCCGTTGCCCCGGCGATGAACCAGGCCATGTGGCGCGACCCGGCCACCCAGGCCAACCTGCAAACCCTCGAAAGCCGCGGCCTGAAAAGCTTCGGCCCAGCCTCCGGCAGCCAGGCCTGCGGCGACGTCGGCATGGGTCGCATGCTCGAAGCCACCGACCTCGCCCAATGTGCGGCGGACTGCTTCCAGCGTCAGGCGCTGACCGGCAAACACGTGCTGATCACCGCGGGTCCGACCCAGGAAAACATCGACCCGGTGCGCTACATCACCAACCACAGCTCCGGAAAAATGGGCTTTGCCCTGGCCGAAGCCGCGGTGGAAGCCGGCGCCCGCGTAACGCTGATTACGGGGCCGGTGCACCTGCCGACCCCGGATCGCGTCACGCGTATCGACGTGGTCAGCGCCCGCGACATGCTCGCCGCTTGCGAAGCCGCAATCCCTTGCGACCTGTTCATCGCCTCGGCTGCGGTCGCGGACTACCGGCCGGAAGTCGTCGCCCCACAGAAACTCAAGAAAGACCCTACGAACGGCGACGGCTTGTTGCTACAGATGGTGCGTAACCCAGACATTTTGGCCACCATTGCCACTCGCCCCGACCGTCCGTTCAGTGTCGGCTTCGCCGCCGAAACCGAACATTTGCTCGATTACGCTGCGCGCAAGTTGAAAGACAAGAACCTCGATTTGATCGTCGCCAACGACGTCGCCAACCCGAGCATTGGCTTCAACAGCGAAGAAAACGCCTGCAGCGTGATCGACCGCCAGCTACACGCCACACTTTTCGCCCAGACCAGCAAGAGCAAAATCGCTCGCCAGCTGATCACTTTTATCGCCGAACGTCTGAACCAGGTTTAATTTACATGCACGCTTTGCAAGCCAAGATCCTCGACCCACGCATCGGTACCGAATTCCCGCTGCCGCAATACGCCACGCCAGGCTCCGCCGGCCTCGACCTGCGCGCCATGCTGGAAAAAGACACCGTCATCAAACCGGGCGAAACCCTGCTCATCCCTACCGGCCTGTCCGTCTACATTGGCGATCCGGGCTTGGCGGCACTGATTCTGCCGCGCTCGGGCCTTGGCCATAAGCACGGCATCGTGCTGGGCAACCTGGTTGGCCTGATCGACTCCGATTACCAGGGCCCACTGATGGTGTCGTGCTGGAACCGTGGCCAGACCGACTTCAACATGGTGGTAGGCGAACGCCTGGCACAATTGGTGCTAGTGCCGGTGGTTCAAGCGCATTTTGAAATGGTTGAAGAGTTCGTCGAAACCCAGCGCGGCACGGGCGGGTTCGGCCACTCCGGCAGCCACTGATCCGAAAGATGGCAACCCTGTGGCGAGGGGCTTGCCCCCGTTGGGCAGCGAAGCGGCCCCAAACTCTGTGAGTCATAACCGATTTTTGTGAGTGCTACGCACTCAAGCGGGAGCAAGCTCCCTCGTCACAAATTGCACAGACGTCATCTGAAAGGTATATCACTGAAAATCAAGGCATTGGCCGCTCCATTACACGCTGATGTCGGGGTCATGGCCTTTTCACACCACGAACTCTCGGTGGAAAACACCGTCATACCCTTCAGTTTGAGCCTGCCGACGAGTTTTTCGCCGGCAGGTCCAGCCACTTTCGAGATGGAGCATTCCTACAGATGAGCACCCCAGTCCAAGTCGCACCCAAGTTCCCTGACAGCATCTTCCGCGCCTACGACATTCGCGGCACCGTCCCGGAATTCTTGAACGCTGAAACCGCTTATTGGCTCGGTCGCGCCATCGGCTCCCAGAGCCTGGCCCAGGACGAACCGAACGTTTCAGTCGGCCGCGACGGTCGCCTGTCCGGTCCGGAACTGGTCGAACAGCTGATCAAAGGCCTCGCCGACAGCGGTTGCCACGTCAGCGACGTCGGCCTGGTGCCAACGCCTGCGCTGTACTACGCCGCCAACGTGCTGGCCGGCAAATCCGGCGTGATGCTCACCGGCAGCCACAACCCGTCGAACTACAACGGCTTCAAAATCGTCATCGCTGGCGACACCCTGGCCAACGAACAGATCCAGGCCCTGCACGAACGCCTCAAGACCAACAACCTGAGCAGCGGCAAGGGCAGCATCACCCAGGTCGAGATCCTCGACCGCTACAACACCGAAATCGTCCAGGACATCAAACTGGCTCGTCGCCTCAAAGTCGTGGTCGATTGCGGCAACGGCGCGGCCGGCGTGATCGCCCCGCAACTGATCGAAGCCCTGAACTGCGAAGTCATCCCGTTGTTCTGTGACGTCGACGGCAACTTCCCGAATCACCACCCGGACCCGGGCAAGCCTGAAAACCTGGTCGACCTGATCGCCAAGGTCAAGGAAACCAACGCCGACCTGGGCCTGGCTTTCGACGGCGACGGCGACCGCGTCGGCGTGGTGACCAACACCGGCAGCATCGTCTACCCCGACCGCCTGCTGATGCTGTTCGCCCGTGACGTGCTGGCGCGCAACGCAGACGCGGAGATCATCTTCGACGTCAAATGCACCCGTCGTCTGACACCGCTGATCAAGGAATACGGCGGCCGTCCACTAATGTGGAAGACCGGTCACTCGTTGATCAAAAAGAAAATGAAACAGACTGGCGCGCTGTTGGCCGGCGAAATGAGCGGGCACATCTTCTTCAAGGAACGCTGGTTCGGTTTCGACGACGGCATTTACAGCGCCGCGCGCCTGCTGGAGATCCTCAGCAAGGAAAAATCCACCGCGGAAGAGCTGTTTGCGACCTTCCCGAACGATATTTCTACGCCGGAAATCAATATCCATGTGACCGAAGAGAGCAAATTCAGCATCATTGATGCTCTGCACGACGCGAAGTGGGGCGAAGGCGCCGACCTGACCACCATTGACGGCGTGCGAGTCGACTACGCCAAAGGCTGGGGCCTGGTGCGCGCCTCCAACACCACACCGGTGCTGGTGCTGCGCTTCGAGGCCGATGACGAGGCTGAATTGCAACGCATCAAGGACGTTTTCAAAGTCCAGTTGAAGCGTGTTGCCCCCGATCTCCAATTACCGTTTTGATTTTCTGAAGCACCCGGAGCCCTGAATGACCCTCGAACGCGAAGCCGCCGCCAACACCGCCAAGGTCCTGTCCGAAGCGCTGCCTTACATTCGCCGCTATGTCGGCAAGACGCTGGTGATCAAATACGGCGGCAACGCGATGGAGAGCGAGGAGCTGAAAACCGGCTTCGCCCGCGACATCGTGCTGATGAAAGCCGTCGGCATCAACCCGGTGGTGGTTCACGGCGGCGGCCCGCAAATCGGCGACCTGCTCAAGCGCCTGTCGATCGAGAGCCACTTCATCGATGGCATGCGCGTGACTGACGCGCAAACCATGGACGTGGTGGAAATGGTCCTCGGCGGCCAGGTCAACAAGGACATCGTCAACCTGATCAACCGTCATGGCGGCAGCGCCATCGGCCTGACCGGTAAAGATGCCGAGCTGATTCGCGCGAAAAAGCTCACCGTGACCCGCCAGACGCCGGAGATGACTCAACCGGAAATCATCGACATCGGCCAGGTCGGTGAAGTGGTCGGGATCAACACCGACTTGCTGAACCTGCTGGTCAAAGGTGACTTCATCCCGGTGATCGCGCCAATCGGTGTCGGTTCCAACGGCGAGTCGTACAACATCAACGCTGACCTGGTGGCCGGTAAAGTCGCCGAAGCGCTGAAAGCTGAAAAGCTGATGCTGCTGACCAACATCGCCGGCCTGATGGACAAGTCGGGCACGGTTCTGACCGGTCTGACGACTCAACAGGTCGACGACCTGATCGCCGATGGCACCATCTACGGCGGCATGCTGCCGAAGATTCGTTGCGCGCTGGAAGCGGTTCAAGGCGGTGTGGGCAGCTCGTTGATCATCGACGGCCGGGTGCCGAACGCGATTCTTCTGGAAATCTTCACCGATACCGGTGTGGGTACCTTGATCAGCAATCGCAAGCGTCCCTGATTGATAAAGCCTTAAAAGATCGCAGGCTTCGGCAGCACCTACGGATGTACGAATATTCCGTAGGAGCTGACGAAGTCTGCGATCTTTTTTATGCGCGCAGGAAATGTCTGACTTGATTAAGCGAAACGTCCGACATCCAACTAGCATTCGTCCGCCTAGGATCTTCCCTGTATCCACAGGAGATCTTCCCCATGAAAAAAGACCACGTTCCCTACGGCAGTGATGTTTCAGCCGGCACTTACGAGTGCGCAGACTGCGGGCGCGAATACACCAATCAGTCAAAGACTTCGCTCCCGCCGTGTCCAGACTTCAAACCCAGCACCCACGTACTCAATGGCTGGAATATCCTGACCGGCCAGGGTGACGCCGTGGCAGATCCGTATCCAAACAAGCCTTCCAAGTAATCCCGAGGGGGCTGAAAAATGCAGATCTCGTTCACGATCGACGCCCAGGCTTTCGAGCAGGAGCAGAAGGAGCCGGTCAAAAAGACCCTGAAGATTTCCGACCACGAAATCGCCCACGCCCTGCAGCGAATCGCCAAGGCGAGCCTGACCGAATACTTGAAAATGCTGGTTGAAGGCGGGATGCCGAGTCGGGCCGATGAAGCGAAGCAGGATCGCCTGCTATATCTGATTCAAAGCTACTTCGGGCAGACATTGCCGACCGAATCTCAGATATCTACGATTTTTCAGCTGACCCAGAGCCAAAGCAAAACCCTGCTGAAAAACACGGTTTCGCGCTTTCGCAATCAGCCGGACGAAATCCTTCAACACAGCATGAGGGCCGTGATTGAGACGGCAGAGCATGCGCAGGCGGTTTATCTGGTCGTGATCAGCTCCGACGTCATCCGTGATGAGCTGAACATGCTGATTACCCAGAACGAGCCGACTTTCAAACCCATTACAAAACGCAAAGGCAGCGCCGGGCAGTTCGAAATCAGTGAAGATTCCCACGCGCTGTTATGCCTGACACTGGGCCTGAATGCCGTTCAGTGACATCGTCGCGGTCAGTGGATTGCTGCTGACCCTGACCACCTTCATGTTCAACCTGGCCTGGCCAAGGTTGCATGAAGCGTTGGAACTGGATGAAAAACAACCAGGTCCACTCGCCAGAAAACGCAGCCGGAAAACAGTAATGAACGCTTTGTTCGGCCGCGCTCTACCGCTGACGGCCGCCTTCATGGCGCTGTTTTACGTCAATTTCCCTGCCGCCGTGAGGATCATGGGAAGCAGCACGCTGGATCTGTGGGATTTCGATGTGGATCGCACGCTCTACGTGCTAGTCGTCCTGGCGCTGCTGGTGTTTGCGCTGTTCAATCTGGGATTGGCATTCAAACTGATAGGGAAATGGCGAAGACTGCACTGACAAAAAAAGACCCCGTTCAGCCAGTCTGAGCGAGGTCTTTTTTTGCCTGCGATCCCTGTAGGAGCGAGCCTGCTCGCGATAGCGGTCTTTCAGTCACATCAACTTTGAATGTAAAGACCTCATCGCGAGCAGGCTCGCTCCCACAGGGGGATTGTGGTCAGACGCCGAACTGGGCGCGGTAGGCTTCAACCGCTGGCAGGTGCTGCTTGAGCTGCGGGTCATCCGCCAGGAATTCCAGCACCTGGTTCAGCGAAACAATGCTGATCACCGGAATGCCGAAGTCACGCTCCACTTCCTGGATGGCCGACAACTCACCGTTGCCACGCTCCTGACGGTTCAAGGCGATCAACACGCCCGCCGCCTTGGCGCCGTTCTGGGAAGCGATGATCTGCATCACCTCGCGGATGGCGGTGCCAGCGGTGATCACGTCGTCGATGATCAGCACGTCGCCGGTCAACGGTGCGCCGACCAGACTGCCGCCCTCGCCGTGAGCCTTCGCTTCCTTGCGGTTGAAGCACCATGGCAAATCACGGTCATGATGCTCGGCCAGGGCCACTGCGGTGGTCGCCGCCAAAGGGATGCCTTTGTAGGCCGGACCGAATAAAACGTCGAACGAAATACCGCTCTCGACGATGGCTGCCGCGTAGAAACGCCCCAGCTGCGCAAGGGCCTTCCCTGAGTTGAACAGGCCGGCATTGAAGAAGTAAGGACTGGTGCGTCCGGACTTCAGGGTGAACTCGCCGAAGCGCAAAACGCCGCGATCGATGGCAAAACGAATGAAATCGCGCTGATACGCTTGCATGAAAAAAACCCCAAATACCACGGATTTAGCTAATTAGGTTGACGCCGTGTATCATACACGCACGCGATTTTTGGGGCCATTTATGCGGATCATCAGTGTGAACGTCAATGGTATTCAGGCTGCAGTGGAGCGAGGGTTGCTCAGTTGGCTGCAAGCACAGAATGCCGACGTCATCTGCCTGCAGGACACCCGCGCCTCCGCCTTTGAACTGGACGATCCAGCCTTCCAACTGGATGGCTACTTCCTTTATGCCTGCGAAGCCGAAGTTCCCGCCCAAGGTGGCGTGGCTTTGTATTCGCGGCTGCAACCGAAGGCAGTCATCAGCGGTCTCGGCTTCGAGACGGCCGACCGCTACGGGCGCTACCTGCAAGCCGATTTCGACAAGGTCAGCATCGCGACCTTACTGCTCCCTTCGGGGCAAAATGGCGATGAAGACTTGAACCAGAAGTTCAAGCTAATGGACGATTTCGCCCGTTATCTGGATAAACAGCGACGCAAACGTCGCGAGTACATTTACTGTGGCTCGCTGTACGTGGCGCAACAGAAGCTGGATATCAAGAACTGGCGCGACAGCCAGCAATCCCCGGGCTTCCTGGCACCTGAACGTGCCTGGATGGACGAGATTGTCGGCAACATGGGCTATGTCGATGCCCTGCGTGAAGTCAGCCGCGAAGGCGACCAGTACAGCTGGTGGCCGGATAACGAACAGGCTGAAATGCTCAACCTCGGTTGGCGTTTCGACTATCAGTTACTGACACCAGGCTTGCGTCGCTTCGTTCGTAGCGCGCGCCTGCCTCGTCAGCCACGGTTCTCGCAACATGCACCGCTGATCGTGGACTACGACTGGACGCTGACTATCTAAGCGTCGTTTCGCAGATGCAAAAAAGCCGACATCGCTGTCGGCTTTTTTGTGCACGCTGATTTCTGGCTCTTGGTAGGAGTGAGCCTGCTCGCGATAGCGGTAGACCAGTCACATTAATGTTGAATGTGAATGCCTCATCGCGAGCAGGCTCGCTCCCACAGGGGGACCTGTGTTGCGTGGCTTACTTGATCAACCGCCAAGTGAACGGATACCGGTAAGGCACCCCTTCATTGGCTTTCACCCCGGCAATGATTGTCAGCACCAGTGCACCAATCGCGACAAGACCAAACAGGAAGAACCCGACGATCACCAGCATCAGCAGGAAGCAGATGGCGGAGGCAATGGCGACGGTGATCTGAAAGTTCAGCGCCTCCTTGCCTTGAGCATCAACAAAGGGGTCCATCTCGCGCTTCATCTGCCAGAGAATCAGCGGGCCGATCAGCGTACCGAACGGAATCCAGATCCCCAGCAAGGCGGACAGGTGACAAAACATTGCCCACTGCCGAACCTCTTTGCTCGGTGTGGGAAGCAGCTGTTGCTCGTCACTCATAGCGTCCTCCTTGCGTGGAATAGTCCGATCAGTCAGCCAGTGCAGCCTTTTGCAGCTCGAAGATTTCCGTCATGCCTTTCTTCGCCAACTCAAGCATAGCGTTCAGTTCTTCTGGCTGGAACGGAGCGCCTTCGGCAGTACCCTGGACTTCGATGAAGCCGCCTGTGCTGGTCATCACCACGTTCAGGTCGGTCTCGGCGGCCGAGTCTTCCAGGTAGTCGAGGTCGAGTACCGGCTCGCCCTGGTACATGCCCACCGATACGGCAGCAATCATTTGCTTCAGCGGGTCGCCGCCTTTCAGGCCGCCGCGCTTCTTGATCACTTTCAAGGCATCGACCAGTGCAACCATGGCGCCGGTGATGGACGCGGTGCGGGTGCCGCCGTCAGCCTGGATCACATCGCAATCGACGTACAGGGTGACGTCGCCCAGCTTGGACATGTCCAGCGCAGCGCGCAGGGAACGACCGATCAGACGCTGGATTTCCAGGGTGCGGCCGCCTTGCTTGCCGCGGCTCGCTTCACGCTGGTTACGCTCGCCAGTGGCGCGCGGCAGCATGCCGTATTCAGCGGTCAACCAGCCTTGGCCCTGACCTTTAAGGAAACGCGGCACGCCGTTCTCGACGCTGACGGTGCAGATGACTTTGGTATCACCGAACTCGACCAGTACGGATCCCTCGGCGTGTTTGGTGTAGTTGCGGGTAATGCGGATCGAGCGGAGCTGATCGGCAGCGCGACCACTTGGACGTTTCATAGGGAATACCTGTACGGGGGACGGAAAACTGCGGAGCATTATAGAGCCGCAGGGCCACGAGTGGGCACTTCTAAAAAATCCCCCGACGACTGAAGGCCCGCAATAGCGCTTTACCGACGGCCTGCAGCCCTTTGTCACTTCGTGTGTTTGGGCGCATTCGCCCCACTGCGCTACAATCCTGCGCCTTTGCTGCCTCTGGGCTTAAATTCATATAGATCAGGCCTGCGAAACCTTTGGTAACGCATGGACCTGCATTGCGAGGTACCTCCATGGTGCACAGCATGACCGCCTTCGCCCGCGTCGAGAAAGCCGGCGCCCAAGGCACCCTTAGCTGGGAACTGCGCTCGGTCAACAGCCGTTACCTGGAGCCGCACTTGCGTCTGCCGGAGTCCTTTCGCGACCTCGAAGGCGCAGTCCGCGAAGCCCTGCGCCAAGGAATCTCCCGGGGCAAGCTCGAATGCACCTTGCGCTTCACCGAAGAAAATACCGACAAACCCCTGCAAGTGGACCGCGAGCGCGCCGCACAACTGGTCGCCGCCGCAGAGACCATCGCCGGCCTGATCAAAAATCCGGCCGCGCTGAACCCGCTGGAAGTCCTGGCCTGGCCTGGCGTGCTGGTGGGCGATGCGACCGACCCGCAAGCCCTGAATGCCGAAGCCCTGGCGCTGTTCAACGAAGGCCTGAAAGAACTCAAGGCCGGCCGCGAGCGCGAAGGCGCGGAGCTGGCGCGGTTGATCAACGATCGCCTGACCTCCATTGAGGAAGACGTGGTGACCCTGCGCGAACTGGTGCCGCAGATGCTTGCCACCCAGCGCCAGAAGGTCCTCGACCGCTTCGCCGACATGAAGGCCGAGATGGACCCGCAGCGGCTGGAGCAGGAAATGGTCATGCTCGCGCAAAAGAGCGACGTCGCCGAAGAACTGGATCGCCTGAGCACTCACATCATCGAAGTTCGCCGGGTACTCAAATCCGGTGGCGCTGCCGGTCGGCGCCTGGACTTCCTGATGCAAGAGCTCAACCGCGAAGCCAACACACTGGGCTCCAAAGCCTTCGACCCGCGCAGCACCCAGGCGGCGGTCAACCTCAAAGTGTTGATCGAGCAGATGCGCGAACAAGTGCAGAATATTGAGTAAGGCAAACCCCACATGACCCACAGCACCGGCACCCTGTACATCATTTCCGCCCCTTCGGGCGCGGGCAAGAGCAGCCTGGTCAAGGCCTTGACTGACGCCGATCAGGAGATCCGCGTCTCCGTCTCCCACACCACCCGCGCCATGCGCCCCGGTGAAGTGAACGGCGTGAACTATCACTTCGTCTCCCGCGAAGCGTTCGTGAAGATGGGCGAACATGGCGACTTCCTGGAGCGCGCCGAAGTGTTCGGCAATCTCTACGGCACCTCGCAAAGCCACTTGCAGCAGACCCTGGACGCAGGCCACGACCTGATTCTGGAAATCGACTGGCAAGGCGCCGAGCAAGTGCGCAAGTTGATGCCCCAGGCTCGTTCGATCTTCATTCTGCCGCCGTCCCTGCAAGCCTTGCACCAGCGCCTGACCAATCGCGGTCAGGACAGCGACGAGATCATCGAAGGCCGGATGCGCGAAGCCGTCAGCGAAATGAGTCACTACGTTGACTATGATTACCTGATCATCAACGACGATTTCGCCCACGCACTGCGCGATTTGCAGGCGATTTTCCGCGCCAATCAGCTGCATCAGAAGCGCCAGCAGCAGCGGCACGGAAAACTTTTGGCCGAATTGCTCGGCTAAACAGCTCTTCCCAAAACCGTTGCAAGGGCTTTACATTGGCACTTGCAGCGCGTTGAAGGGCTTGGTCAAAAAATCAGCGCTTCCCTAATCGCTGGTGATTTTTTAAACTGTCGAGTCCGCTCGCCCAACCGGGCAGCGCGCATATTGCATTCGCTCCGAGGAATACCATGGCCCGCGTAACCGTTGAAGATTGCCTAAACCACGTGGAAAACCGCTTTGAGCTGGTCATGCTGTCTACCAAGCGTGCCCGTCAACTGGCCACCGGAGGCAAAGAGCCACTGGTTCAGTGGGAAAACGACAAGCCTACTGTTGTAGCCTTGCGTGAAATCGCTGAAGGCCTGATGAGCTACGAGTTCATCGCCAACGCTGAAATCGTCGAAGACGAACCGCTGTTCGCAGCGTTCGAGGACGAGTCCAACGAGGCCGTCTAAGCCATGCCTGGTCGACGTAGCACGGCGCGGGGTCAAAGCGAACGGCAGGTTTCATCATGCCGAGCATAGACGCCCTCGCCGATCGCTTATCGACCTACCTCGGCAAGGACCAGGTCAACCTGGTCCGCCGAGCGTACTTCTACGCCGAACAAGCCCACGACGGCCAACGCCGCCGCAGCGGTGAGGCGTACGTCACGCACCCACTCGCGGTTGCGAATATTCTTGCCGACATGCACATGGACCATCAGAGCCTGATGGCTGCGATGCTGCATGACGTGATCGAAGACACCGGTATTGCCAAGGAAGCGCTGCAAGCGCAATTCGGCGAAACCGTGGCCGAACTGGTCGACGGGGTCAGCAAACTGACCCAGATGAACTTCGAGACCAAGGCCGAAGCCCAGGCTGAAAACTTCCAGAAAATGGCCATGGCCATGGCCCGCGACATTCGCGTGATCCTGGTCAAACTGGCTGACCGCCTGCACAACATGCGGACCCTGGAAGTCCTGTCCGGCGAAAAACGCCGACGGATCGCCAAGGAAACCCTGGAAATCTATGCGCCTATTGCCAACCGGCTGGGCATGCACGCCATCCGCATAGAATTCGAAGACCTCGGCTTCAAGGCGATGCACCCGATGCGTTCCGCGCGGATCAACCAGGCGGTCAAGCGCGCCCGGGGCAACCGCAAGGAAATCGTCAACAAGATCGAAGAGTCACTCAGTCACTGCCTGGCCATCGACGGCATTCAGGGTGAGGTCAGCGGTCGTCAGAAACACCTCTACGGCATCTACAAGAAAATGCGCGGCAAGCGTCGGGCCTTCAACGAGATCATGGACGTCTATGCGTTCCGGATCATCGTCGACAAGGTCGATACCTGCTACCGCGTGCTGGGCGCTGTACATAATTTGTACAAACCGTTGCCGGGGCGCTTCAAGGATTACATCGCGATCCCCAAGGCCAACGGCTACCAGTCGCTGCACACCACGCTGTTCGGCATGCACGGTGTACCGATCGAGATTCAGATCCGCACCCGTGAAATGGAAGAAATGGCCAACAACGGCATTGCTGCCCATTGGCTGTACAAATCCAGCGGCGACGAGCAGCCAAAAGGCACGCATGCCCGCGCCCGCCAGTGGGTCAAAGGCGTGCTGGAGATGCAGCAACGGGCCGGCAATTCGCTGGAATTCATCGAGAGCGTGAAAATCGACCTGTTCCCGGACGAGGTCTACGTGTTCACGCCCAAAGGCCGGATCATGGAGTTGCCCAAAGGCTCCACGGCGGTCGACTTCGCTTACGCGGTGCATACCGACGTGGGCAACAGCTGCATTGCCTGCCGGATCAATCGTCGTCTCGCACCGCTGTCCGAACCGCTGCAAAGCGGCTCCACGGTCGAGATCGTCAGCGCTCCCGGCGCGCGACCGAATCCGGCGTGGCTCAACTTCGTGGTCACCGGCAAGGCGCGGACTCACATCCGCCATGCGTTGAAACTGCAGCGCCGCTCCGAGTCCATCAGCCTCGGCGAACGCCTGCTGAACAAGGTTCTCAACGGTTTCGACAGCTCGCTGGAGAAAGTAGCCGCCGAGCGCGTCAAGGCGATGCTCACCGAGTACCGCCTGGAACTGATCGAAGACCTGCTCGAAGACATCGGTCTGGGCAATCGCATGGCTTACGTAGTCGCCCGCCGACTGCTGGGTGAAGGCGAGCAACTGCCGAGCGCGGAAGGCCCGCTGGCGATTCGCGGCACCGAAGGCCTGGTGCTCAGTTACGCCAAGTGCTGCACGCCGATCCCCGGCGACCCGATTGTCGGCCACCTGTCCGCGGGCAAAGGCATGGTCGTGCACCTGGACAACTGCCGCAACATTAGCGAAATCCGCCACAACCCGGAAAAATGCATCCAGCTCTCGTGGGCCAAGGATGTCACCGGCGAATTCAATGTCGAACTGCGCGTCGAGCTGGAACACCAGCGCGGCCTGATCGCTTTGCTGGCCAGCAGCGTCAACGCGGCCGACGGCAATATCGAAAAAATCAGCATGGACGAACGCGATGGCCGCATCAGCGTGGTCCAACTGGTGGTCAGCGTGCACGACCGCGTACACCTGGCCCGCGTAATCAAGAAACTGCGTGCACTGACCGGGGTGATTCGCATCACCCGCATGCGTGCCTAAGCCACCCCATTACAAGGAGTCATTCATGACCAAAACAGTTATCACCAGCGACAAGGCCCCGGCCGCCATTGGCACTTACTCCCAGGCGATCAAGGCCGGCAACACCGTTTACATGTCGGGTCAAATTCCTCTGGACCCAAAAACCATGGAACTGGTTGAAGGCTTCGAAGCCCAGACCGTCCAGGTGTTCGAGAACCTCAAAGCCGTGGCTGAAGCCGCTGGCGGTTCGTTCAAGGACATCGTCAAACTGAACATCTTCCTCACCGATCTGAGCCACTTCGCCAAGGTCAACGAGATCATGGGCAAGTACTTTGACCAGCCTTACCCTGCCCGCGCCGCCATCGGCGTAGCAGCCCTGCCAAAGGGTTCGCAGGTTGAGATGGATGCCATTCTGGTCATCGAGTAATGTGTCCGGCGCAGCCTTCCAAAGGCTGCGCCGATCTTGTTTTGAAAGGATTCCACCATGCGCCAAGCGCTAGCTCTCTCGCTGGTCGCCCTACTCTTGGGCGGTTGTGCCAGCAACCCTGCCGATCGTGATATCAGCGGCACCTGGATCAATCAGGCGGCGATCGATGCTGCAGCCAAAGGCGGCCCGCTACGCGAAGCGCTCCAGGCTTATGGCCCGAACCTGGAATGGGACGTCAATACCAAGGCCGGCCAGGCCCGCTACACCAACGGTTTTGAAAATGTCGACGGCAAGCTGCTGGGCGAAGAGTCCGGCGCCTGGAAGGTCGACTTTTATGGCAGCTCCGCCAGTGAGCTCAAGCGTGATGGCAAGCAACTGAGCCAGGTCGCCAGCGACAATGAGCCGGAGCAAGTCTTCGACCGCGCGCAAGTTACGGTGCCGGACGGCGCACCGATAGGTGCCAGTTTTGAACGCGCACTGTACTCGGCCTACATGGGCGGTAGCTGGAAAGTCGTCAGCGGTCCCGGTGAAGGCAATACCGTGCAATTCCAGGCTGATGGCCAGGTTGCCGGCCTGCCGGGGGCGGATCGTTATGCCTTGTGTCTGGCAGGCGATTGCGCGTCGATGAGCGGCGGTAATGACAATATGTGGTTACAGGCGAATGGTCAGGGCAATACCTGGATCTTTGCGCGCAAGGGCAAGGAACTGGAAATCCTCCAGGCAGTGAACACCGCACAGGCGGATGAAATGCCACAGTTCACCCCGGGTAATCGCAAGTGGTTGCTGGAAAAACAGTGATACAGAATACAGGAGCCTACGGGCTCCTTTTTCTTTAGCCTGCACCGTCGAATTCTTTGCCCCCTCAAGGATTGATCATGCGTCCACTGCTTATCCTTGGCCTATTGCTGCTCGGCGGCTGTACCTCTATGCCCGCAGAAACGGATATCAGCGGTATCTGGATCAATCAGGCGGCCATCGATGCAGCGGCCCAAGGCCAGTCTTTACGTGAAGCCCTGAACACCCATGGTCGGAATCTGGAATGGGACATCAATACCCACACCAGCAAGGCGCAAGTGAGCAGCGGTTTTGAGGTGGGTGCGGGCCAACTGCTGCAAAAGTCACCCAATGCCTGGACCGTCGACTACAACGGCTACGGCACTGACGAGCTGCGCCTGGATGGCAAGCGACTGACTCAACTGGCCAAGGAGCAAGTCCCCCAGCAGGTGTTCAGTCGCCCCAGCAAGACCGCCAAAACGAAAACAGGGTGGGTTGATACCTTCCGGAGCGCCTTGAACGCTGCTTACATGGGCGGACAGTGGGAAATCATCGACAGTCACGGAACAGGCCAAATGGTCGTGTTTACGGAAGATGGCCACGTTTCGGGGTTACCGGGAACCGATCGATACGAGTTATGCCTGGACGGTGATTGCGCCAGCCAAGGTGCAGGCAATGACACCTTGTATCTGGGCACGGGCGACCTGAGTGACACATGGATTTTCGTTCGCAAAGGCAAGCAACTGGAGATTTTCCGGGCAATCAATCAATCCCGGCCAGACGAAATCCCCCACTTCACCCCCGGCCAACGCCAGTGGCTGTTGGTAAAACAATGACCCAAAAACAAAGGCGCCCGCAGGCGCCTGTTGTTTAGAGGCTCGCTCAGCTCAACTCCCTTGGGCAAGTATCGCGGCGTAGCCTTCGCGATAGCTCGGATACTTCGGTGTCCAGCCCAAGGCTTTCGCCCGGGCATTGCTGCATTGCTTGCTGCCAGTGCGGCGCACGCTTGCGTCTTCGGCCCATTCGGTCACGCCCAGATACTCACGCAACCAGCCCACCACTTCGGCCAGCGGCGCAGGCGCGTCGTCTACACCAATGTAGATGTCATCCAGCGCTACACCGCGACGATCCGCTTCAAGCAGACACGTCAGCAACCCAGCCGCGTCGTCGGCGTGAATTCGATTGCCGTACAACGGTGGGTCGACAGCCACGCGATAACCCCGACGAACCTGAGTCAGCAGCCATTCGCGACCTGGGCCGTAAATGCCGGTCAAACGTACGATGCTGGCCGGGATGCCACTATTGAGCGCCACTTGCTCCGCCTCCAGCATCAATCGACCCGAATAGCCTGTTGCAATGGTCGGCGAGGTCTCATCGACCCACTCGCCCTCCTGCTGGCCATACACACTGCTGCTGGAAACGAACAGCAGGCGATTAGGCACCTGCCCATAGTCGTTCAGCCACTCCAGCACATGCTGCAAACCCTGCACATAAGCAGCGCGGTAACCCGCCTCATCGTGATCGGTGGCGGCTGCGCAATACACCAGGTAGTCCACCGCACCGACTGGCCAGGTCGCTGGACAGTCTTCATTGAACAAGTCACCGGCAACGCCAATTACCCCCGCGGGCAGGCGTGAGACGTCACGCCTCAGGCCATGAACTTCCCACCCGCCAGCAAGCAATTGCGTAGCCAGACGACTGCCAACATCACCGCAGCCGGCGATCAAAACAGAAGGCGCAGACATCAGAAAACTCCCATCAGAAAGGCACAGACTAGCGCTGGCAATGGACGAGCGGCTAGCAATGAAGGAAAAAAAGATACTCTATTACTTTTGTTAACAAGAATTACTTGCAATAATGCCCGCCACTTTTGTTCTCGGCCTCACGAGGCCTGGAAGAACATTTACCGTCTTTTTCTCTCAGGTCCGGCCAGCATGACACGCAATCAATTCCCCGCTTCGCCAACCAAACGACCTCGCGCCTGGAGCGCAGTGGCCGCCCTGCTGCTCAGCCTGATGCTGGCGCCGACCGCCACTTTCGCTGACGCACAAGCGCCCGCCGCTCCGGCCGCCACCGCTGCTCCAGCTCCAGCTCCAGTTCCAGTTCCAGCCGCTCAGGTTACGCCGGCTGCGACCGATCCGGCCCAAGCCGTAGACGCTACCGGCGAAGACGTTCCGCAAGTCCTCGAGGCCGACAACTCCCTGGGCATGGCCCATGACCTGTCGCCGTGGGGCATGTACCAGAACGCCGATATCATCGTGAAAATCGTGATGATCGGCCTGGCCATCGCCTCGATCATCACCTGGACCATCTGGATCGCCAAGGGTTTCGAGCTGATGGGCGCCAAACGTCGCCTGCGCACCGAAATCGTCCACCTGAAAAAAGCCACCACGCTCAGAGAAGCCAGCGCTTCAGCCACCAAGCAAGGCACCCTCGCCAATTTGCTGGTGCATGACGCCCTGGAAGAGATGCGTTTGTCGGTCAACAGTCGCGAGAAAGAAGGCATCAAGGAACGCGTTGCCTTCCGTCTCGAGCGCCTGGTTGCAGCCTGCGGTCGCAACATGAGCAGCGGCACCGGCGTACTCGCCACCATCGGTTCCACCGCGCCGTTCGTCGGCCTGTTCGGTACCGTGTGGGGCATCATGAACAGCTTCATCGGCATCGCCAAAACCCAGACCACCAACCTCGCCGTGGTGGCTCCCGGCATCGCCGAAGCCCTGCTGGCAACCGCGCTGGGTCTGGTTGCAGCGATTCCTGCCGTGGTGATCTACAACGTCTTTGCCCGCTCGATTGCCGGTTACAAGGCACAAGTCTCCGATGCCTCGGCTGAAGTCCTGCTGCTGGTTAGCCGTGACCTCGATCACCTGCCGACCACCGAGCGCTCCGTGCAACCCCACATGGTCAAAGTAGGGTAATCAGCCATGGGCTTGCATTTGAAAGAAGGCGCAGACGACGATCTGGCCGAGAACCACGAAATCAACGTCACACCGTTCATCGACGTGATGCTGGTGCTGTTGATCATCTTCATGGTGGCGGCCCCGCTCGCCACCGTGGACATCAAGGTCGACCTGCCTGCTTCCAGCGCCAAACCGGCGCCACGACCAGAGAAACCCGTGTTCCTCAGCGTCAAGGCTGACCAGCGCCTGTTCCTCGGCGAAGACGAAGTGAAGGCCGAAGCACTCGGTGCCACCCTCGACGCCAGGACCCAAGGCAAGAAAGACACGACGATCTTCTTCCAGGCTGACAAAGGCGTGGATTACGGCGACTTGATGAGCGTGATGGACAACCTGCGCGCTGCCGGTTACCTGAAGGTGGGTCTGGTCGGACTCGAGACGGCAGTCAAGAAATGATCACGACGCGCCAAAAGTTGACGCGTTACAGCACGAGCCTGGCCGTGGTGCTGGGCGTCCATGCGCTGGCCGTTGCGCTGGCGCTGAACTGGACCTCGCGCCCACCGATCGAGCTGCCGCCGCAGGCGATGATGGTCGAGTTGGCGCCGGTTCCGGCCCCGCCACCGCCGGCACCGCCGAAGGTGATAACGCCGCCACAGCCACCCGCCCCGGTGGAAGAACTGCCGATACCGAAGCTGGCTGAAGTGCCAAAGGCGGAGATCGCGGTGCCGAAACCGGTCAAACCCAAGCCAAAGCCTCAACCGCCCAAGCCTGTGGAGAAAAAGCCGGAGCCGCCTAAAGAGAAGCCGTCCGAGGAAAAACCGAGCGACGCGCAACCGACTCGGGCGCCAACGGAGAAATCCGCTCAGCCGGCACCGGGCCCATCACCGGCGCAGCAAGCGGCCAAGGCCAGCTGGCAAGGCACCCTGCTCGCTCACTTGGCCAAGTACAAGAAGTACCCGGCCAGTGCGCAGGCGCGGGGCAAGGAAGGCATGAACCGTCTGCGCTTCGTGGTGGATGGGGAAGGTAACGTGTTGTCGTTCGAACTGGTGGGCGGCTCTGGTACTGCCGATCTGGACCGGGCGACCCTGGAAATGATCCGCCGCGCCCAGCCACTGCCCAAGCCACCGGCGGACATGTTGACCAACGGCGCCATCGAAATCGTTGCACCGTTTGTTTACTCGCTGGAAAAACGCCGGCGTTAAACCACCGCCGAACCATTGTGGGAGCGAGCCTGCTCGCGAAGAGGCCATCACATCCAACATCCATGTTGACTGATACACCGCTTTCGCGAGCAGGCTCGCTCCCACAGAGATCTCCGGCAGCAGGAATATCTGTGAAAGGCACCCGAAAGGTGCCTTTTGCATATCCGCCAGCGGCAAACCTGCTTTGCCCTGTGTCACTCAACGCACTCAGTCTGATAACGTGCGTCTATCGATTGCAGCCGGTATGCTTGGCCCGCAACTTCATGGACGCTTGCTATGACTCTTACAGAATTACGCTACATCGTTACCCTCGCCCAAGAGCAGCACTTCGGCCACGCCGCCGAGCGTTGCCACGTCAGCCAGCCGACCCTGTCGGTGGGCGTGAAAAAGCTTGAAGACGAACTCGGTGTGCTGATTTTCGAGCGCAGCAAGAGTGCCGTGCGCCTGACCCCGGTCGGCGAAGGCATTGTCGCCCAGGCGCAGAAAGTGCTGGAACAGGCCCAAGGCATTCGCGAACTGGCCCAGGCCGGCAAGAACCAGCTGACCGCACCGCTGAAAGTCGGCGCCATCTACACCGTCGGCCCGTACCTGTTTCCGCACCTGATTCCACAACTGCACCGGGTCGCCCCGCAGATGCCGTTGTACATCGAAGAAAACTTCACCCACGTGCTGCGCGACAAACTGCGCAACGGCGAGCTCGACGCGATCATCATCGCCCTGCCGTTCAACGAAGCCGACGTGCTGACCCTCCAGCTCTACGACGAACCGTTCTACGTCCTGATGCCGGCCCAGCACCCGTGGACCCAAAAAGAATCCATCGACGCCGCCCTGCTCAACGACAAGAGCCTGCTGCTGCTCGGCGAAGGCCACTGTTTCCGCGATCAAGTGCTGGAAGCCTGCCCGACCCTGGCCAAAGGCAATGACGGCGCCAAGCACACCACGGTGGAATCCAGCTCCCTGGAAACCATCCGCCACATGGTTGCGTCCGGCCTGGGTATCTCGATCCTGCCGCTGTCGGCGGTGGACAGCCATCACTACGCTCCCGGTGTGATCGAAGTGCGCCCACTGACGCCGCCGGTGCCGTTCCGCACCGTGGCCATCGCCTGGCGCGCGAGCTTTCCGCGGCCGAAGGCGATTGAAATCCTCGCTGACTCCATTCGCCTGTGCTCGGTGGCCAAGCCGCAAGCACCGGTGGTTGCGGCCTAAGTCGCTGCCATGACCGAGTTGTCGCAAGTGTCGGTGACGGCACTCAAGGGTGTCGGCGAAGCCATGGCCGAGAAGTTGGCCAAGGTCGGCCTGGAGAATCTCCAGGACGTGCTTTTCCACCTGCCGCTGCGCTATCAGGACCGCACTCGCGTGGTTCCGATCGGCCATTTGCGTCCCGGGCAAGACGCCGTGATCGAAGGCACCGTCAGCGGCGCCGACGTGGTCATGGGCCGCCGCCGCAGCCTGGTGGTGCGCCTGCAGGACGGCACTGGCGGGCTCAGCCTGCGTTTCTACCATTTCAGTAACGCCCAGAAAGAAGGCCTCAAACGCGGCACGCGCATTCGCTGCTACGGCGAAGCACGGCCCGGTGCATCGGGGCTGGAAATCTACCACCCCGAATACCGCGCCATCACCGGCGACGAGCCGCCGCCGGTGGATGAAACCCTGACCCCGGTTTACCCGCTCACTGAAGGCCTGACTCAACAGCGCTTGCGCCAATTGTGCATGCAAACCCTGACGATGCTCGGCCCCACCAGCCTGCCCGACTGGCTGCCGACCGAACTGGCGCGTGACTATCAACTGGCGCCGCTGGCCGATGCGATTCGCTACCTGCACCACCCGCCGGCCGATGCCGATGTCGACGAACTCGCCCTCGGTCATCACTGGGCGCAGCACCGTCTGGCCTTTGAAGAACTGCTGACCCATCAACTGTCCCAGCAGCGCCTGCGCGAGAGCATGCGCTCCCTGCGCGCGCCGGCGATGCCAAAAGCCACCCGGCTGCCGGCGCAGTATCTGGCCAACCTTGGCTTCACTCCGACCGGCGCTCAGCAACGGGTCGGCAACGAAATCGCCTACGATCTCAGTCAGCACGAGCCGATGCTGCGGTTGATTCAGGGCGACGTCGGCGCGGGTAAAACCGTGGTCGCTGCCCTCGCCGCGTTGCAGGCGCTGGAGGCCGGATATCAAGTGGCGCTGATGGCGCCCACCGAAATCCTCGCCGAGCAGCACTTCATCACCTTCAAGCGCTGGCTCGAACCGCTGGGCATTGAAGTCGCATGGCTGGCCGGCAAGCTCAAAGGCAAGAACCGCGTGGCCGCACTGGAGCAGATTGCCAACGGCACACCCATGGTGGTCGGCACCCACGCGCTGTTTCAGGACGAAGTGCAGTTCAAAAACCTCGCGCTGGCGATCATCGACGAACAGCACCGCTTCGGCGTGCAGCAGCGCCTGGCATTGCGGCAGAAAGGCGTCGGCGGGCGGATGTGTCCGCACCAACTGATCATGACCGCGACACCGATTCCCCGAACGCTGGCCATGAGCGCCTACGCCGACCTCGACACCTCGATCCTCGACGAACTGCCGCCCGGCCGGACGCCGGTGAACACCGTGCTGATCACCGATACCCGGCGCGTCGAAGTCATCGAGCGGGTACGCAGCGCTTGCGCTGAAGGGCGCCAGGCCTATTGGGTGTGCACGCTGATTGAAGAGTCGGAAGAGCTGACCTGCCAGGCCGCCGAAACTACTTACGAAGACCTCACCGCCGCCCTCGGCGAGCTGAAGGTCGGGCTCATCCACGGGCGCATGAAGCCTGTCGAGAAAGCCGCGGTCATGGCCGAATTCAAGGCCGGCAACCTGCAACTGCTGGTCGCCACCACGGTGATTGAAGTCGGCGTCGACGTGCCCAACGCCAGCCTGATGATCATCGAAAACCCGGAACGCCTCGGGCTTGCGCAATTGCACCAGCTGCGCGGTCGTGTCGGTCGGGGCAGCGCGGCCAGTCATTGCGTGCTGCTTTACCATCCGCCGCTGTCCCAGATCGGTCGTCAGCGTTTGGGCATCATGCGCGAAACCAACGACGGGTTTGTCATCGCCGAGAAAGACCTTGAGCTGCGCGGCCCCGGCGAAATGCTCGGTACGCGCCAGACCGGCCTGCTGCAATTCAAGGTCGCTGACCTGATGCGCGACGCCGATCTGCTGCCCGCCGTGCGCGACGCCGCCCAGGCGTTGCTGGAGCGCTGGCCGGATCACGTCAGCCCGCTGCTCGACCGCTGGCTACGTCATGGGCAGCAATACGGCCAAGTGTGAGCACCGTCGCAGTTTCTGAACCACCGTTCTGAGCAAGCTGGTTATACTCCTGCCATTGTTTTACAACGGATACAGACCATGACCGAAGTTGCCCTCGCACCCGCCACCCCGCACGCTCCGTCGGTTATTCGGCTGATGCTGGGCAAATTGGGTATCGCCTACGAAGAAGTCATCGACCATCACGGCCTGAACGCCGCACGCAAAGTGCAGGCTGTTCTGCTCGATGACGCCGTGGGCACCCTCATGGTGCTGTTCCCGCAGAACCAATTGCTGGACCTCAACAGCCTCGCTGAATTGACGGGCCGCCGCCTCACCGCCGTGTCGACCGAACGGCTGGTAAAAATGCTCGGCAAACACAATCTGAGCCTGCTGCCCGGCATGCCGGCGCTTACCAGTACACCGTGCCTGTATGAAGAATGCCTGCTGCGCGAGCCGAAGTTGCTGATCAACTCGGGCGAGCCGGGCGTGTTGCTGGAGATCACCAGCGAAGACTTCAAGACCATGCTCACCAAGGCCAGCGCCGCCAACTTCGGCGAAGCCCTGACCAGCATTCGCCCGAACCTGGACCGCCCTCACGATGACCGCGAGGAAATCACCCAGGCCGTTCAAGCGTTCACCGCGCGACGCATCCAGCAACGCCTGGAAGAGACCATCGAAATTCCGCCGCTGGCCGAGACCGCGCAGAAAATCATCAAACTGCGCGTCGACCCCAACGCCACCATCGACGACATCACCGGCGTCGTCGAAACCGACCCTGCCCTGGCCGCACAAGTCGTGAGCTGGGCAGCCTCGCCGTACTACGCGTCGCCGGGCAAGATTCGTTCAGTAGAAGACGCCATCGTGCGGGTGCTGGGTTTCGACCTGGTGATCAACCTGGCGCTGGGCCTGGCTCTGGGCAAAACCCTGAGCCTGCCAAAAGACCATCCGCAACACACCACGCCGTACTGGCAGCAATCGATCTACACCGCCGCCGTCATCGAAGGCCTGACCCGCGCCATGCCCCGCGCCCAGCGCCCGGAAGCCGGCCTGACCTACCTCGCCGGCCTGCTGCACAACTTCGGCTACTTGCTGCTGGCCCACGTGTTCCCACCGCACTTCTCGCTGATCTGCCGCCACCTGGAGGTCAACCCGCACCTGTGCCACAGCTACGTCGAGCAGCACTTGCTGGGTATCAGCCGTGAACAGATCGGCTCGTGGCTGATGCGCTACTGGGACATGCCCGACGAACTGGCCACCGCGCTGCGCTTCCAGCACGACCCGAGTTACGACGGCGATTACGCCGAGTACCCGAACCTCGTGTGCCTGGCGGTGCGCTTGCTGCGTAGTCGCGGAGTCGGGTCCGGGCCGGATGAAGACATCCCGGATGCGTTGCTGGAGCGTGTGGGGCTGACGCGCGACAAGGCCAACGACGTGGTCAGCAAGGTTCTGGAAGCAGAAGTGCTGCTGCGGGAATTGGCTTCGCAGTTCTCCCAAGCCTAAAAGCTTCGCGGGCAAGCCTCGCTCCTACGGATCACCAAAACCCTGTAGGAGCGAGGCTTGCCCGCGATGAATCCACCTCGGTCTAACTGACCACCAACCCCTGTGACGAGGGGACTTGTCCCCGTTCGACTGCGCAGCAGTCGCAAACCCAGCCAACACGGTATGTCAGATACACCCAAGGTCTCAGGCTTCAGGGCCGCTTCGCAGCCCAACGGGGCGGTGCGACGCTTCGCCAAGTCCCCTCGCCACAGGGTTAATCATCAACCTCAAGCCTTGGTTTTAGCCTTCGCCTTCCTCGGCTTCAAATACTTGGTCAACCCCTGGAACCAGATCACCAGCGCCGGGTTACCCTTGATCTGGATAGACTTGTCCTGAATCCCCGTCATGAACGCCAACTGCTTGTTCTTCGCCTGCATCGTGGCAAAGCCATATGCCGCATCTTTAAAGGCAATCGCAAACGCTGGCTCGGCATACACGCCGGACTTGCTGGTGATGCGCTGATCCTTCACAAAGAAATGCCGCGCCACTTTCCCATCCAGGGTCTGTAGCTGAAACACCAGCTCCTTATCACCCAACTGCTGCTGAAACGCAGGATTAGTCCGACTGGCCTTACCCATCAACAAACCCAGCATCCACAGAAGAAAACGAAATTTCATGCGCACAGCCTCAGAGAAAAGTGAACGGCCGGCGCAGTGTAGCGGCTTCATGCAAGAACGCCACTATCTGCTTACGTTAGAAGAAGATGAACTACTTTTCCCGCATGATGACCGCCAAGTCACATTTTCCAACCACCGCCCCCCGCGTACCAGATCGTTCCCACGCTCCCGCGTGGGAATGCATCCCGTGACGCTCCGCGTCACTTCCCGATACCGTCCCTACACCTGAAGAAGCCCAATCCTTGATCCCCCCAAACCTCTCGGACATTTCCTTCAACACGCCACGCGCAGTCAGCCATTACGCCCGCAGTCGCAGACGTTGCAGCCAAGGCGAAATGCCGCCCATGGCGGTGCGCGCGAATGTGTCACGCAGTTGCGCGGCAGTAACGGTCCGCTTTGCCACATCGAAAGCCAACGCCGTTCGCAGGGCTGGCCAGCAATGTTTCGGGAGATTCCCGGGGGCGTGCAACTGGCGGTCGAGGTGGCCATCGCGGGCCTCGGTCGAGGGCAAGCGGCGGAACGGGTGTTTGCCGCCCGCCAATTCGTACAACACGCAGGCCACGCCGTACACATCCGCACGGGCCGACAGCGGTTGGCCTTCGAGTAGTTCGGGAGCAGCGTAGCCGGGGGTCCAGGCGTTGAAGCGGTTGCGACTCAGGTGCGGCAGGCCGGGCAGGATGCCCTCCTCGGCCTGGCCCAGACCGAAGTCGAACAGGCGCACGCCTTCTTCACTGAGCATGACGTTGCTCGGTTTGATGTCGCCGTGCAACACGCCGCGAGCGTGGGCGTAGGCCAACGCGTCGAGCAGCGGCAGCGCGATGTCGCGCAGTTCTTTCCACGGCAGGCCCAGGGGCCGCTCGCAGAGTAGTTTGTCCAGGGTCAGCCCACGCATGAATTCCATGGTGATGAAGGCCCGCTGGCAGTCGGTGTCCACTTCAAAGCTGTGCAAACGCAGCACGTTGTCGTGGCGCAGTCGTCGGGTCAGGGCGAACTCGCTGTAGAGCAAGGCACTGGCGTCCGGCGATTCGGCAAATTCTTCGCTGAGGATTTTCAACGCGACGTAAGGGTCGGGGTCGCCGAACTGTTCGCTCAGCAAATCCCGTGCGCGGTAAACCGCACCCATGCCACCAGCACCCAGCAGGCGCTCGATGCGGTAACGGCCTGCGAGTACGTCGGGCAGTTCACCGACCCTGGCCCGGGACTGCGCCGGCACGGCCTTATGCGGCTTTGCGTTCAGAGGCTTGGCGAACGCAAAGTAAGTCAGGTTATTGGCTTCTTCCTCGCTCACCAGCAGGTCATCGGTCGGTGACATGAATTCAGTCATTGGCGGATCACCACCGCCGTCAGATTGTCCCGGGCCGAGCCACGCAGAGCCGCGTCGAACAGACGTTCCAGCGCAACGTGCGGCGCGGTCAGGCTCAGGGCGTTGCCAATGGCATCGCTGGTCAGCCCTTGATACAAGCCGTCGCTGCACAACAAAAACGCATCGCCGGGATAAACCTCGAGTTCCAACACCTCCAGCGTCAGCTGCTCGGCAGCCCCGACCGCGCGGGTCAACGCATGAGCTGAAGGATGCGCGCGGGCGTCTTCGATGCTCATGTTTTGCTCGTCGATCAGTTGCTGTTGCAGCGAATGATCCTTGGACAGCTGATACAAACGCTGGCCACGCCACAGGTAGCAACGGCTGTCGCCGGCCCAGATACACGCCGCGCGATTGCCTTCCAGCAGCAGCGCCACCACGGTGCTGCCCATGATGCTGTCGTGGCGCCCGGCGGTGACGGTCAACTCCTGGCCCAAGCGACGGTTGAGCCAGTGCAGGCACTGGCGAATACCGTTGAGTCGTTCGTCGAAGTCGTCTTGCACGGGCAGTTCCGCCAGGCTGGCGACGATCAACTGGCTGGCGATGTCGCCCCCCTGATGACCGCCCATGCCGTCCGCGACCACCCACAGCCCCTGCTGCGGACAGTCGAGAAAAGCATCTTCGTTGCGCGCCCGAACCTTGCCCGGATCGGTACTCGCAGCGCTGCGCCAGGGGCTGGCAACCCGCATCAGGGTTGCACCGGCATACGGAAAGTACGCAGCACACCCATGTCGAACGGGTTCGGCGTGCGCTGGCTCGACAGCAAGTAATTGGCGCGCAGGCCGCCCACGTCAGCTTTGAGCACCAGCACGTCGCGACCGCTCAGGTACTCGGTCTGCATCAAGTCGAACAGACGGAACAGCGACCATGGACCGGTGTTTTTCTCGATGCCGATCGGGCGGCCAGCCATTTTGTCGAGGACCAGGCTGGTGCGACCGTCTTCAGCATCGGTCGGCCATTTGAACGACACCGGCACGATCGGGCCGTGACGGTATTCGATGGTCTTGTCGCCAAACTTGAACTCGGAACGGCTGACGGCCGGGTCGAGGGTGTATGGCTCCAGTCTGAATTGCACTTGCGGCTCGGCCGGATTGATCGAGAAGAAACTCTGGCGGATCACTTTTGCCGCGGCCATCTGGTCGAGGTAGACCTTGGAGATCGGCATGCTGTGCCCGTCGATGCTGCGCAGACGGTAGTTGCCTGGATCGCCACTCACGAACGGACGCATGTACGTATCAAAGAAGCGATCGTTGATGCCCTGCGCCTTGAAGAACTCGCGGAAGTCGCTGATCGCAACATCGCTGGTGCTGTGGGCGCTGAACGGATAGCGCTTGTTGATCGCCTTGCCATAGAAGCTGTACAGCTCGCTCTGATAACGCTGGTTCAGGTACTGGTAGGAATCGTTGAGCACCAGGCGCCAGCTGTCTTCGGCCAGCACGTTGAACCACACGCTGACCGGGCGCGGCAGACGGTTAGACGCATGGCGCAAGTTGCTCAGCGCATCACGCTGGCCGCTCATGCGGGTCTTGGCCATTTCGAATGCAGCCTGTTCCGGCGCACTGGCACGCGCCAGGCTCGCCAGTTGCAGTTGCAGTTCGTTGAGTGCCGCCAGGGCCGGGGCCAAATCAGCGGCCGGGCCATTGTTGTCATCCAGCAAACGGTGCAGCGGTTCGAAACGGCGTTGCAGGGATTTTTTCGCGGTGTCGGGCAGCTGCTTTGCCATATGAGCGGTCATGTCTGCGGCTTTGCCAGCCGCAGCTGCTGCGAGTTTTCCGAGCTTGCCGCCCTTCTCGCCGAGTTTGCCAGCCGACTCAACAGCGTCACCGGCGCTGTCGGCGAGCACAGGAAAACGGGTGTTCTCGCGCACTTCCACCAGCAGCTGCAGCACTGGCGAGTTGGCGGAGGTCAGGCTCGCCAATTGCTCGGCGCCTTCACCGGCGTCGTTGATCGGTGGCAAGGCAACCTGGCCGACCGCTTCACTCCAGAAGTTGGCGTAGTCGCGGAAGTACAGTTGCTCCAGTTCGACCATCAGGCGACGCAAGTCCATGCCGCTGATGCCCGAGCCTTCGCCCAGCACCCAGTTGTCACGCAGGATATCGGTGATCAGCGCAGTGCCTTGGATCGAGAAATACTGCTGATAACCCTGTTGCGTATAGAAACCCGGGATCACGTATTCGGTGCCGACAAACAGCGCACCTTGTGGGCCTATGTGTTGGCTCAAACGATAGTCCGGCAGATGGCGGGCCTGCTCGCGCAGCATCCGGTAAACCACATTGGCCAGCGACTCGCTGCGCAACACCTGACGCGCCTGATCCACCAGTCGATCGTCCAGCGGGTAGATAAACGGCTGCTGCTGCAAACGCTCGAAGTGCGTATTCAAACCGTTCTGCACTGACGTGTTGCCGGCGTAACGCAGGGACCAGTCAGTGGCGACCCAAGTCTTGAGCCAGTCCGCATCGCGGCGATCTTTCATGTTCAGCATCAGGTACGCACGCAGGCTGTTGAGCAAGCGTTCGCGGTCCTTCATGTTGGCGCGGATCTGCCCTTCCAGCAGCGTCGCGACCCGTGGCAACAGTTGCGCTTCAAGCTCACGCTCGTAGGCCTCCTCGACCACCGGATTGACCTCTTCGCCTTGGTACAGACCACCCCGTTCGTGGTACGACACGTCACCTTTTTTCGGGAAGACCTGAGTCGCCGCGTAACGGGTGTCGAGGGTCTTGAGCGCCGCCATGGAATCATCACGCGCGGTCAGGGCCGAGCGTTGTTGGGTCCAGTGTTGCGTCAGGTTACGCAGGTTTTCCAGGCGCTCGTAGTTGGCTGAGAAGCCGCCCGCCCACAGCATGCCAAACAGCACCAGTGCCGCCAATGCGCCCACGTACAGGGCACGTTGCCCCCAATGGATGCGGCGGCGCTCGCGCTTGTCCAGACCGGCCAGATCGGCCTCGGGGAAAATCACCCGGCTGAACAGATGATGAATGAAGCGCGAACGGCCGCTGTGCAAGGTCGGTAGTACGTCAGCGGTAGTCTGGTCCATCTCTTGAGTCAGGCGCGGCGCACTGGTCAGGTAGAAACCGCGCAACTGGCTGAAACGCTGGTAGCGGTTACCAGTGAACGCCTTATCGACGAACAGGCACAGACGCTCGCCGATTTGCCCCAGTTTATGCGGGAAGTCGAGGATACGACCGCGGCGCTGGGTGTTGCGCTCCTGGTGCATGCGCATGATCACCTGGCTGTTCAGGCGATGCAGCAGCGCTTCGAACTCGCCGCGCAGGACGGCTACGTCGGCGTCGCCCTGCTCTTTGCCGAAGGTGGTACCGAGCACTTGATCGCTTTCTTCGCGGGTCAGTTGATCGAAGAACTCGTCGAAACCGAGCAGCTTGTCAGCCTTGCTCAACACCAGATACACCGGCAAATCGACGTGCAGTTTCTGATGCACCTCTTGCAGACGCACACGCACCAGCCGAGCCAGGGAGTCGAGTTCGTCCTCGGTATTGTCCAGCAGTGTTTCTACTGGAATGGTCACCAGCACACCGTTCAAAGGGCGATTGCGCCGACGCTTGCGTAGCAGGTCGAGCAAGAGGCTCCAGGCGCTGCCATCGACTTCGGCATCCGCCTGGGTCAGGTAACGCCCGGCGGTGTCGATCAGTACACCGTGGTCGGCAAAATACCAGTCGCAATGCCGAGTGCCCTGGGAGTTGCGGGACAGTCGATCGATCCTGTTGATCGGAAACTCAAGGCCCGAGAAGTCCAACAGGCTGGTCTTGCCACTGCCCTGCGGGCCAATCAGCAAGTACCAAGGCAAATCACTGCGCCAGCGTTCACTGCGACCGCGATAGAGACTCGAAGTCTTCAGGGTTTGCAACGCATCCTTGAAGCGCAGGTGAAGCTCTTTCCGGTCTTTGTCGATCAACTCGTCACGGCGGATACGAACCTGACCGGCTTCGCTGCCTTCGAAGGCTTTCTTGCGTTCGCCAGCGCGCCAACTGACGAAGACCATGGTCAGGCCCCAGACCAGGAACAGCACACTGCTGGTCAGCAAGCGCGAAGTCGAGCCTTCCCAGAATTTGTAATCATCGACCGCCAGCAGCGGCCCGACAAACCACACCAGCAGCGCGATAAACAGCACCAGCAGCAAGGTCCAAACCCAGGTCTGGCGCAAGAATGCGCCGACTTTCTTGAAAAGCTTTTTCATCACAGGTCTCTATTTACAGCTGCGGCTGAACCGCCGCCGAATCAAGCGGCTGATAGGGTTGCAGAACGGTTTCGCGTTGTTCGCCCAGTACCCAGGCGAAGCCTGAATACATCACCGCAAGGCAAACCACGGTGAACAGCACCACCATCCACGCCGGCACGATGCGCACCAGGTTGCGGCGCTGATCATTCAAGCCTTCCCAATGGGGCGACAGTTCGCGCGGCACGTCGCCGCGCAACTGACGAATCTGCCGATACAAGGCGTCGCGCAGGCCTTCGAGTTCGAGCACGCCGCGGGCTTGCACCCGGTACTTGCCTTCAAAACCGAGGGACAGGCACAAGTACATCAGCTCCAGCATTGGCAGGTGCTTGGCCGGGTTTTTCGACAGGCGATCCAGCAGCTGGAAAAACTTCTCGCCGCCAAAGGTTTCGTTGTGGAAGCTGCTGAGCAGGCTCATCTGCGACCACTCGCTTTTATTGCCCCACGATGTGGTCACGACGGCTTCGTCGGCCACGGTGCAGAGCACGTAACGCGCGGCCATCATCTGACTGCTTTCGGCGCCGTTGCGCAGCGCTTGTACTTCAAACAGTTTGAGCCTGGCGGTCAGTCGCTCGTTGAGCGCGTACAGGTCTTCGCGGTTGCCGCTGTGCTTGAGTCGCACCACTTCCGACAGCAAGTCGGACGCCGCCGACACCAGTGAATTAAGGCTGATGTTGAACACTTCGGCCGGGCGCAAACGCGCGGCGTAAATCATCCGTTGTTCCAACTGTTCGATACGCGGCGGTGCCGTGGAGTCCGTCAGCGGACTCGACGCCGGGCCGTTGCCCTGACGGTCGAGCAGAACAGTTTTGTCGTCCTGATTTTGTTCCATGTCCTTGGTCATGTCGGTCAGTTCCTGATGGCCCAGAATTTCAGTTCAAGCTCGGCGAATTCGCCGGACACGTGGAACGCAAAGCCGCCGGAGCGCTCGAGTTGCGCCAGGTCTTCGGAATTGAGTTCGAGGATGAAATAGGTTTTGTTGGAGTGGAACGCGATCTGCCGCGGGGCCACCGGCAATGGTTTGACCTTGATGCCCGGCAGATGCAGGTTGACCAGTTGGCGGATACGCTCCACCGGACCGACCTTGAGGTGCGCCGGCAAGCGATGGCGCAGTTCTTCGGAGTCGCAGTTGGCACTGGCGGCGAGCACGAACGAGGCCGAGCCCAACAGTTTGTGATCGTGCAATGGCGAGACGATGATCCCGTACTGACGGGCTTGCAGGACCAGTTCGATGGCGTGCTGTTCGAGCACCATCGACAGCACCTGGCGAATCGCTTCCATCAGCTTGCGGAAGCTCGCGCCCTGATCGCTGTGCTGGTAACGGCTGTCCAGACGGGGGCGTTTGCTCTCGCTGGAAAACGTCGCCAGCTCGCCGAGCATGGTCAGCAACGTGCGATACAACGCTTCCGGGTGAACCTGTTCCAGACCGAGGTAATGGCGTAGCAGCATTTCGGTGCGGTTGATCAACTGCAGCATCATGAAGTCGCCGATTTCCGCGCCACCGACCTTGCCATTGGAGCCGATCCGCTCGGCGATGGTGTCGCCCCGGTGACCAAGCATGCTGATCACTTCTTTCAGGCACGACAGCAGATAACTGGACGAATGCGCCTGAATGTAGGTCGGCACAAAGTCCGGGTCGAGGCTGATCACGCCGTCGGGCGTGGTGTCGAGCACTTCGCAGATCTTCAGTTTCACGTAGGCCTGGTCGCTCTGCTGCTCACCAAGCAACAGTTTGAAGTCCGGGCGACCGCAGCTGACCTGGCTGGCAAAATTGTCGCCGGCGTTGGAGTCGGCGACTTCCGCTTCGTACGCGGTGTAACGCGCCAGCACGTCGGACTGCTCAGGACGACGGGACTCGATGTGATTACCGGTGACCAGCGGCAGTGCCAGGTAGATCGGCGTGTTACCGGTGTTCGGCGGCACGTCCAGGGCCAACGGCTCGGTGTTGCCGCCGAGGTCGAACAGGCTGCCGTCCGGCAGAATCCCCGAGGCCTGGCTGATCACCAACTTGCCCATGTTGAGAAACTGCAAGTCGATGTCCAGGTCGAGGAAGCCCCAGATGTAGCTGCCCAGCAACCGGGTACGGGTCTTCATCTGGTGGTCGTAGTAACGATCGTTGTGCTGGAAGTGCTGCGGGCGCAGCAGCATGCCTTCCTGCCAAATCACTTTATGGGAATTCATGATCAGTCATCCGCCCTGGCGAGCGTTCCGTTGCTTTTGCGAATACCGGCCTGGTCGAGTGTCAGATCAGCGTGGGTGACTTCCATCGGGCTGACTTGCACCGTGTAGCGCCATCTGGTTTCCGGCAGATCGCGATAGGCGGCGAGGATGCCGACGTAGCGACTGCCCTCCTTCACGCTGAGTTTCATCTCCACGGTTTCACCAGGACGCAGCTCAATTTCTTCGCTGGCCACCAGGTCCGGGGCCAGGGATTCCTTGGCGCGCTCGTAAAGGCTGAAGAAGTCAGCGTTCTCGAACGTCACTGGATGCTTGAGCTCGAACAGACGCACCACAATCGGCGACGGACGCCCGTTGAGGTCCGGGTTCAGCTGATCGCTGGCGGTCAGCTTCAGGTTGAGCTTGGTGACATGAGAATACGGCGACAGCGACGAGCAACCGGCCAGCAGCACCAGGGTCGCGAAGGCCGTCAGCGTTTTGAAAAAAGCGGTCGAGCAGCGAGACATGCGCATCATCCTTGGTGGTCGGTGTGAAGGGTGGAAATCAGACGAATCTGTTCTTCGTAGGCCTGGGCGAAGTCGCGGGCCAGCAGGCGTTCGCTCCAGTCATCGTCCTGACGCAGGGCCTGGTGATAACGCCCGTAAGCTCTCCAGCGACTGCCGGACGTGGCGAGCAACGGCTTGTTGTCGCGCTCGAAACGCAGGGTCAATTGCTGTGGCGAGAAGTGCTCCAGGGTGCCGCGAACGGCAGCGCGGCTGGCGGTGAGCAACGCCACCTGATGCGCCTGCAAATCGCGGAACGCACGGGAGATTGCCTGCTCGGCCGGCCACTGACCCGGCTTGCTCGGCTGCAACAGAATGCCCAGCGCCTCGCTGGCATCGACGGCAAATTTCAGCGGGTTCTTGTGAGTGCCTTGCACGGTGGTTTGAGCCAGGCGCAGTTCGTTTTTCAGTTCGCTGCGGGTGCGCAGGCTCTGCTGCAAACCACCCACACTTTGCTTGAGCAGGCGCGCGGCGTTCAGTGCCAGCGCTTCGCGGGCGTCGTGATCGAGGCCTTTGAGGTCCACGCCCAACGCGGCACCGAAGTGCTCCCAGAAACCTTCACTCTGATGCTCGACCACTTCGGGCAGTGGCGCGGGGGCTGGCTCTGCCGGGGCGTTGATCAGCTCCGGCACTATCAGGCTTTCCATGTCGATGCGTGCATAGTCGGCACGCTGGCGGGAGTCTGAGAGGGTCGTGCTCGGGGAGATCAGTTCGTCGATTTCCGAAAACACGCGCTCTTGCTGATCGAGGGCATTGAGCGGATCGAGTTCGAGAAACGCGTTGTCCGGAATGATGCTGCCGGCTGCCTGCGGACGGCCGACTTCAACGTCGAATGTCGCCGGGTCGCTTACCAGTCGCGCACGGATCTTGAAGCCACCCAGCACGTAGACACTGCCGTGCTCGATGCGCGTCGCTGTGCCCTTGCGCAGGTTCGCACCGCTTTCGCTGTCCCGGATGCCATTACTGCTGGTATCGGTCAGGAAAAACGTGCCTTCGTGGTAGCTGATCAAGGCGTGGTGGTTGGACAGGTGACGCTTGCGGTCCGGAATGATCCAGTCGCAATCCTTGCGCCGCCCGATCACGCCACCGGCCTGTTTGAAAGTTTTGCTGCGCAAACCCGTGGGCACGAACTGCTGGGTGCCGAGCATGTCGAAAACCAGTTCCATGGTGAGACTCCTTGCGGTCACTTGCCGCGATTGACCGCCTGCGGATCACCCAATGGGCGATAGGTGTTGTCGTTGTATTTGTAATTGCCGCTACAGCCGCCGAGGCCGCATAGAACGACGAGGGCCAGCAGGACGGCTTGCCAGTGACGAACAGGCATCAGAGGGTCTCCAAGGGTAGACAAAGTGCAAAGCGCCGACCCGGTTGGGCGGCGCTATCAAAAGCGAATGAGGTGAAGCCGAGCGCTCTAGTCAGCGGCCTTGGCACAACCCCCTGTGGCGAGGGAGCTTGCTCCCGCTCGGCTGCGCAGCAGTCGTAAATCAGTGGATGCGGCCTGACTGAGGCTCCGAGGCACATGGTTTTGGGGCCGCTTCGCAGCCCAGCGGGAGCAAGCTCCCTCGCCACAGGCCGTGCATGACTCGGCATTGGGTTAACCATCGAAGTCACCCAAAGTGATGTTCAGGCGCCCGAGGCGATACAGCAGCGTGCGCCGGGGCAGCCCGAGTTCGCGGGCGGCGAGGGTCTGGTTGCCGTCGTTTTTGCGCAGGCAATCGAGCAGCAGACTGCGCTCGACCTGTTCCAGGCGTTCGCGCAGGTTCAGGTTGTTGCTGTCTTCCGGCATGGCCTCCATGCGCAGGGAAAAATGCTCGGCCAGTAACTCACCGCCCTCGCACAGCAACACCGCGCGTTCGACCAGGCCTTTGAGTTCACGCACGTTGCCGGGGAAGGCATAACCGGACAGGTGATCCAGCGCCGCATCGGACCAACACACCGCATCGCGCTGCAAGAACGAGCAGGCCTTGTCGGCGAAGTGCCGGGCCAGGTCGAGGATGTCGCCGTCGCGCTGACGCAGGGCCGGCAACTCGATCGGAAACTGCGCGAGGCGGTAGTACAAGTCCTCACGGAATTTGCCTTCACTGACCAGCACCGACAAATCCCGGTGAGTCGCGGCGATGATGCGCACGTCGATCTTGTGGGTGTCGTTGGAACCCAGCGGGCGGATCTCGCCTTCCTGCAGAACCCGCAACAGCTTGGCTTGCAGGGACAACGGCATGTCGCCGATTTCATCGAGCAGCAAGGTGCCGCCGTTGGCCGCGTCGAACAGCCCGGCACGGTCGCGATCAGCACCGGTAAACGCCCCTTTGCGGTAGCCGAACAGTTCGCTTTCCAGCAGGTTCTCGGGGAACGCCGCGCAGTTCTGCACGACGAACGCCTGAGAACGGCGCGGGCCGCAATCGTGAATCGCCCGCGCCACCACTTCCTTGCCGGTACCGGTTTCGCCGCGCAGCAGCACGGTGTACGGGCTGTGCAGGACTTTGCTGATCAGCGAATAGGTCTGGCGCATGGCCGAGCTTTTGCCGATCAAACCGTAACCACTGGCGCTCGGGACGCTGACTTTCGCCAGTCGTGCATCACCGATTGGCTGACGCAAACGCTGCAACAAACGCAGTTGGCCGAGCACGAACGAGCCGAGTTGGCCGAGAGAATCAGCAAAGCCTTGCAGGTCGATGTGCCGGCGAGTGGCGCACAGCAGCAAGCCTTCGACGGCTTTCTGCTGATTGACCAGCGGCACGCACAGCAGCGATTGCCAAGGCATGGCCTGCGGCGGCAGGAAACTGGTTTCGTGCAAGCTGCCACTCAGCTCGCTGAGACACACCACGCGGTTCTGGCACAGGGCGAATTGCAGCAGTTGCTCACCGTTGTAGTCCGCCGGCAGGCTCGCCGCTTCCCGGGGCTGCAGGATGCCGTTTAGGCATTCGGCGTTCATCCCCAGGCACGTGTGAGTCGCGTCCAGCAGGTACAACTGCGTCAACTCGCAACCGCTGAGCTCGGCCAGACCGCGGACGAAGTCACCCAGCAGCGCGGCACCGTCCGCGGCGCGCGACAAGCTGGCGAACTGCGCCAACAAGGCTTCGGCGTAGACCAGCGGTTGCGGCATCTGAGTGAACATCACACCCAACTCAGGCGAACTCGCACATCACGCGGGCGTTGCCGTCGAGCGTCGCGTGGACACGCTTGAGGCTTTCGCCGATGGCCATCGCATCGAGCAAACGGTCAGCCACCAGCGGCAGCACGTGCAGGTCGAGCAAATGGCCGATCAGGCGCGCGCCACTGTCGCTCTGGGTGCAGCGATCTGCCAGGTGATCGACGAGGTCTTGCGAGTAAGTGAAATCCAGCTGACGACGGTTCAGGCGCTCGCCCAAACGCCCGAGTTTGATTTCGATCAGCTCGCGCAACACCGGGCCGCCCACCGGGTAGTAAGGCACCACGCGCATCCGCGCCAGCAGCGCCGGTTTGAAGTGTTGGCTCAGCACCGGGCGAATGGTTTCTTCGAGGACTTCGGCCGACGGCCGCGCGCCGTTTTCACAGAGCTCGGCGATGCGCTCGCTGCCCAGGTTCGAAGTCATCAGGATCAGCGTGTTGCGGAAATCGATCTCGCGCCCTTCGCCGTCGTTGGCCACACCTTTGTCGAAGATTTGGTAGAACAGGTTGAGCACGTCCGGGTCGGCTTTCTCGACTTCATCGAGCAGCACCACCGAGTACGGTTTCTGGCGCACGGCTTCGGTGAGCATGCCGCCCTCGCCATAACCGACGTAGCCCGGCGGCGCGCCGATCAGACGCGAAACAGTGTGCTTCTCCTGAAACTCAGACATGTTGAGGGTGGTGATGAAACGATCACCGCCGTACAGCAAGTCCGCCAGGGCCAGCGCAGTTTCGGTCTTGCCGACGCCGCTCGGGCCGACCAGCAGGAACACGCCGACCGGCGCATCCGGTTTGTTCAGGCCGGCTGCCGTGGCGCGCATCGAGCGATCCAATGCGTGAATGGCTTGCTCCTGACCACGGATGTGGGTGCGCAAGTCGGTGGCGAAACTCGCGACCTTGGAATTGTGCTCACGGGCCAATTGCGTCAGTGGAACGCCGGTCCAGGCGCTGATCACTTCGGCGACCAGGCGCGGGCAAACTTCGAAGCTCACCAGGCGCTCTTTGAGCTGAAGTTCGGTCAGCGCGTTGTGAGTTTCGTTGAGTGCGCTTTCCAGCGTTTCGACGTTTTGCACTTCGTCCACTGCCAGCGTTTCGATCACGCGGCCTTCGGCATCTTCTTCAACCGTGACAGTGGGCTCGACCGCAGCAGCTTCGCGGGCCTGGGCCAGTTGCTGACGCAGCTCCAGCAGGCGCTCGGCCAGTTCTTTCTGCTCGGTCCAAAGGGTTTCCAGCGCGGCGCTTTCCTCTACGGCGGCAGCCAGGCGATCTTCCAAAGCGTCCAGCGCTTCGTGATCGATCAGCAAGCCGGCTTCGGCATCCCGACGCAGGGCTTGACGCTGACGGCCACCTTCAGCCAGTTCACCCCGCAGGCGTTCAAGGCTTTCCGGTGCAGCGGCGAGGCTGATGCGCACGCGAGCGCAGGCGGTGTCGAGCACATCAACGGCCTTGTCCGGCAGCTGGCGACCCGCGAGATAACGCGCAGATAGCTCGGCCGCCGCAACCACCGCGTCATCGCGCAGATAGATGCCGTGGCTCTTCTCGTAGACCTGAGCCAGGCCACGCAGGATGGTCACCGCTTCGCTGACGGTCGGTTCGTGCAGTTGCACCGGTTGGAAACGACGGGCCAGGGCCGGGTCTTTTTCGAAGTACTTCTTGTACTCCGCCCAGGTGGTAGCGGCGATGGTGCGTAACTCGCCACGGGCCAGGGCTGGCTTGAGCAGGTTGGCCGCGTCGGAACCGCCGGCATTGCCGCCCGCGCCAATCAGTGTGTGAGCTTCGTCGATGAACAGAATGGTCGGTTTCGGCGAGGCTTTGACTTCATCGATCACGCCTTTGAGGCGACGTTCGAACTCGCCTTTGACGCTGGCGCCCGCCTGTAACAGGCCCATGTCCAGCGATAGCAGCTCGACGCCTTTCAAGACTTGCGGCACTTCGCCCGCCGCGATGCGCGAGGCCAGGCCCTCGACAATCGCGGTTTTACCGACGCCGGCTTCACCGACCACAATCGGATTGTTTTTGCGGCGACGGGCGAGGATGTCGACCATCTGCCGAATCGCGCCATCGCGGCACAACACCGGGTCGAGTTTGCCGTCGCGGGCTTGTTGGGTCAGGTTGTGGGTGAAGCGCTGCAATAGCGATTCGCCGGGCACGGCGGGCTTACCGGTGGCTGGTTGTTCTTGCTGCGACAGGGCGAACTCTTTCAGGCGATCGATGTTCAGTTTGGCCAGCAACGACTGGTAGCGGCTGCCGGCATAGCGCATGGGATTGCGCAGCAATGCGAGGATCAACGCCGCTTGCTCGACCTGGCTCTGACCCAATTCGAGGTTGGCCACCAGCAAGGCGTCTTGCAGCCACTGCACCAGCTCCGGGGCGAACACCGGGTTGCGCGAGGCGCTGTGCTCGACCCGCGATTGCAGCGCGGCGCTCAGTTCGCCGGCATCCACTTCAGCATCCTGCAACGCTCGGGCGAGCAAGCCTTGCGGGCGCTCCAGCAAGCCCAGCAGCAAGTCTTCAACGAGGATCTTGCTGCCGCCACGGGCGACGCAGCGTTCGGCCGAACTTTCCAGGTCACGACGGGTTTCGGCGTCCAGCGCCTGGATAAGTTGTTGCAGGTCTACGTTGATCATTGGTCATCTGTCCTTAATGAATTTTGCTGCCCAGGGTCACCACACCGTCCGCTTGTTCGCGGCCCAGCCAACTGGTCCACCCCAGGCGGCAGGCGTTCTGCTCGCCGATGCGCAGTTCGCGGATTTCTTCCTGGCGCAACACCAGGCGAATGTCGTAATCGAGCGGGTCACGCAGGGTGAACCGCACCAGCGCGCAGAGCGGCTGGTAGCCGAAACCGATCGGCAGGAATTCGTGGAAGCGTTGCCAGTCGAGCTCGCGAATGTGAATACGGAATTTGCCGCTGCGATCACGCACGTGTTCGCCCAGCACCAGGTCTTCGCCGAGCACGCTGTTGGCGCGCCCCAGGCGATTGCGCTGCTCGTCGAGGATTTCGACGCTGCGCTCGATGCATTGCTCGATGGTCAGTTCGGCGTGCTTGAAGTAGTAACGCAGCACCGCTTCGATCAACGCCGCCGAGTGCGCCCGCAAGCTGAGCAAGCCGAGGTACGGCAACAGGCGTTTCCAGTTCAGTTCCTGAGCCTTGCGGATCTCTTCGCCGCCGAGGCCGATCAACGCAAACAGCTGCGATGAAAACGGGTCGAGGGCGCCGCTCTGGAAGCTTGCGCGGTAACGGTATTTTTTCCAGATCGGCAGCATCAGCCGTTGCAGGCGATGGTGGAACAGGTCGAGAAAGTTGCGGGTCGGATTGCCGTCTTCACTATCGCCCAGGGCCTGTTCGCCGTAGAACGCCGGCAGTGGCGAGCCGGAACCCACCAGGCCAATCAGGTTGAAACGCAAACGCGCACGCATTTGCCCGTGCTCTTCGAAAAACTCCACGCGATCGACGTCACTGCCAGGGAAACCCAGGCTCGGATTGGCCTGGAATTCCAGCTGGTCGTACAGATCGTCTTCGCAGAGGCACGGGTGCGCCTCGCGTAGCCGGTCGACTACCAGCAAAACAGCCTGAAACAGCGAATATTCGCGTATTACCCGGGTCAGCCTGCTTAAAGCAGGGGCTGCAGGCCCATGCGTGGTGTCCATTGGTACACCTCTCCCTGTGTACTTTTTACCCGCAGCTCGTGGAACGAATTGAGACTGGCGTAAAGCGCGAAAAACTCATTGAGAACCGAAGCGAAAACGAACAGGTCGCCCTCGCCGATGTACCCCTGGGGGTCGATAGTCAGCTCGGTGCGCAACCCGCGTACCGGCAACCCTCGGTGCAAGCGGTCGATGTGTTGGTGTTTGATCGACTTCAGCCCGCCCAGCAGGCGCTTGCTGACTTTTTCCGCGTGTTGGTCGTAGTAGCGCGGCAGGTCGTAGGTTTCGAGAATCACCGTCAACGCATTGACGTCGGCCAGCGACAGGTAGTTGAGCGACATGTTGCTGATCAGCTTCCAGAGGAAGTCACGGTTCAGCGGCGGCGCATAACTTGTGGTGGCCGGGGTGATGTTGCGGAAACGCAGGAACTCCGGCGTCTCTTCGCAGCCCAGGCAGATGTCGCCGAGCTTGAGCTTGCGCGGCAGGTTCTGGTTGGTGCACATCAGGTCGATCGACAGGGTTTCGTGGCCTTCGGTGTGGCGAATGCCGAAGCTCAGGTACGTGTCGAGGCCATCGTGCAACGAGGACGAACGCTGGCGGATGCTGTAGTGCGGACGGCTGTTGGGCACGTCAAAACTCGGGTCGTGCTCGAACGATTCGAACGGCACGTATTCCTGATAACCGACGCCGCCTGGCTTCCAGCCGGTGACGGTTTGCACCGAAAACACGCCACAGTTTTCCAAGTCGAACTTGGCCGGCAGCAGCAGGTATTCGTCCTGTGTGCCGTCGAGACGGATCGGCAACGCATCGTGCTTGAACAGGTTGACGATCGGTGTGCAGTAGAGCTTCACATTGTCCAGCGTCGGGCGCAGGCGCTGAATGCCGCTTTTGCGAATATCGAAGCGCAACTCCAGCCCACGCATCTGCTTGAGCGTGTCTTCCGGCAGGGCCTTGAGCAGGTCCAGACCGTTGATGTCGACGAACAGGAACTTGTCCTGGAAGGCGAAATACTCCTGCAGGTAGCGATAACCACGGAAGGTGTTCAGCGGATACGGGATCAATGCTTCTTCTTCGGCAAAACCCAGTGGCTGCACGCAGTCGCCCGGCATCTTGAATGCCATCGGCGTGCCGTTCACGCCGTTGACTGGTGTGCCGGAGCCGTCCAGCGGAATCAGCTCGATGCCTTCCAGGTTGCGCAACAGGCTCAGGTACAGCATTTGGCTGATGTAGCGCTCACCGGCGAAGTGCAGACGCAGACGGCTCAGTTCCAGCTCGCCGAGATGACCGTCGGCACTCATCTCCAGACGCAGGCTCAACAGCGAACCGTCACCCTTCACCGAGTAAGTCAGCGCGGCCAGATCCAACGGCAACACCTCAGTCGGATAACTGGTGCGAAAACGGCAACGCACGCCATCGATCGGCATGCTCTCGACCGGCGTGTCGCGCTCGACCATTACCGCAGGCCCGGATCGCGTCAACGGATCGAACTGCAAAATGCTGAACGCCGGCAGCGGCCGCATGTAGTTGGGCCACAGCAGATGCATCAGCGAATGGCTCAGTTCCGGCAACTCGTCATCGAGTTTCTGACGCAGGCGGCCGGTCAGGAATGCAAAGCCTTCCAGCAACCGCTCCACGTCCGGATCCCGCCCGGACTGACCCAGGAAAGGCGCCAACGCCGGGCTACGCTCGGCGAATCGACGACCTAACTGGCGAAGTGCGGTGAGTTCGCTTTGGTAGTAGTGGTTAAAGGACACGCGCAATACCTGTTTGTCGTTAACTGACGTTGACTTGACCGCTGCCATCCAGGCGCGCGGCGAAGCTGACCTGACGCTTGAAACCATCGACTTCCAGCAGGCCTTCGATGCTGAAGGACAGGCGAAGCTGATCGTGGTCACGCGGCAGGGAAATGACACGCACATTGCTCAGGCGTGGCTCGTAGGCTTCGATGAATTTTTCGATGGCCAAACGGGCCTGACTCAGGGAGTCGTGCAGGCTCAGGCGCATGTCATTGAGATCGGGTAGCCCGTAATCGGACAGTGTTTGCACGCTGCCCGCCCGGGTACTGAGCATCTTGGCCAGATGGGCAGCCACGGACGCCATGGCGCAGACCTCGAGGCTCCAGCCGACGCGTTTGTCGGCATCGCCACCCAGGCGTTCGAAAAGGCTGCCGTATCCGGTCATGAGTCGCTCCGCTTACTCTTTGTCCAGCTTGCCAACCAGCGACAGGGTGAAATCGGCCCCCATGTACTTGAAGTGCGGGCGCACGTTCAGGCTGACGCGGTACCAGCCCGGCTCGCCTTCAACATCGCTGACAATGATCTGGGCGGCGCGCAGTGGGCGACGGCCGCGCACTTCGGCGCTCGGATTTTCCTGGTCGGCCACGTACTGGCGAATCCACTTGTTGAGTTCCAGCTCGAGGTCGGTACGTTCTTTCCACGAACCGAGTTGCTCGCGCTGCAGCACTTTCAAGTAGTGAGCCAGGCGGTTGACGATCATCATGTACGGCAATTGGGTGCCGAGCTTGTAGTTCAGCTCTGCGGCCTTGCCTTCCGCGCTGATGCCGAAGAACTTCGGCTTCTGCACCGAGCTGGCGGAGAAGAACGCCGCGTTGTCGGAGCCTTTGCGCATGGTCAGGGAGATGAAGCCTTCCTCGGCCAGTTCATATTCACGACGGTCGCTGACCAATACTTCGGTCGGAATCTTGGTTTCGATTTCGCCCATGCTTTCGAAGTGGTGCAACGGCAAGTCTTCAACCGCTCCACCGCTCTGCGGGCCGATGATGTTCGGGCACCAGCGGAATTTGGCGAAGCTGTCGGTCAGCTTGGTGCCGAATGCGTAGGCGGTGTTGCCCCACAGGTAGTGCTCGTGGCTGTTGGCGACGGTTTCTTTGTACACGAACGATTTGACCGGGTTTTCTTCCGGGTCGTACGGGTTACGCAGCAGGAAACGTGGCACGGTCAGGCCAACGTAACGGGAGTCTTCCGACTCGCGGAAGCTCTGCCATTTGGCGAATTGCGGGCCGTCGAAGTGATCCTTCAGATCCTTCAGGTCCGGCAGGCCGGTGAAGCTTTCCAGGCCGAAAAACTTCGGGCCGGCCGCGGCGATGAACGGCGCGTGGGACATGCAGGCAACGCTGGAGACGTACTGCATCAGTTTCACGTCCGGCGAGCTTGGAGACATGAAGTAGTTGGCGATGATCGCGCCCACCGGCTGACCACCGAACTGACCGTATTCCGCGGTGTAGATGTGCTTGTACAGGCCCGCCTGCATCACTTCCGGCGAATCTTCGAAATCGTCCAGCAGGTCCTCTTTGGAGACGTTGAGGATTTCGATCTTGATGTTTTCGCGGAAGTTGGTGCGCTCGACCAGCAACTGCAGGCCACGCCACGACGATTCCAGGGACTGGAAGGCCGGGTGGTGCAGGATTTCGTCCATCTGGCGACTGAGCTTGGCATCGATCTCGGCGATCATGCGGTCAACCATGGCCTTCTTGACTGGCTCACCGTTGTTCTGCGGCTTGAGCAGCTCTTCGATGAAGGCCGATACACCGCGCTTGGCGATGTCGTAGGCTTCGTCGTCCGGGGTCAGGCGGGTTTCGGCGATGATGCTGTCGAGAATGCTGTATTCGCCGCTCTCTTTGCTATTTTGCTGTGCTGCGCTAGTGCTCATTGTTGGCTTCCTTGACTGATAGAGGCTCAGACGTTTTGGGCGGCGTCCTGGGCTGTGGCATTCAAGCCCAGCTCATTCAGTACGCGACCGCGGGATTCGTCGTCGGCGAGCACGCCTTCGATGGCTTTGCGGAAGGCAGGCGCGTTGCCCAGCGGGCCTTTGAGGGCCACCAGCGCGTCGCGCAGTTCCATCAGTTTTTTCAGCTCAGGCACTTGCTCGACCAGGCTGGCCGGGTTGAAGTCCTTCATCGAGTTCACGCGCAGTTGCACGCCCAGTTCTTCAGTGCTGCCCTCTTCCTGAAGACGGTTCGGCACGTTCAACGCCAGGCTCAGCTCTTGCTTGGCCAGCACTTCGTCGAAGGTCATCTTGTCGATGCTGATCGGCTTGCGATCTTCGACTTTACGTTCGTCCTTGCGGTGGGTGTAGTCACCGATTGCCAGTAGTTTCAACGGCAATTCAATCTCTTCCTGAGCACCACCGGTGGCAGGCTTGAAAGTGACGTTGATGCGTTCCTTGGGGGCTACCGAGCCTTCTTTGGCCATGGCTTTTCTCCTTGCGGTTGTGGCCCGGGGGCCTATTCGAGTACCACTTCAAGATCGAGGTGGCACAACCTGCGATAAATCTCTTCCTTGCGTTCACGTACGGCATGGTTCTGCGGCAGCAACTCGCAGCAGCTATGCAGTAAATGCAGCACTTGCAGCGCAAGATCGGGCTCCCAGGCGTGCAGGCCTGAGTCCTGTAATGTTTGGTCAAGGGTTTCGAGTTGGGTCTTGGCCAGTTCGTATTTCTTGGCCATGAAGCACAGCCGCGCGAGGGCGAACTGCCAGGAGAACCGGACGCGCCCGCCGTGGGCGGCCTGCAAGCCCTGCTTGAGGATCTGCACGGCGGCCTTGAGGCCGTCCTTGCGCAGAATCGGCAAGACTTCTTCCAGGGCCACTTCCCAGGCCGTCTGACTGTCGGCGACTTCGACTTTGCGCGGCGCGCTGGCGCTTTGCAGATGCGGCATGACGTAGGCGCTGACCCAGGCGCGAGTGGCCGGATCAGCGAACGGTACGCCGTCATGGAAACGCAATTCGATGATGCCGGGCAGGCGCTGAATCAACAGCGCGAAGTGGATTTCCACTTCGCGCATGGCCATCTCGGCGTTGAGCCCCTGGAGGCACTCCCACACCATTCGCTGGCCATCAAACCAGAACGGCGCCTTCGCCAGGCTTGCCTCCAGCTTTACCAGCAGGTCAGCGTATTTCCCTTGGTCATAGCGGTCCTGATAGGACTTGAGTTTGTCGGCGGGCACCCCGCGCAGAACGGTGATCTGCTCGGCGTTGCGCTCGGGCACCGCGTCGATGGGCAACCACAACAACGTGCGATTGAGGCGCAAGGCGCGCAGGTCGGTGGCTTTCTGCTTGAGCCACCAGGCACATAACGGACGGGCGCTGTCTTGCTGGGCGCGCAAGGCCTTGTGGGCATCTTTCTCGTTGTCGATCGGCGCGCCAGGAGTAAGCAACTGCGTGGCAGCCTGTTTGACCTGTGCCACCGCAGCCCCCACTACACCCGGCTCGGGCTGGTTGTCGGCGGCGCGCTGAACCATGTTCTTCAAGCGACGGGAGATCGGCAGCAGCAACGGCGCATCGTCGCCCAAATGCTCGGTACAAGCGGCGTCGAGGCCTTCCAGATGTTCGACCAGACGGCGGAACAGCGGCAACTGCTCTTTGATCGCAACGTTTTCGTTCAGTACTTGCTCGAGCCGCGGCACCAACCAGTTGATGGCGGCGGTCCGGGTGCGGGGTTTATTCGGATGAACGTCGGCCCAATGGTTTTCACACAGGTGGTGCAACACACCGAGGCCGGCCAGTAACCCCGGGAAGGATTCGCGCTGGTACAGGGCCCAGGTCAACCACGCGCCAACACGCAAATCCTTGGACTGGGTGCGCAGCAGGTTTTCACTGATTTCGCGGATTTTCTGCCAGTCGACCTGACCGCTTTCGTGCATGGACGAGGCTTTACCCAGCTCACTTTCCAATGCCTCATATTCGTTCGAAAAACGAACATCCTCGCCCGCAAAACACTCTTGGGAAACAGAGGCTTTGGCGAGTTCAAGGTAATGAGCGGAAAGTTTGTTTGAATAAGACATCCATTGCCTTTAGTCAGAATTACAGTCAGATGCCAGCGGCACAAAACACTCTCGACGAGTTGAGTAAAGTCTCACCTACTTGAGATCGCACTTTTTAAAAGCTTACACTTTGTGTCCACTAGGATGGCCACTAACAAGTGATCGACCAAGCAGCAAGAAGAAGTGTCTCTATTGCTTGTAGGAATTTTATCTACATGTTGCACGATGTCAGACCAACATATTCTCGCCCGACAGATCGCCCCACAACCATTGAGCTAGAGCCTTCTCTTTCGCTTGGCAAAATCATCGCCGTTTTCATTGTCGATTCGCTGCCGAGAAAGGCGTGAAGCATGCCAAAAATAAAAACTGATGACTGTAGGAGTATTCCGAAATATTACGTTTTCAATGAATAAAACGATGAGCGATAGCAGCCAACTAAAAAGCGCCCTGCAATTCGGCACATGCAAAGTAAAACTGCATGGATTCATGCTCTGTAAGTACAGAAGTTCCGGACAGAGCTTCAGGAACTTTCCTACATCTATTGTTTTGCTCGCTTGTTAGTGCTGCCGACAATTAACGCTTGCTCAAGCCAGACACCACCTCAACCCGCGGGGCAGGCACCGAGGGAGCCGATGGGGGATTTGGACGCGGCGGCTGCTGCGAGGTCGGACGGATCCGTTAAGTCGCTATCGGTGGTCGAGGCGGACTATTGGGCGCAAAGGCGAGTGGGTCAACATCGACCGCTTACGGAAGAATCCAGAGCCTCAATGAACGTGAAAACTTCCGGTAGCTGACACCGATGACAGTGCTTGTTTAAAACGTTTAAAGGTTACTTCCTGCAAGCTACAACACCTTGCGTCATTGCCTACGGCTACGCCAGAATCCGCCGGCTTGTGCGCCTTAGCCTTGGCCTCTATCGTTTCCCTGCCACTGCCTATCAGTGGTCGGGTTTAGTCGCCCGTCGATGTCAAGACGCACGATGTCTCTATCATTCAGGTATCTCTTACCTGTACTTGATGGTGGCTGTGCGCAGGGCGCTTCGGCGCGCCGATTTCTTGGCTCATCGGTCGACTAACCTGTGCACAGCCGCCACCCCTACGTTTAGTCGCGAACGGGTCGTGGCCTCACTCATCTGAGGATTGAGCCAATGTTCAAGGTCACACCAAATCCGCCGGAAACCGATCCGGCATCGCCCTACGAATCACTCGATTCGAACAAGCTCCACGAAGCCGCCGAGCGCGCCCTCGACCATCACTTCCCACCCACCGAAAAGAAACCACCCAAACGCAACGACCAGCTCTTCAGCGTCAGCCCGGGCATCAACCCTGAAACCCTTCTCGCCAATGCCTCGGAAGATTTGCTGTCCATCAGCGCCATCGCCGCCAACCTCGCCGACGATGTGGACGGCTCACGCCGCTCCGTAGCCCTGGCGCTCAGCCGCATGGCCGATGGGGTGCATTTGTTAGTGGAGCGAATGCTGGATCATCTGGATGAGCCGGAAATGGCGGCCATACTCGCCAAGCAGCAAAGCCGAACCTGCTGACTCGCCAAGCAGTAAAAAACCCCGATGAGTGTGTCCCACCCATCGGGGTTTTTCTCGGCACGGCGCCAAGGGGTCGCCCGTACAAAGCACCCCCACGCGTAGCGCGTGGGAATGCCTGAAGGCCTACAGAAAACTCAATCAAACATTCGGGCAAGGCACCGGTGCCCAGTCGCCCAGGTCCGGGTTTTTGCACATGCTGTTGACCTGAGTGGTGCCGGCGCTGGCGACCTGCTTGCTTTCAGCCTGTTTGGCTTTTGCGGTCTGCAGGGTTTTCTCGGTGGTGACCGCTTCTTTCGGCACGGCTGGCAGCACCGGTTTTTTCGCCGGTTTCACCGCTTTTTTGCTCTTGGTCGGTGCCACGACCGGCGTGGTGTCGGCAGTTGCCACGGTGACCACGTCAGTGCGCTGCACGCCTACTTGCTGCAGGTCTTTTTCGTAGGCCTGGGTGTAGTTGTTCAGGTCTTCGCTGGCTTTACCGTTTACCGCGACGATCAGGTCGTTGGACTCCTTGAGGCCCGCGACGATTTCTACCAGACGCTTGCGGCCTTCGGTGTCGCTGACAGTCTTGGCCTTGCGGTCGGCGACCAGTTTGGTAAATGCGTTCTGGTAGCACTGTTGCGAAGTCTTGGCGTACGCCGTGCTGCGATCGATGTCGGCAGCGCTTTTGTTGACGTCGGTGGCGTAGGAGGCGATGCGCTGGTTGTCATCCGTGATCTGCTTCTGGCGCTCGGTGTAGTAACCGGCCGCGCCACCCGCCACGGCACCGCCCGCTGCACCGATGGCGGCGTTGCGGCCACGGTTCTCGGAATCGACCAGGGCGCCCAGCAGGGCACCGCCGACAGCGCCGACAGCCGCGCCGGTGACGACCGACTTGGTCATGTTCGAATCGGTGGCACGCAGGTGCTGCACCGGCTCGTAGCAGTTAGGGTAGTACTCGACCTTGGTGCTCGAGGCGACCTTGGAGGTCGGCGACGTGGCGCAACCGGTCAGTACGGTGCTGAAGCCAACGGCCATCAGCAGCAGATGACGCTTGGAAAGCGAAGCAATTGTTTTACGGGAGGAAAGCATGGTTGTGTTCTCTTTTAAGTTTGACTAGCTCAGCACGGCCCACCGCCGCCTGAGTCCCTTCCAAGCTCGCTGTACAACGAACGATCAAGACCGCTGAGCGTTCGATGCGAGCAGTTCCTTCAATATCGCCGCCGGGTCGGCTCGTCGTTGCTGACGATAATCACCGACATGGCGAACGAATAACGTTGCGCGCGTGACCAGGCTTTTGCCCAGTACCGGCTTGCGCTCCAACTCTTCCTTGATGCGTTGAAACTGCGCCTGGATCACGGCATCGGTGTAGCGCGTGCCGGTCGCCAGGTTGTCGATGTAGATCGCTACCGCGCCGTCCAGCGCGCTGCGACCGTTGTCGATGGCGGTAGCGAACAGCTTGGCGCTGGCCTCGTCCTTGGCGTCCAAGGCCTGTTGGCGACTCTTGTGCAAATTGGTCAGGCGAATGTTGTAGTTGTTGACGGTTTCGGCCACCAGGGCCGCCGACTGGATCAGGTTGCCGGCCGCTTCCTCGCGCTGCTGGGCGATGAGCGAGACGTTGCGCTTGAGCTCTTCGTTGACCAGCCCGAGTTCGGCTTGCAGGCGTGGGTCGACGCTGGCGGCAATGATGCTGTCCAGGCGTTTGGTCGGGTCCTGGGCGTCGTCGATGGCATCGGTCAGCGAAGCCAGCCGGCCTTCTTTCTGCCATTGGGCAAACAGTTCCTTGTAGCGCGAACGTGGCGCCGACAACGCGCCAATCGCCACCCGGAACCCGGTGGTTTCGTTGCTTTGTTCGGTGCCGTCGGCGGCGAACAGCGGGTACTCACGGCGCATCCCGGTGAACAAGGTGCCCTCGCCTTCCAGGTAGTTGCCGCCCTTGACCACGAAACCGCCATAGGTGCCCTGGCGGCGTCCAGCGTGCACGAGCTGGAAGGACTCCTGGACCATCTCGGCGGCGTTGCCGATCACGTCAAACAGGCCGATGGGGTTTGGCAGTTTGGTACCGATTGGCATCAGTCGCGCTGCCTGGCCGGTGCCGCCGGCGACCTGGTTGAAAACTGCCCAGTCCGCCAGTGGGCCGTCGCTTTCGCTGCCCTCCAGACGACGGGGAAACAGCCGCCCTTCCAAATCCTGACGGCTGATGGCCTGCCCGCCACGAGCAGCGAATTCCCATTCGACCTCGGTCGGCAAGCGCACAAAACCCAGCCCGCCCTCCTCCGCCGAGGTACCACGACCGCTCACTGGCAGCAGCTCCTTGTGGTATTTCATCAGCCAGGCGCTGTACACCGCCGAGAAGCGTTCGGCCTCGAAGCGCGACAATTTCACCTTGGGCAAACGCCCGGCCATGCCTTGCGGCCCCTCGGCTTGCAAGGCCTCGCAGGCCGGCGCCGGCTCGCCGCTGGCCAACGATTGCGCCTGGGCCATGACCTGGGCGTATTGGCGGGCGGTGACTTCGTATTTGCCGATGAAATAGAGCATCGGTTTGAGCGGAGTCTTGGCGTCCGTCTTGGGCATCAACGGCGTAATGGTCTTGCCCCAATCCTTGGGCAGATCCTTGAGGGTGAACTGGCCGTTGATAAAGTCCCGACGGTAACCGGAGATGAACGACTGTTGATAACCGGCCTCGCCCTCGCTGAAGGGATAGCCGAGGCTGATCTCGCGGTCGTCCAGAGTGCCTTGCGCCAGGATGTAGACGTAGCGGAACACCATCTGCCCTTCGCACGGCAGCGGCAGGCTGACGTCGTCGGCCAGCGGCTTGGGGTTGTCCAGTTTGTCGGTGCTTTCATCGGCACCCACCAGACTAGCCATGCCCATGCTGGCCAGGCTCAGCGCCACGGCGGCGCCCAGTAACTTATACATCTCGAATTCCTTCACATGCCTGGATACGCGCCACTCGCCAGCCACCACAGGCCGCTGCCACGGCGCTGACGCCGAGCACGGCCAGCAGGGCCAACGCGTAGTGACGCGCCAGCAGATGGCTGGCGTACTCGCCTGGCATCTGCACAAATAAATGGTTCAGGCCCGATTGCGCCAGGCCATACAGCCCGGCACTCAACAGGGCGGCAAGGCCGGCGCTGTACAGCGCCTGCAACACCACAAACAAAAGCAACGCCGCCGTGGAAAACCCCAGCAGGCGCAACACCGACAACTCCCGGCGCTTGCGCTCGACCGCCGCCAACGCCCCGGCAAAAATCGCTGCGAACGCTCCCGCCAAGGCCAAGCCGGCGATGATCCAGAACACGATCGACAGGTTGCGGCTCAGCGATTGCACTTGGGCGATGGTCTGGGCCTGGGTCGAGACCAACAGGTTCTGCACAGCGAAGTACTGACGCAGCGGCTCGACATCCTTGAGGCTGCGGGCATACAGGCGAAACGCCGGATACACCCGCTGCTCTGTCACGCCCACCGCATCACCTGACCAACCGAGCGCAGGCACGGCGCGACCGTCCCGGTAATCTTCAGCCGCTTCGAGCAAGGCCAACGGTGCGAACACCCCGTCCCGGGCGAAGGCTTCCAGCGGCAGTACGCGCAACACCTGAACGCGCGTGCGCTGCGCCTCGCCACGACCGGCCGCTTGCCGACCGACGCTGGCCTGCAGCCAATCACCGGCCTTGGCCCCGAGCTTTTCGGCGGCGGTCTGGCTGAGCAGCACCTGATCCAGCCCTTGGGGCACCGGCAGATTGCCGAGCAAGGGATCGTTGGCGGCGGTGGGGATCATTTCGACGGTTACCGTCGCAGCACCAGCGCTCAGATCCGCCGTCGCGGCAATCTGCCGGGTGCGCGGCAAGGCGAAAGCCACGTCGCCGCGCTGGCTCAATTGTTCGATAAACGCAGCACTGAACCGGCCGCCACCCAAGGGGATGACTTCCCGAGTGGCCGGGTCGTTTTCCAGGCGCTCGGTCAAGCTGCTGACCAGGCCGAATTTCAAGCCGAACAGCACCAGCAACGGCGCGACCACTGCCACCAGCGCCAGAACCGAACAGGCCGACAGCCACGCATCGTTGCGGTAATCCTGCCAGGCCAGGGAAGCCACCAGCGCGCGCATCAGCAGGCCTCCCCGAGGGTGGCGGTGACACCGCCATCGACGTCGCGACGACAACTGATGCGGCGCACCTGCAAACCGCTGGCGCGGGCCAGCGACTCATCGTGGGTGGCGACGACGCAGCACACGCCGTGTTCGCGGGCCTGGGTCACCAGCAACTGCATCACCCGCTCGGCGTTCAGCGGATCGAGGGCGGCGGTCGGCTCATCGGCCAGCAGCAGACGCGGCCCGTGGGCCAGGGCGCGGGCGCAGCTGACCCGTTGCCGTTGGCCGACGGACAAGTCGCCAGGTTTTTTGCCCAGTTGCTCGACGATATCCAACGCCCCGGCCAGGCGATCCACGCTGCCGTCGTCTTTCAAACCGAGCAGTTTGCGCGACAGGTCGATGTTGCCGCGCACGTCCAGAAAATCCAGCAGGCCACCGGTTTGCAGCACGTAGCCCAAGTGCCGGCGACGCAGGTCCGCCAAGGCACTTTGAGCCTCTGCACGCCACAGCCCGGCGATGTCCGTTCTGGTTTGGTCGGGCGCAAAATCAAACTGCCCGGCCTGATCCGGAGCCAGCACCAGCGCCAGCAAATCCAGCAATGTGCTTTTGCCACAGCCACTGGGACCGACCACCGCCAGTTGTTCACCGGCACGCAGTTGCAGCCGTGGAATCACCAGGCTGTAGCGTTGGCTGCCGGCGCCCCGGTTTTTGTGCACGGCACTCATGTTCAACATCACGGCAGCGTCGACAACGGAACGCGGTACAAGGCATCACCCGGTTCGGCATCGCCGAAACGCACCCAGTTGGCCAAGTCGTTGTGGAAGGTTTCGTAGAGGCGGATTTTCGAATCCAGCTCGTCGATAAAGTCTTCCTGCTCGGCCACGCTCAACGAAAGCCACAAGTCCTGGGTCATGCTCAACGACTTGCTGCGATAGGGCAGCCCTTCCAGGTACTCACCCAGAAACCCGCCATTGGCCAGGTTGCCACCCTTGCGCAAGGCCGAGGGATCGCGACTCATGTAGGCACTGGCGCTGGCGATTTCCTGGAAGAAATTCTTCGGCGAGCTCTGGGTCTTGCGGGCGGCATCGACGATCAGTTTCAGCGATTGCTGCAAGTCGTTGAGCTGCAATTTGGTCAGCATCACGCACACCTGGAACGCCGGCAGTGCCGGGTTGGTCAGGTCGCGGTCGGCGGTCCAGGCGCTGACCAGTTGCGGCGCCTGGCTGGCGGCTTTGCGCCCCAGGAAGTCCATGTGCATCGCGTAGCCGACGGCCGCCGATTTGTCGCTCAGACTCGGCGCGGCGCTCAGCAGCGGCACGGCTTGCGGCTTGTCGCTGCGCACCTGATGCACCAGGTCGGCAAACACCGAACCGATCTCGTCCACCCGCTGCCCGAACTTGCGCACATCAGCGCCCGGCACCGGAATGTACAAGTCGCCGATCTGCGGATTGGCGTCGGCGGTCAGGGTGCGGTACTGGCTTTGCGCACCACCGTGGGTTTTCTTGCCGGCATCGCTGAGCAGGTGCAAGGCGTAGATCTTGATCTGCTTGCCCAGCGCGGCTTGGCGCACTTCGGCTTCGTTCATTTGCGTTGCGGCATAGGGGTCGTTCTTGCGCAAGGCACCGGCATCGGTGACCAACAGGATCAAGCGCCCGCCATAGCCGGACCAGTCCATGCCCTCGACCGCTTCCATCACACCGGCAAACGCATCTTCGTTGAACGAATGGCTGGACACCGTAGACGCCTTGACCTGCCGCGCCAGGTCCATGAAGCGCTGCGGGTCGCGGCCCTGTTCCAGGGTGATCAGGGTTTTGGCGACGTATTCCAGGCCCGGGGTTTTCTGGGTGCTGCTGCGAAAGCCCACCAGGCCGAAGCTGACACTGTCCTGCTCGCCCCGCTCGGCGATGCGGGTTTGCAGTTGGTGTACTACGTCGCGGACCTGATCGATGTAGGGCTGCATGGACACGGTGGTGTCCACGACCAACACCACGGCGGTGCGGAACGCGTCGGCGTTAGCGGTCGTGATCGGCGTGTTGTTGGCGGCAGCCTTCGGTGCATTACCGGGATCGATGGACGCCACGTTCAGCAACTGCACCGGCTGGCCGTTTTCATCGAAGCTCTCGCGCGAATCGAAGATCGGCAACAGGTAAAACTGGTTCTGCGGCACCGCGCTGGCCGCCGGTTCCAGGGCCAGCACCCGTTGATTGTCCTCATGGTTCTGCTGGGTCTTGAGCAGCAGGTTTTTCGCCGCCGACGGATCGGCCAGCAGCTTCTCTACATCACCAGGCTGACGCAGGAACATCACCGGCGCACGGCCGGAGCGTTCGGTGAACTTGAGTACCAGGCTCTGTTTCCAGTCGCTGACCTGCGCGGCCGGCAACCAGCCGTCACTGCGCCCGTCGGTGGCGGCGCCGACACGCAGCCAAGGGCTGCCATCAACCTCTTTGCGCTGATAGACGTAAAGCACGGAAAACGCCGGCAACGCCTTGCCTGGCGCGGCCCCCGCTTCGCTGGCGAGCTTCGCCCCCGGCTTGCTGAGTACCCGCTGGAACAAGGTTTTTTTGCCGGCCATCAGCAGCGGACGTTGACCGCCATCGACCTCCGCCGCCACAGGGGGCTTTACGGGGGGCGCAACGGTCGGCGGCGCACTGGCCGGCGGTGCTGAAACCACCGGCACCTTGGCGTCGGCTTCGCCGTCACCGGACAGCCACCAATAACCCGCGCCGCCCAAGGCCAGCGCCACGGCCACCGCGACGGCAGCGAGTGCGAACACCGGCCCCTTTCGCTGCGCCGAGACCGTGGACGACGGCGTCGGCTTCACAGTCGGCGCAACAGGATTGGACCGAGGTTGAGGCTGCGCGGGGCCGCTCGGTATGTCGATGGACACCGGCGTCAATCCCGCCAGGTCATCGCCAGTCGGTTTCAGCGACAGCGGAATCGCCAATGGCTGGATCAAGGTCGCTTCAACTTCAGCCAATGCCTTGGGCAGAGTATCCAGCGCCCGCAGCAGCGCTGCCGCGTCCGCAAACCGCTCCGCCGGGTCCTTGGCCAACAGCTTTCGCAGCACGTCCTGATAACGACCGTGGTGCTCCGGCAGTTCCGGCAACGGTTCGGTCAAATGCGCCAGGGCCGTGGAGAGCGCATCGTTGCCGGTGTACGGCAGCTTGCCGACGAGGATTTCGTAGAGCACCACGCCCAGCGCATACAGGTCGGCCCGGCCGTCAATGTCCTGGCCGCGCGCCTGTTCCGGGCTCATGTAGCTGGGCGTGCCGACGGCGAAACCGGCCTGGGTGAATTGGGTGCGGTCGTCCAGGGACTTGGCGATGCCGAAGTCCGAGAGCACCGCCGTGCCATCGGCACGGAACAGAATGTTCGCCGGTTTGACGTCGCGATGAACCAGCCCCAGCCCATGGGCATAACCCAGGGCCGAAGCGATCTGGCGGATGTAGATCAGGCCCTGCTCCGGCGTCAGGCCGCCAGCGATGCGCTCCTTGAGCGTCCCGCTGGGCAGGTATTCCATGGCCATGTAATACAGCTCACCGACATTGCCGATGTCATGGATAGTGACCGTATGCGGGTGAGACAGGCGCGCCAGGGTTTTGCCTTCACGCAGGAAGCGCTCGCAGAAGCTCGGGTCGGCCGCCAGTGCGGCAGCCATGACCTTCAGCGCCACCTTGCGCTCCAGCGAGCGCTGGGTCGCCAGGTAAACGCTGGCCATGGCGCCTTCGCCGATCTCGTCGCCGATGTCGTAGCCGGGGATCAGAATGTTCGCGGTGGGGATCATGAAGGCACCTTCACGACGATCACGGTGATGTTGTCCGGAGCGCCGCGCATCAGGCTCAGGGACACCAGGCTGCTGGCGATTTCCCCGGGCTCGTCGTGGCTCAGCACCTCGGTGATTTCATGTTCTTCGACGGTCTTGTTCAGGCCGTCGCTGCACAACAGGTAACTGTCGCCGGGCATCAACAGCAGCTCGACCATCGTCAGCTCCAGTTGCGCCTCGACCCCGATGGCGCGGGTGACAATATTGGCCCGTGGATGCACCCGGGCTTCGGCTTCGCTGAGCAGGCCGCTGTCCTGCAAATCCTGAACGTAACTGTGGTCCCGCGAGATGCTTTCGAGCAGGCCGTCACGCAGGCGATACAAGCGGCTGTCACCCGCCCACAGGCATACCCCGCGCAAGTCGCGCGTGGCCAGCACCACCACCGTGCTGCCCATCATGATCACGCCACGATGGGCAGTTTCTTCGCGCACGGCGGCGTTGACTCGCAGCAGGTCGGTTTGCAGCGCCGCGACGTATTCATCCAGCGAACGACCCACGCCAATACGGCGCAGGCTGTCGACGATCAGGCTGCTGACGTAATCGCCCGCCGCGTGCCCGCCCATGCCATCGGCGACCACCCACAGGCCGTTTTCCGGCAGGTCCAGATAAGCATCTTCATTAACCTGGCGGACCATACCGACGTGGCTCTTGCTTGCAGACTTGAACGTCTTTCCAGCGCTTGGACGCATCTACGCAACACCTTCTTGGCCGAGCAAAAATTGCGCAAAATCGGCGGCGACAGGCAGGCCCTGACACCGTAATAAAGCGGGGGCGATACGCTCCGAACCCTGGCCCCACCACAGGCTTGAGCCTTCGCAGGCCTGTTCGGCAAGTGCGCTCATTCGCGCCTTCGAATCGGTGGCATCGAAGCGATGCAGGCCGGCAAAACGGCTGCTTGGAATGCGCGGCAGGCACGCCGGGCTACCCAGTGCTTCCAACGCCGCGCCGAAGGCTTCGAAGCTCGCCTCCACGCTCAACGTGCTCAACAGCAATTGCTCAACCTGTTCAAACCAGATATCCGAACCGCCCACCAGCGATGCCGGATCAGCATCGTGATCCAGCAGCACCGCGACGGTCAGCGGAAAATACCGGCCAACCCGATCGATGCTCGGCATCACCACCCCAACGGCGGCCTGCGGCCCACATACACCGGGCCCGACCATAAAGCGCCACAGCGGGCTGACCAGATAGGCATCCAGCCAACGGTCGCCGAGGCTGGTCTGGCTGGCGAGCAGGCCCGCCGCCAGCCACGAATCCCAAGGGCCGATAAAACTCTGCGGCAAGCCTCGGCTGACAAAGTCCCCGCGACTAGCCAACTTTCCATAGAAGCCCGGCGTGTTCATAACCGCTCCGGCAAGCTGAAACCGCTGAGCACACGGCTCTTGAACGGGTTGAAGGCGCTGTTGGCGCGCAGTTCATAAGAGGCGCTGGCACCGTCGACCCGCAGTCGCAGGTTGAAGCGATCCGGCGAATTGCCGGCCGTCAGGTCCGATTGCTCCAGCAGGCGAAACCACGCCCATGGCCCGTCCAGAGTGATGCCGGAACGACCGTTGGCCGAAGGCGGCATGATCGAGATCCGCACCACTCCGATGCTGCCGGGGTTGGGCCATTGCATGGAGGTCGGGCGGCTCGGACCGTGGTCGTAGCTCAATTGCTGGCCGTCGAGGTCGAGCAAAAACTGGGTGACAGTGGCGTCCATCGTCACTGGCTTGAGTTCGAAGCGCACCATCGGCTGGGTGCCGCCGGAACGGAAAAATGCATCCCGGATGGTCGCTGCCCGCTGGAAGGTTTGCAGCACGCCAGGGGCAATACCGAGCTTCTGCGCGGCGCCCGGTTGCCAGCGCCAGGCCTGGGTCGAGGTATCCACATACGGTTGCAGGTATTTGCGGAAGTAGTTGTCCATCACCCCGCCCACACCGAAGAACTGGCCGAAGTCGTCCAGGGTCGCGTCCCGCGCACTGCCCGGCGACATCGGATAACGCCCGGCAAGGGACTGGCGATAGATGTTCACCACTTCGCTGGTCCAGGCCGCATTCAATTGATTGCGTACCCCGCCCATCATGCTGTTGGTGGTGGAGTTGACCACCGATTTGACCAGCCCCTGCACCAGCGGCGGCTGACGTTCGGCATTGAGGTTGACCCGTGTCGCAGCGGCTACGGCCTGGTTCTTGGCTTCGCCGAGCAAGGCATCGCCGCTGGCGCCGACCATGGCGCTGACCTGCACGTACAGGGCGTTCATGTCGGCCAGCAGGCCGTCGATGGCCGCCGGCTCGCCTTCGTTTTTGCTGACGATGCGGTTGAGCTCGGCAAAATGCGCGGTGATTGGATCTTCACTCGCCTCAGCTGTGTTTTGCCTCGCCTGCTCTTGGCCGAGCAAGCTGCCCAAGCGCTCCTTGAGCTTGTCGACCCCGCCCTCCACCGGCGCACCCTTGGCGGCCAGCAGGCGTTCTTCCTGTTGCAGATCGGTTTCCTTCGCCACCGCCACCAGCAGTTTTTTCAATGGCGAGGTCGGGCCGGAAATCACCCGCAACACATCGGCGGCCTGGGCCACGCTGGTGATCGGCACAAAGTCGATATCCGCCAGCAAGGCGTCCCACTGACGCTGGTAATCCTGGAAATACAGGCGTCGCACGTCGGCGGCCAGGCTGGCGACGTTCTGCTGTTCTGCCTGGTCGCGACCGAGCACCCACTGCTCCTCGGCCAGGGTGCCGGTCTGGTTCAGGCTGGTGAGCAAAAACCCTTGGCGGTAACCCTTGGCCGTGAAGAAGCCGCTCAAGGGTTCGCCCAGCGGCTTGCCGCTCTTGCGGCTGAACACCAGCGCGGCATCGCGCCCGGCCGCTTCGTTGATACGAAAGTCCGGAATGCCGTCCGGCAGTTTCTGCCGCTTGACCCGGTCATAGACACGCTGGGCCACCGGCAGTTGTTGCAACTGTCGGCGCAGGTCGTCGATCAGGCGCGGGTCCAGACGTGCGGTGGGCGGATGGCGTTCGAACAGCGCCCGCAAGTGCTCTGTCAGGGCCAGACGCTGCTCGGCCGGCAAGTCGCGCGGCAGGCTGCGGTCCCAGTCGAGGGCGATCCACGCCTTGATGAAGTCGGCATCGTAATGCTCGCTGTCGGCGAGCATCAGGTAGGCCTTCAAGCCTTCGTAAAGGAAGTCCGAGTTGCCGCCGCCATGCAGTTGCTCTTCGATGCGCGTGAGCAAGCGTGGCGCGAAGACCGCGATCAACAGCTTGCGATAGACGCTGCCGGACTCGGCTTCAAGCATGTCGCCCTGATACAGGCCCAGGCCTTCGGCCCAGTTCGGTGCGTCGCCGGCCAGATGCTTCACCGCGTTGAGCAACGGCAACACCGCAAGCACGTCCCGTTGCGCCGGGCTGAGGTTTTGCACGGCCTGGCCCAGGGGTGCGACTTTCTGATCGACTTGCGCGATATACGCCTGGTTGGCGCGGTAGCTGACCCACCACAAGGTCCCGACCACCAGCACCAGGGCCACGGTCGAGGCCAGCACACCCCGGGCGATCCACTTGCGCCGACGTTCGACTTTCGGGTTGACCCCCACCAGCCCACGCTCGGCGAAGGCCACGGCGCTGAAGAGTTTTTCGATGAAGTAACTGCGTCCGGTGCCGTTCTGGCGCGCCAGGTGCTGGCGGTCCAGATTCATGCTCTGGGCCATGGAACCGATCAGGCGGTCAATCGGGCTGCCTTCCTGGGTACCGCTGGTGAAATACACCCCGCGCAACAGCACTCGCTCTTCAAAAGCGTTGGGTTTGAATACGCCCTCAAGGAAGCTTTGCAGGCAATCCTTCAACGCGCCGAACTGCTGCGGGAAGCCGTAGATCAGATCGCGCCGCGTCGGGTCGCGTTCCTGTTGCAAACGTTCCACCAAACGATCGTTGAGGCGCTGCTCCAGGCCGGCGAATTCGCTTTGCAGATGGGCCAGCGGGCTGTCATTGCTCTTACCGTCGTCCAGGGCAAAGGTCGTGCCCCAGACCTGAGTCCGCTCTTCCTTGCTCAGGGTATCGAAATACTCCATGAACCCCGGCACCAGATCGAGTTTGGTCAGCATCAGGTAGATCGGAAAACGCACACCCAGTTGCGTGTACAGCTCCTGGATACGCAGGCGAATCGCAGCGGCATGGGCGGCGCGTTCCGCGTCGCTGCCCAGCAGCAGATCGGAAAGGCTGATGGCGATGAACGCGCCGTCAATCGGGCGTCGGGGCCGCTGTTTTTTCAACAGGCCGAGAAAGCCCAGCCATGCGGCTTTATCCACCGTCGCATCGCTATCCTGGGTGGTGTAGCGCCCGGCCGTGTCGAGCAGCACGGCCTGATCGGTGAACCACCAATCGCAATTGCGCGTGCCACCGACGCCGCGTACCGCCCCGGCGCCCAATTGCGCCGCCAACGGAAAATGCAGCCCGGAGTTGACCAGCGCCGTGGTCTTGCCCGAACCCGGCGGGCCGATGATCACGTACCACGGCAGTTCATAGAGATTGCGTCGCTCATCACCGCCCAGCTTGGCTTTCTTCAACAGCGTCAAGGCTTCGTCCATGCGCTGGCGCAGGGTTTCAAGCTCTTCGGCCGTGGCGATGCTGGTCGGGTCCGGCGGGGTTTGCGCCGCCAGGCTGCGCATCACTTCGGCGGCCTGACGGCGGGCCTGGATGATGCGAAACACCCGGTAGGCAATCCACACCGCGAACACCAGAATGATCAGCGCCCAGCGCCGACCTTCAGGCACCAGCCATTCGAGCAGCGGCCCGATAAACCAGATGATCAGGCTCAGGGCGATCAGCCCCAGCAGCGGGATGACCCAGCGGATGATAAAACTGAAAAACGCCTTCACTCGACCCCCTCCGCCAATACTGTGATTTCGACCCGACGATTGCGTGCGCGGCCCTCTGCTGTAGCGTTCGAGGCCAGTGGCTCGGTGTCGCTACGGCCTTCGGCGCTGAAGCGCTCGGGCTGGCCGGTCTTGGCCGAGAGGATTTGCAGCACCGAGGTGGCCCGAGCCTCGGACAAGGCCCAGTTCGATGGAAACCGTAGGGTGGCAATCCGGCGATTGTCACTGTGACCGGTCACCCGGACCTGCCCCTTGACCTTGCGAATCGCATCGGCGATGCGCAGCATCAGCGGCTGGAAATTGTCGACGACGCTGGCGCTGCCCGAGGCGAACAGCTCATCGCCACGGATGGTCACCACTGAACGGTCAACGGCATCTTCCACGGCTACCCGACCGGCCTTGATTTCATCGGCCAGGAAACCTGCCAGACGCGGACGCTCGATCAGTTTCGGTTGCGCCACCGGACGGTCGATGGCCTGCACCGGGATCTCGCCGAGGGCATGGATGTTCTTGAACACCGGCTCAGCATCGGCAGCCAGTTTCAAACGCAGACCGAACAGCAGTGCCAGCAGCAGCGCCACGCCGATGACCAAAGCGATCCATGGCGGCATGAATTGCGCCAGCCGGTCGCGGGCCACGGTGACGCCGCGCCAATGGGGCGAGAGTTCACGCTCGTATTCGCCACGGGCGCTGCGGATGACTGCGCTGGTGCGCTCACGCAAGGCTTCCAGTTGGCTGCGACCGTCGATCATGACCCGATAGCGCCCTTCGAAACCCAGGCACATGCACAGGTACAAAAGCTCCAGCAGATACAAACGTTCGCGGGGGCTTTGCAGGCAATGTTCCAACAGCTGGAACACCTTCTCGCCGCCCCAGGCTTCGTTGTGCACGGTGATCAGCAGGCTCTGTTTGCCCCAGTCGCTGGTGCCGCCCCACGGCGTACTCAACACCGCTTCATCGAGGGCGGTGCACAAGGCGTAACGGGCCAGCAACACATCGTTGCGCACCACGCCGGCGGCCTCGGCGCGCTCCTCGAACTGGCGCAGGTAGGCCAACAATTGCGCTCGCAGGCTCGCTGGCGCCGGGTGGGCAATCGTATTGCGCAAGCGGGTCAGCAAAGCCAGCAGCGGGCCAGCGGCGCTTTCCAAGGGGTTGAGACCTTCGGCTTTGCCGGTCAAAAGCGGCGCGGCCGGCATCGAAAGCGGCGCGGGCTGGGCACGGCCAGCCTGCGGGCGGACCGGGTCGGCGCCACGACCACCGGGGGTCGGCATGAACTGGGTACGATCGTCGTTGCTCATCGCGGTTTATCCTCGGATCGCCCAGAAAGCCAGGTTCAACCCCGGGAACTGCCCCGCGATGTGGAACGCAAAACCGCCGGAGTTGGCCAGTTGCTGCCAATGCTCGCTGCCCCGGTCCAGTTCGTAATAGGTGGAGCCGGCGTGATAAGGAAGTTGCCGTGGTGCCACCGGCAGCGGCAGCAGGCCAATGCCCGGCAATTGCAGGTTGACCAGGTTGCGGATGTGCTCCACCGAGCCGACCTTGCTCTGTTGGCCGAAGTGACCGCGCAGGGTTTCGGCGGGCACGTCGGCGCGCACCACCAGGATGAAGCTGGCGCTGTCGAGCAGGGTCTTGTCGGCCAGCATCGCCACATGCACGCCGTAGGCTTTTTCGACAATCGGAATCGGCGTGGCCTTGCTGTCGATCAACATCGACAGCGCTTCACGCAAGGCTTGCATCACCGGCGCAAAACTCAGCGCGAGGTTATCGTGCTGGTACTGCGGGTATTCCTGCGGTCGCCGCCCGGAAGCGGTAAAGGTCGAGAACTCGCCGGCCAGGCTCACCAGTTCGCTGTAGAACCGCTCGGGGTGCAACGGACTCAACTGGCTCAAGTGCTGAATCAACGGCTGAGCGCGGTTGACCAGTTGCAGCAGCATGAAGTCGGCAATTTCCGAGGCACCGCCGGCACCGGACGCCACCACCCGCCCGGCGAGGGCTTCGCCACGTTGGTGCAGCAGGCCCAGCAGTTCGCTGCGAAACGCGGCCAGCGGTTTGGCGGCGGAGACATCCAGCAGCGGCGGGATGTAAGTGTCGTCGAGCACCAGGGCGCGGTCGGCGCGTTTCTCCTTGATTCGTACCAGGCCGATGGCGGCGTAGTCGCTGATGCCATCCTCGGCAATCAACAATCGCAGCGCCCTCGAACCCACGGCCACTGGCGCACGGTTTTCGAACGGTGCGTTGTCGTCCCGTACTTCGCGCACCTGGCTCACGTAGCGCGCAGCGCCCAGGGTTTCGCCGTCATCAACGGTGTCCCGGGCACCGGCGCGCTTGAGCGGCAAGGCCAGGTATACCAAGCCATCGCGCAGGTTGTCGTCGACATTCAGTGGGCTCGGCGCCAGGTCATCCTGGGGAATGTTGAAGGGCGTGCCGTCCGGCAACAGCCCCCGCGCCGAGATGATTGCCAGTTTGCCCTGGGCCAACAGGCCCTGATCGATCAGCAATTCGGAGAAACCCCAGGCGCCGGCCGATAACGGGCGGCTTCGGGCGTCGATGAGGTTTTCCAGGTAACGGTCATGCTGTTGGAAGTGCTGCGTTCCAATGAACATGCCTTCTGACCAGACCACGCGATTGTTCCAGGACATGGGAGCTCCGATTGCTTTATTGGGCAGGGCTGGATGGGGGAACCACGACGGCGCTGCGCACGGCGCGCACATCGAGGCTGATCTGGTATTCGGTGTATTGGCGCGGCGGGACATTCATCACCGTGCGCCACAACGACTGATCCAGTTCGCGATAGCCCACCAGCACGCCGATGTGGCGGGTGGCCGGATCGAGGTCGCGTTGCAGGCTCAATTGCTGGCCGGGCTGGACCAGCACTTCGTCCTGGTCGATCAGGTCTGCGCCGAGCGTCGCCTGGGCCCGTTCGGCCAAGGCGAAATAATCGGCACGGCCGAAGGTAGCGGCATTTCTCAGTTCGAAAATGCGCACCCGGACCGGGGCCGGTTGGCCGCTGGTGCCGGGGTTGAGGCTGGCGATGGCGTGGAAGTGCAACTCGACGGCGGCGGTGTCGGCCTCGGCCTCAGCGGCCTCGGGTTTGACCGTATCCTTGGCACACGCGGCCAGCAGAAGCACGGTGGCGACTGCGAGTAAAAACCTGGGAATCATCCTGCGTCCTCAATGACGTTTCAGCTATCCGTTGTTCCATTTTTTGCTATGAATGGCGCGCTCAGCCGCGACGCTGCCTTGTACTGTGTTGTTCGTAGGCGCGGCTGAATTCCCGACCGAACAGGTCCTGGAAATCCTCTTGGGCCTCACGGGAAATATTGCTGTAGAGCTCGGTGAACTGCTGCCAGTACTGGGCCTGTCGCGAGCCATTGAAAATGCTCGACAGGCCACCGGGTTTGCCCATGCGCTCTTCCAGTTGCGCCGGCTCGAAGCGCGCCAACAGGTGCTTGATCGCCGCTTCCACACCGGCCATCACTGCCAATTGGTGGGCACGCAAATCATCGAAGCTGTCGCGCACCGCCAGGTCCGGCGCCATGAACGCCTGATTGCTCTGGCGCAACAGCAACAGCAAGGCTTCATCGACATTGGGCGCGAATTTCAGCGGATTGTTTTCCACCGGTTGAATCATCGTCTGCTGAATGCGGAACTCGCCCTTGAGACTGCTGCGGGCACGCAAGACATCGATCAGGCCCTCGACCATCAGCCGATAACTGCGGCCGATGCTTTCCATCTGCGCTTCGGCCTGGGCCTTGTCCAGGCGCAACTGATCCAGCCCGGCGCCACGCAGGAAGGCTTGCAACAGGTCGGGCTGAGCGTTGTCGGCCGAACTGACCGGATTGACCGGGCGTTCGACGATGGCCGCGGGCGGTTCGGGGGCCGGCTCGATCGGCACGCGGAGTTCAGGCATGGGGGGCGGCGCAACCTCTGCGACCGGCAAAGGGGCGACCGCTACCGGCACAGGCGTGTCGCTGAACAGATCCCAATCTTCCGGAATCACCGGCATTGACGTCTGCGGCACAGGCTCGATCACAGGCGTTGGATGGGGTATCGGGGTCGGTGGTCGGAAGTCATGCTGCTCTGCCGGGACATGGTCGGGCTGGGTGGCCGGCGGGATGGTGGTCGGTGCCAGGAAGTCAAACAGGTCTGGCAGTGTGTCCATTGCCGACACACCCTGAAAATGTGCAGGTGGTGTCATGGACAGCGACGTCGGAGCAGTCGCAACGGCGCCCTGGCGCCCCATCATGGCCTCGAAGCTATTGGACGAATCAGCGAAAGGGTTGCTGTCGGTCGCCGGCAGACTGAAGTCGATGCGCGCCTGGATTTCGTAATCACCGATGCGAATAACTTCGCCATCTTGCAATGGCTCGCTGTTTCCTTTGCGCAAACGAATACCGGCCTTGACCAATTCCACACCATTAGTGCTGTTATCGGTTAAGTAGTAGCGGCCATCTTTGTATTGAATTACGCAATGTTTGCCGGACACCAAGCGCTCGGGGTCAGGCAATATCCAGTCATTATCCAAATTGCGGCCAATCGCCATCACACCCTGATCCATGGATTTTTCAGAGCACTGACCCGGGGTAATTTTGTGATAACTAGTGATAGTCAAACACAGCGACATCTTGCCTCCTTGCTGAACACTTTGCGCGCGGGCGAGTGAGGGACTTAACGCCCGAGCGACTCGCCGACAACCCTTGCAAACAACCTGAAAAACCACGTTTTACCAGCATGATTGCTGATCTTAACCGTCTTTCGTGACAAAAAACCTGCACCAGTGCCCGCCTCGACCCACTGGTCGCGCGGGTTGTTAAGCACCTCACATCTGTCACACAGGGGAAATAGCTTACCTTGACAAGCCATAAGTACTACACCAAAAATGCACAACTTCTTGAATATGAATGATGGCACTTTAAGATCGCTGAGCATCTAAATGGCCATTACATTCAAGGAAACATGTGAAGCTCCACTTGGAACTAACATGGAACTGCCCGACTCTCGAGCGGGCGATATGGAGATCAAATTCAGTGGAAGTGCCTTTGTTGCTCGCCGCCGTGTCCGCGACTTCGCCTTGTGGCGAAGATCTGGAATATGACGCGGATTTTTTGCACCTGGAACGCGACTCCCTAGGCAAGCCCGAGCGCAGCATGGGCGATTCGATATTGCCTGCCGAACCCCCAGAATGGCGCAGCATCCAGCAGCAAAGCCTGGCGTTGTTGCAACGCAGCAAAGACCTGCGCATCACCCATTTCCTTTTGCAAAGCTCCCTTGCCCTCGAAGGCGTCAGCGGCCTGGCCCGCGTCCTGACACTGATCAGTGAATTGCTCAAGCAATACTGGGCCGACCTGCATCCGCGCCTGGATGCCGAAGACAACAACGACCCCACCGTGCGCATCAATGCCCTCGCCGGCCTGACCTCCGATGTCACCGTTCGCCTGCTGCGCGAAAGCATCCTGGCCCGCTCGCGTGCCTTTGGCCCTGTCAGCCTGCGCGCCGCCGCCAACGCCAGCGGGCTGCAAAGCTTCCCTGACGAAAACCTCGGTGCCGAGCAACTCGCCGGGGCGTTCCTCGACAGCGATCCCGAACAGCTTGAAATCACCCGCGCCGCCCTGCACGAGGCCCGCGGTGCTGCCGAGGCCATCGAACAGCACGTCAGCGAACAAGTTGGTTCCGCCCAAGGCGTTGACCTTGGCCCGTTGAAGCAACCGCTCAAAATGGCTTTGCAGATCCTCGGCCAGTTCGCCCCGCAGAGCGGTGACAGCCCCCTGCCCGATGCCCTCGGTGACGACAGCGCCGCGCCGGTTGAACACGCCACCACACCGAGCGCACCGAGTGCTCCGCGCAGTACCGGCACTGGCGAGATCAACAACCGCGACGACGTGCTGCGCAGCCTGGACCGGATTCTTGCGTACTACACCCGTCATGAGCCCTCCAGCCCGCTGCCGGTGCTGTTGAACCGGGCGAAGAATCTGGTGCACGCCGACTTTGCGGCCATCGTGCGCAATCTGATTCCCGACGGCATGAGCCAATTTGAAAATCTGCGCGGACCAGACAGCGAATAAAAGCGAACGGATCACGCAGTCACGTCACCGGTATCACCGGTGACGCCAACACCGTCGCTTGAGCGACCAGGAGCAGCAACGTGGCGAAGCAAAGTTCTCAGAAATTCATCGCGCGCAACCGTGCGCCTCGAGTGCAGATCGAGTACGACGTCGAGCTTTACGGCGCCGAGAAAAAGGTCCAGTTGCCCTTCGTCATGGGCGTCATGGCGGACCTCGCCGGCAAGCCCGCCGAGCCTCTGGCACCCGTGGCCGATCGCAAGTTCCTCGAAGTGGATGTCGACAACTTCGACTCGCGCCTCAAGGCCATGCAGCCACGCGTCGCGTTCCACGTGCCCAACGAGCTGACCGGCGAAGGCAACCTGAGCCTGGACATCACCTTTGAAAGCATGGACGACTTCAGCCCCGCCGCCGTGGCGCGCAAGGTCGACTCGCTGAACAAGCTGCTCGAAGCGCGCACCCAACTGGCCAACCTGCTGACCTACATGGACGGCAAGACTGGCGCCGAAGAAATCATCATGAAGGCCATCAAGGATCCGGCGCTGCTCCAGGCACTTGCCAGTGCGCCGAAGCCAGCCGAGCCTCAGGCTTAATCAGGACGAATGATCATGACCGATTCAGTACGTGCAGACGCTCAGACACTGAGCACCACCGAAGAAGCCAGCGAGTTCGCCTCCCTGCTGCTGCAAGAATTCAAACCCAAGACCGACCGTGCCCGCGAAGCCGTCGAGACCGCCGTGCGCACCCTGGCCGAACAGGCCCTGGCACAGACCGACCTGGTGTCCAACGACGCGATCAAGTCGATCGAGTCGATCATCGCCGCCATCGACGCCAAGCTCACCGCTCAGGTCAATCAGGTCATTCACCACCCCGATTTCCAGCAACTGGAAAGCGCCTGGCGTGGCCTGCACTACCTGGTCAACAACACCGAGAGCGACGAGCAACTGAAGATCCGCGTGCTCAACATCTCCAAGAATGATCTGCACAAGACCCTGAAGAAATTCAAGGGCACCGCGTGGGACCAGAGCCCGATCTTCAAGAAGATGTACGAGGAAGAATACGGCCAGTTCGGCGGCGAACCTTACGGTTGCCTGGTGGGCGATTACTACTTCGACCAGTCGCCTCCAGACGTGGAACTGTTGGGCGAACTGTCGAAAGTCTGCGCCGCCATGCACGCCCCATTCATCGCCGCCGCCTCGCCGACCGTGATGGGCATGGGCTCATGGCAGGAACTGTCGAACCCGCGCGACCTGACCAAAATCTTCACCACCCCGGAATACGCCGGCTGGCGCTCGCTGCGCGAATCGGAAGACTCGCGCTACATCGGCCTGACCATGCCGCGCTTCCTCGCGCGTCTGCCGTATGGCGCCAAGACCGATCCGGTGGAGGCCTTCGCCTTCGAAGAAAGCACCGACGGTGCCGACAGCTCCAAGTACACCTGGGCCAACGCCGCTTACGCGATGGCGGTGAACATCAACCGCTCGTTCAAACACTTCGGCTGGTGCTCGCGCATTCGTGGCGTGGAGTCTGGCGGTGAAGTGGAAAACCTTCCGGCGCACACCTTCCCGACTGACGATGGTGGCGTGGACATGAAATGCCCGACCGAAATCGCCATTTCGGACCGCCGTGAAGCGGAGCTGGCGAAGAACGGTTTCATGCCGCTGCTGCACAAGAAAAACACCGACTTCGCCGCGTTCATTGGCGCCCAGTCGTTGCAGAAACCGGCCGAGTACGACGACCCGGACGCCACCGCCAACGCCAACCTGGCCGCGCGCCTGCCGTACCTGTTCGCCACCTGCCGTTTCGCTCATTACTTGAAGTGCATCGTGCGCGACAAGATCGGCTCCTTCAAAGAGAAGGACGAAATGCAGCGCTGGTTGCAGGACTGGATCCTCAACTACGTCGACGGTGATCCGGCGCACTCCACCGAAACCACCAAGGCTCAGCATCCATTGGCTGCGGCCGAAGTGATCGTCGAGGATGTGGAAGGCAACCCGGGGTACTACAACTCCAGGTTCTACCTGCGCCCGCACTATCAGCTCGAAGGCCTGACCGTGTCGCTGCGCCTGGTATCCAAGCTGCCTTCGGCCAAAGGCGCATAAAAGACTGCAGCGGCACGCTTGTGTGGGAGCCGGGCTTGCCCGCGATGGCATCAACGCGGTTCTGCTGAAAAACCGCAGTGCCTGCATCGCGGGCAAGCCCGGCTCCCACAGGTTCTGTGCCTTGACTGGCATTGGACCAGGCTCGAGAAAGCGTGATTCTGCAGTAGCTTTGAACAGATTTCGCAAGGTCGGCGTCAACCAAACAATGTGGTAGAGACCACACAGGGAGAAAACATGGCTGTTGATATTTTCATCAAGATCGGCGACATCAAGGGCGAGTCCATGGACAAGGCCCACAAGGACGAAATCGACGTCTTGAACTGGAGCTGGGGCATGGCTCAGTCCGGCAACATGCACGTGGGCAGCGGCGGCGGTGCCGGCAAGGTGAATATCCAGGACCTGTCGCTGACCAAATACGTCGACAAGGCCACGCCGAACCTGATGATGCACTGCGCCAGCGGCAAGCACATCGACAAGGTCAAGCTGACCGTGCGCAAGGCCGGCGGTGAAAGCCAGGTCGAGTACATGATCATCAACCTGGAAGAAGTGCTGATCACTTCCCTGAGCACCGGCGGCTCGGGCAGCGATGATCGCCTGACCGAAAACGTCACCCTGAACTTCGCCAAGGTGCTGGTGGACTATCAGCCACAAAAAGCCGACGGCACCAAGGACGGCGGGCCGGTCAAGTTCGGCTGGAACATCCGCCAGAACGTCAAGGTGTAATCGAAGAGGCCCCCGGCGTTATGCGCCGGGGGTGTTTTGGTGCTTGCTCGAATCCAATCCTTTCCCTGCGGTGTCTGAGTCATGGCCAAGCCTTCGTTTATTAATTTGTGGAAAGCGTATTCCGATCTGCTGGTTACTCATCCTGACGCAAAGCCTTGCGACGGTCCGTGGGCAAACCAGTGCGCTATCCGTATGAGCATGACGCTCAATGCGGAGCTGACCATCAAGGTCAATAAATCTACCTATACCGAACCCAAATGTGCGCATGAACATGCCAGGGGAGCCGAGTCGCTGGCGAACTGGTTATGGAAGCACCATCTGGGGCGGCCACTGATTCTCGGTGGAAGTGCCGAAGAACGCCGCAAGTTGAAAGACAAGACCGGGCTCATCTTCTTCAAGGACTGTTTCCGGCAGCCTGGGGAAGCTGCAGAAAATCGCACGGGCGACCATATCGACCTTTGGAATCGCGGTTTTACCATCGGCCGTTACAGCGACCTTACCTACCAATCCAGAGCCATCTGGTTCTGGGAGCTGACATGATCAAATCCAGCCGAAACCTGGCGGCCTTGTGCTGCGTGTTGCCGAGCCTGTGGGCGTGTGCCGGCCAGGAAACTACTCCAGCTTCCGAGGATCAAGTCGTCACCTTGGGCGGACAACGATTGATGCTGGAGAACGATCAGAAGCAATGCGTGTTGCGTAAACCGGATCAGAGCGTGCTGCCCCTCGAAATGCCATGGCCTTGCCAATTTGCTGTCGACCGACAGGGCAAACCTCACGTCGAATCCTTCAACAACGTACCGATCGTGATCGTGCTGCATGTGAACGTTGACCCAGCGAACAGTCGTGAATGCCGGTCCGAGTACCGCGCCATTCGTCAAATCAACGGCCAGCTCGAACCTTCGATCGTCGCACCCAGTGCCAGTTGCTTGCGCGGTGCAGGCGATCAGAAAGACTACACAGCGCTTTTCACTTGGTAAGCGACTTCACATGCAATCGCCCACGACTTTGCGTATCACTCATGACAGGTTGGCTTTGAGGCTTGAAATGACTAAGCGAACCCTGTTGATTCTGCTCTCTAGCGGCCTCCTGTTGAGCGCTAATGCCTGGGCCGAACAAAAGCAACTCGCGGCACCCAGCAATCAAATCATTTTTGCCGGACAAACACTGACCCTGGAAAACCACGATCAGCAATGCGCCTTGCGCAAACAGGACCAAAGCCTCTTGAAACTAGACATGCCGTGGCCTTGTTTTCTGAGTGTCGACCGAAAAGGTCAGCCACGGGTCGAAATCTTCAACAACGCCCAAATCATTATCGTGGAACACTCCACACCCGAACCCGCTCCGAGCCATGATTGTGACGCTCGGTATCAGGCCATCCGCCAAATCAAAGACCAGCCCATGGAAGTGTCGAAAGTCGCTCATAGTGCTGGCTGCATGACCGGCGTCATGGACCAGAAAAGTTTCGTGGCGCATTTCTCGTGGTAACCGAAATCGCCACCCGCGATCGCCTGCAACCGTCCCTGCTGGACCGGTTGACCGATGATGACCCGAGCAACCTCAAGGAAAGCGCCGACAAGCGCGTGCTATCCCTGACCCAACTGAAGGCCTCGGTGCTGCGTGACCTGGCGTGGCTGCTCAACACCACTTCATTGCTCGGCGCCGATGCGACGTTGCACACCCCGGCCGGCACGTCGGTGATCAACTTCGGGCTGCCAGCCCTGGCCGGCAACAGTGCGTCGAATGTCGATATCGCGGCGCTTGAAGCGTTGATCCACCAGGCCATCGCCACGTTCGAGCCGCGGATCCTGCGTAACACCTTGCGCGTGCGAGCCCGGGCATCGGCCGAGATGAACCACAACGCCCTGAGTTTCGAGATCGAAGGCGATCTCTGGGCCCAGCCTGTGCCGTTGCGTCTGATGCTGCAGACCGACCTGGACCTGGAGTCCGGTCATGTGCGCGTGATCAACGCCGATCAGCGGAGACGCTCATGAACCCGCGCCTGCTGGAGCTGTACAACCAGGAATTGCACCACGTGCGCGAAAGCGCGGCGGAGTTCGCTCAGGAATACCCGAAGATCGCCAGTCGGCTGACGTTGTCCGGCATGGACTGCGCCGACCCGTACGTCGAGCGCTTGCTGGAAGGGTTCGCCTACCTGACGGCGCGGGTACAGCTCAAGCTCGACGCTGAATACCCAACCTTCACCCACAACCTGCTGGAAATCGCTTACCCCCATTACCTGGCGCCGACCCCGTCGATGACCGTGGTGCAATTGCAGGCCGACCCCGATGAAGGCTCGCTGAGCAGCGGCTTCCCGCTGCCCCGGGACACAGTCCTGCGCACCGCCCTGGGCCGCGAAAGCCAAACCTGCTGCGAGTACCGCACCGCCCATGCGGTGACGTTGTGGCCGTTGCAGGTCAGCCAGGCCGAGTACTTCGGCAACCCGTCCGCCGTGCTCGGGCGCCTGGCCGCCGGCGAGCCCAAGGCTAAAGCCGGCCTGCGCCTGACCCTGCGCACCGGCGCCGAACTGCCGTTCAACAGTCTGGCCCTGGACAACCTGCCGTTGTACCTCAGTGGCGCAGACGAGCAGCCCTTCCGTCTCTATGAACAGTTGCTGGGCAATGCCTGTGCCGTGTTCGTCCGTCAGCCCGGCGCCGACTGGGTGGAACGCCTGCCGCAGGACGCACTGCGCTCCCAGGGATTCGACGATACCGACGCCGCGCTGCCGGTGGTGTCGCGAGCCTTCCAGGGCTATCGCCTGTTGCAGGAATACTTCGCCCTGCCCCAGCGCTTTCTGTTTGTCGACTTCACCCAGTTGAGCCGGGCGGTCAAACGCTGCGATGGCCAGGAACTGGAACTGATCGTGCTGTTCGACCGTCACGACCCAAGCCTGGAAGGCAGCGTCGGAGCCGCGCAGTTCCTGCCGTTCTGCACCCCGGCCATCAACCTGTTTCCCAAGCGCCTGGATCGCATCCATCTTTCGGATCGGGTCAATGAACACCATGTGATCGCCGACCGCACCCGGCCAATGGATTTCGAGATTCATTCCCTGACCACCCTCACCGGCCACGGCACCGGGTCGGAGCAGCCTTTTCTGCCGTTCTATGCGGTACGCGATCCATCTCGCTACGGCCGCGACCAGGCCTGGTACACGGTGCGGCGCGAACCCCGCGTGCTGTCCAGCGGCCAGCGGCGCAACGGCCCGCGCTCGACGTACATCGGCAGCGAAACCTTCGTCAGCCTGGTGGACAGCCAGCAGGCGCCTTATCGCCACGACTTGCGCCAACTGGGTGTCACCGCGTTGTGCACCAACCGCGACCTGCCGCTGTTCATGAGTGTGGGCAACAGCAAGACCGACTTCACCCTGGCCGACAGCGCACCTGTGGCGGCGGTGCGCTGCGTGGCAGGCCCGAGCCGTCCACGCGCCAGCCATGCCCATGACGCCAAGGCGTGGCGATTGATCAGCCAGCTGTCGCTGAATTACCTGTCCCTGAGCGAACAAGGCGAAGGCGCCGCCGCCCTGCGCGAACTGCTGCGCCTGTACGGCGACAGCAACGACGCGGCGTTGCAATTGCAGATCGAAGGCCTGCGCGAAGTCAGCAGCAAGGCTTGCACCCGACGCCTGCCGATGCCCGGCCCGATCGTGTTTGGTCGTGGCCTGGAGATCACCCTGGAATTCGATGAAAACGCGTTTCGCGGCACTGGAGTCTTCTTGCTCGGTGCAGTGTTCGAGCGCTTCCTGGCACGCTACGTGTCGATCAACAGTTTTACCGAGACGGTGATCCGTACCACCGAACGCGGCGAGATCATGCGATGGAAAGCCAAGCCAGGACGCCGTCCGACCCTGTGAATACTCTGGACGCGATGCACCAAGAGCCCTGGGAATACGACTTCTTCCAGGCGTTGCGGCGCATCGAGTGCGAATCGCCTGAGCTACCGCGCCTGGGCCATTCGTTGCGCCTGGCCGATGATCCGCTGCGCCTTGGGCAACAGGCCGAATGCACCTTCGCCCCGGCGACCCTCGCGTCGGTACAGCCAGGCGTCGACGGTGCGCCGGCGCGCCTGGAGCAGTTCTTTTTCGGCCTCGGCGGCCCTAACGGCCCGTTGCCGCTGCACATCACCGAATATGTGCGCGAACGCCAGCGCAACAACGCCGACAGCACCAGCAAACGCTTCCTGGATGTGTTCCATCACCGCCTGCTGAGCCTGTTTTACCGGGCCTGGGCCGAAGCGCGGCCGACGGTCAGCCATGACCGTCCGGACGATGACTACTGGTCGGCACGCCTGGCAGCACTGAGCGGCCGCGGCATGCCGAGCCTGCTCAAACAAGGGCTGATCCCCGACACGGCGAAATTGCATTACAGCGGTCATCTGTCGGCACAAACCCGCTACCCGGACGGTTTGAAGGCCATTCTCAGCGAGTACTTCGGCCTGCCGGTGGCGATTGAAGAGTACGTCGGCCAATGGCTGGAACTGCCGGAACGCAGCCGCGTGGGCGTCAGCGCCCATCAATTGGGCATGGATTTTTGCCTGGGCCGTTACGTCTGGGATCGCCAGCACAAATTCCGCATTCGCCTGGGGCCACTCAAGCTCGATGACTACATGAGCATGTTGCCCGGCAGCCAACCCTTCAATGAGCTGGTGGCCTGGGTCGCCGAATACCTGGGCCATGAACTGGACTGGGATCTGAACCTGATTCTGAAACAGCCCGAAGTACCGGCGCTGCAGCTCAATGGCCGCTTCCGCCTGGGGTTCAATACCTGGCTGGGCAAGCCCGAAAAAGATGCCAAGGACTTAATACTGGCCCGGCATTACGCCGAGCAGGCCAACACCTCACAAACCTCAAGGAGCTAAGAGCATGGGTGAAATCAGTCGCGCCGCGTTGTTCGGCAAACTCAACAGCGTGGCCTACAAAGCCATCGAAGCCGCCACCGTGTTCTGCAAACTGCGCGGTAACCCTTATGTGGAACTGGCCCACTGGTTTCATCAGTTGCTGCAATTGCAGGACTCGGACCTGCACCGTCTCATCCGCCAGTTCAATATCGAGCCGGCACGCCTGGCCCGGGACCTGACCGAAGCCCTGGACCGTTTGCCACGGGGCTCGACTTCAATCACTGACTTGTCCTCCCATGTGGAAGATGCCGTGGAACGTGGCTGGGTCTACGGCAGCCTGATGTTCGGCGAAAGCCAGGTGCGTACCGGTTACCTGGTGTTGGGCATCCTCAAGACACCGAGCCTGCGCCACGGGCTGCTCGGGCTGTCGGCAGAGTTCGACAAAATCAAGGTCGAGGCCCTGAGCGAGCGTTTTGACGAATACGTCGGTGACTCGCCGGAAAATGCGCTCAGCGCCAGCGACGGTTTCAACGCCGGCAGCGTGCCCGGTGAAGCCAGCGGCGCCATGGCCCCCAGCGCCATGGGCAAGCAGGAAGCGCTCAAGCGTTTTACCGTGGATCTCACCGAGCAGGCCCGCAGCGGCAAGCTTGACCCGATTGTCGGGCGTGACGAAGAGATCCGCCAACTGGTGGACATCCTCATGCGCCGTCGGCAGAACAACCCGATTCTGACCGGTGAAGCCGGCGTCGGTAAAACCGCCGTGGTCGAAGGTTTTGCCCTGCGCATCGTCGCCGGTGATGTACCGCCAGCGCTCAAGGACGTGGAACTGCGCAGCCTCGATGTCGGCCTGTTGCAGGCCGGCGCGAGCATGAAAGGTGAATTCGAACAGCGCCTGCGCCAGGTCATCGAAGACGTCCAGGCCTCGCCAAAACCGATCATCCTGTTTATCGACGAAGCCCACACGCTGGTCGGTGCCGGTGGCGCCGCCGGCACCGGGGACGCGGCCAATTTGCTCAAGCCAGCCTTGGCCCGGGGCACCCTGCGCACCGTGGCCGCCACGACCTGGGCCGAGTACAAAAAACATATCGAGAAAGACCCGGCCCTGACCCGCCGCTTCCAGGTGGTGCAAGTCGCCGAGCCGTCCGAAGACAAGGCGCTGTTGATGATGCGCGGCGTGGCCTCGACCATGGAAAAACACCATCAGGTGCAGATCCTTGACGAAGCCCTGGAAGCCTCGGTCAAGCTGTCCCATCGCTACATCCCGGCGCGCCAGTTGCCGGACAAATCCGTGAGCCTGCTGGACACCGCTTGCGCCCGGGTCGCCATCAGCCTGCACGCCGTGCCGGCCGAAGTGGACGACAGCCGTCGCCGCATCGAGGCGTTGGAAACCGAACTGCAAATCATCGCCCGCGAGCACGCCATCGGTATCGTCATCGGCGCCCGCCAAAGCAACAGCGAAAACCTGCTGGCCACCGAGCGCGAACGCCTGGCCGAACTCGAAAGCCGCTGGGCCGAAGAGAAAACCCTGGTGGACGAACTGCTCGCCACCCGCGCCACCCTGCGCGAAAGCGTCGGCGTGGTAGACCGCGACGTTGGCAGTGAAGACAGCCACGCTCTGCGCGAGAAACTGGTGGACCTGCAACTGCGTCTGAGCGCTCTGCAAGGGGAAACCCCGTTGATTCTGCCGACCGTGGATTACCAGGCCGTGGCCTCGGTGGTCGCCGACTGGACCGGTATCCCGGTGGGCCGCATGGCCCGCAACGAACTGGAAACCGTGCTCAACCTCGACCAGCACCTGAAGAAACGCATCATCGGCCAGGACCATGCCTTGCAGATGATCGCCAAGCGCATCCAGACCTCCCGCGCCGGCCTCGACAACCCGAGCAAACCGATTGGCGTGTTCATGCTCGCGGGCACTTCCGGCGTGGGCAAGACCGAAACCGCCCTGGCCTTGGCCGAAGCCATGTACGGCGGCGAGCAGAACGTCATCACCATCAACATGAGCGAATTCCAGGAAGCTCACACCGTGTCCACCCTCAAGGGCGCGCCACCGGGCTACATCGGCTATGGCGAAGGCGGCGTGCTGACCGAAGCCGTGCGGCGCAAACCCTACAGCGTGGTGCTGCTGGACGAGGTGGAAAAAGCCCACCCGGACGTGCACGAGATCTTCTTCCAGGTCTTCGACAAAGGCGTGATGGAGGACGGCGAAGGCCGAGTGATCGACTTCAAGAACACTTTGATCCTGCTGACTACCAACGCGGGTACTGATCTGATTGCCCAGGTCTGCAAAGACCCGCAAAACGTGCCCGAGCCCGAAGAAATCGCGAAGGCCCTGCGCCAGCCGCTGCTGGAGATTTTCCCGCCGGCATTGTTGGGCCGCCTGGTGACCATTCCGTACTACCCGCTCAACGACGACATGCTCAAGGCCATTACCCGCCTGCAACTCAACCGCATCAAAAAGCGCGTGGAGAACACTCATAAAGTGGCCTTCGATTACGACGACGCGGTGATCGACCTGATCGTCTCCCGCTGCACCGAAACCGAAAGCGGCGGGCGGATGATCGACACCATCCTGACCAACAGCCTGTTGCCGGACATGAGCCGCGAGTTCCTCACCCGCATGCTCGAAGGCAAAGCGCTGGCAGGCGTGCGAATCAGCGCCCGGGATAACGAATTGCACTACGACTTCAGCGACGCGGCCTGACCTGGCAGGAACACAGATCCCCCTGTGGGAGCGAGCTGCTCGCGATAGCGCAATTACATTCAACATCGATGTTGACTGACACACCGCTATCGCGAGCAGGCTCGCTCCCACAGTGGATTGGGTTCCTTCAGCTATTACAACTTGCACGGGACACTCGATGCTATTCAAGCAACTCTCACGCCTGGCAAAAATCACCAGCCCCCTGGGGCCGGATGCGCTGTTGCTCAAGGACATGGGCGGCGGCGAAGAGCTGGGGCGGCTGTTCAACTATGAGCTGCAACTGCACTCGCTGGACAACGCCATCGACCTCAACCAGTTGCTGGGCAAACCCATGTGCCTGAGCCTGCAACTGGAGGGCGGTGGCGAACGTCATTTCCATGGCATCGTTGCCCGCTGCAGCCAGAACGTCGACCAGGGCCAGTTCGCCAGCTATCAAGCCACGCTGCGGCCTTGGCTTTGGCTGCTGACCCGCACCTCCGATTGCCGGATTTTCCAGAACCTGACCATCCCGCAGATCATCAAGCAGGTGTTTCGCGACCTGGGTTTTTCCGATTTCGAAGATGCCCTGAGCCGGCCTTATCGCGAGTGGGAATACTGCGTGCAGTATCGCGAAACCAGCTTCGATTTCGTCAGCCGCCTGATGGAACAGGAAGGGATCTACTACTTCTTCCGCCATGAACAGGGTCGTCATGTGCTGGTACTGGCCGATGCTTATGGCGCCCATACCAGTGCGCCCGGCTATGCCTCAGTGCCCTACTACCCCAAGAATGAACAGCAGCGCGAACGCGATCACATCCACGATTGGCACCTGGCCCAGGAAGTCCAGCCAGGTTCGCTGGAACTCAACGACTATGACTTCCAGCGCCCCAGCGCGCGAATTGACGTGCGCTCGACCATGCCCCGTCCACACACCGCCGGCGACTATCCGCTGTACGACTACCCCGGCACTTATGTGCAAAGCGCAGACGGCGAACATTACGCCCGCACCCGCATCGAAGCCTTGCAGACCTTGCACGAACAGGTGGAGTTCGCCGGCAACGCCCGGGGTTTGGGGTCGGGTCATTTGTTCGGCCTCACGGGCTTCAGCCGCCAGGACCAGAACCGCGAATACCTGATCGTCGGCGCCCGTTACTACGTCGCCCAGGAAAGCGGGGAAACCGGCGGCGCGGCTGCTTCGGCACAGTTCGAAAGCAGCCTGACCTGCATCGATGCGCAACAAAGCTACCGCCCCCTGCCCAACACCCACCGCCCTATCGTCAAAGGTCCGCAGACCGCATTGGTGGTCGGCCCCAAGGGCGAGGAAATCTGGACCGACCAGTTCGGCCGGGTGAAGGTGCATTTCTATTGGGACCGCCACGACCAGTCCAACGAAAACAGTTCGTGCTGGATTCGCGTGTCGCAATCCTGGGCCGGTAAAAACTGGGGTTCGATGCAGATCCCGCGGATCGGCCAGGAAGTGATCGTCAGCTTCCTCGAAGGCGACCCGGACCGGCCGATCATCACCGGCCGCGTCTACAACGCCGAACAAACCGTGCCCTACGACTTGCCGGAAAACGCCACCCAGAGCGGCATGAAAAGCCGTTCGAGCAAGGGCGGCACACCGGCGAACTTCAACGAAATCCGCATGGAAGACAAGAAAGGCGCCGAGCAGCTGTACATCCACGCCGAGCGCAATCAGGACATCGTGGTCGAGGTGGATGAAAGCCACTCGGTCGGCCACGACCGCAACAAGAGCGTCGGGCATAACGAGACGGTGACCATCGGCAACAACCGCCTGCGGATCGTCAAACAGGAAGACATTCTTTCGGTGGGCCAGCGCAAGACCGACAGCATCAGCCAGAGCTACGTCATTGAAGTGGGCGAGAACCTGCGGCTGGTCTGTGGTGAAAGCATCCTGGAGCTCAATGCCAGCGGCCAGATCAACCTGACCGGCGTGCAAATCAGCTTCTATGCCAGCGGTGATGCCGAGTTCAACACCGGCGGCGTGCTGCACCTGAACAACGGCGGCGGAGCTGGCGCCACGCCTGATGGCCAGGGCGTCAAGGCCAGCATCGACGCCAACATCAACGCCGCGTTTCCCAAGCCCAAGGGCTAATCACGAGATCTGTGTTCCATGACTTACCGAATCAATGAATTCCAGTTCCAACTGCCGGCAGGCGAACTGCAAGACGCCTCGATCAACATCCTCAAGTTCCCTGAACTGGGTACTTCGCTGATTGTCAGCCGCAGCTTGCTGGCCGAGGGTGAAACCCTGCAAAGCAACTTCGACGACCAGCTCAAGCGTCTGGAAAAACAAGTGCAAGACTTGCGTTTCCAACCGGGCGTCGCCGTGCGCCTGGGTGCCAGCCAGGAAGTCGAAGGCATCGAGTTGCGCAGCCAGTTCAACAAGGGCAACGACAAAGTCTTCCAATACCAGTTGGCACTGCTGTTGCCCGGCACCCGCAAAATGCTCGCCCTGAGCTACGTGAAGGCCGAAAAACTCGGCGATGCCGAAGCCGCGCATTGGGCGACCATCAAGAGTTCGCTGTTGTTCGACGTTCCGGCCTGATGAGCACCCTGCATGTCTGATGCACTCTGGGCCGCCCGGCTGGGCGATGCGCTCGACCACACCTCGATGATGGCCGACATCCTCGGCGGCGTGCTGGAGGTAGCGGCCAACATCGCGATCACCGCACTGGCTACCGCTGCCGTGGTGGCGGCCACGGGCATCACGGTCGTCACCGGGGGGCTGGGTTGCGTCGTGCTTGGCCTGGTGGTGGGCACGATCGTCGGCCTTGCCATGAGCAAGACCGGGGCCGACAAGGGCCTGAGCAATTTGTGCGAGAGCTTCAGTAATTCGCTGTTTCCGCCCACGGTGCAGGCGAACATTCTCACCGGCTCCACCAACACCCTCACCAACAACATTCCCGCCGCTCGGGCCGCCGGGGCGATCCCGTCCCATGTCGCGCCGGCCGGCACCGAACTGGAAATGCCCGAGCCGGAAGCCGAAGCCAGTTACCTCGACATGGCCGAGAGCTTCTTCTCCCAGATGTGGCGCCCCACCGTCGCCACCCCAGCACCCGGCGCGGTGCCCAAGCCGCTGGACCTGCTCGTCTGCATGAAGCATCCGCCGATGCCGCCGCAGTTTCTGGCCGAGGGCTCGGACAAGGTCACCATCAACGGCCAGCCCGCCGTGCGCAGCGGCGACCGCAGCACCTGCGATGCCAAGGTCGTATCGTCCGGGCTGATCTCTTCCAACGTGACCATTGGCGGCGGTTCGGTGGTGGTACGCGAGATCCGCAGCGGCAAGACCCCGGGCGTGGGGCTGGCGGTCACGGCGCTGCTGATGCTCAAGGGCGGCAAAGGCAAGTTCTTCAGCAAATTGCCGTGCATGCTGATCGGTGGCGCGACGTCGATGGCCGTCAGCAGCGCGATGGGTGCGATGGCCAACGCTGCCATGGGCTCGTCGAACCCGGTGCACGCGGCGACCGGGGCCAAGGTGCTGGGGGGCGATGAAGAGCTGGATTTCGTGTTGCCGGGCATTTTGCCGATGGATTGGCAGCGCTTCTACAACAGCCGCGACGAGCGGCGCGATGGGTTGTTTGGCGCGGGTTGGAGTGTGTCCTATGAGGTGCGGGTTGAAATCCTGCCGCACCCGGAGGGCGGCGAAACGCTGGTCTACACCGATGAGCAGGGCCGGCGCATCGACATGGGATCGATTCCCTTGGGCGGTGCGGTGTTCAGTGCCGGCGAAGGGCTGGGTGTTCGACGCCATGTTAATGGGCAGTTGTTGATTGAAAGCGATGACGGTGTGTATCGGTTGTTCAATCCAACGCCGGGCAATACCGCGTTGCTGCGCCTTGATCAATTGGGTGATCGCAATGACAACCGCATCTACCTCGACTATGACGCCGCCGGACGCCTTGTAAAACTGCACGACACCTTTGACTTGGTTCAGGTGGAATTGACCTACCTTCAGACCCGGGTCAGTCAGGTGGAACGGGTCTACCCTGACCAACACCGCGAAGTGTTGGTGAGTTATGGCTACGATCAGTCAGCCAACCTGGCCGAAGTGCGCGACGCCACCGGCCTGGTACAACGGCGCTTCAGTTACGACGCCGGACAACGGATGGTCGAGCACCAGTTGCCCACGGGGCTGCGTTGTTTCTATGAATGGGCGCTGATTGAAGACCTTGAATGGCGCGTGGTCCGGCACTGGACCGACGAGGGCGACGCTTACCAGTTCGACTACGACCTCGGCGCCGGTGTCACGCGCATCACCGACGGCTTGCAGCGCGTCAGTACACGGCGCTGGAACACCCAGCACCAGATCACCCAATACACCGACAACCTCGGCCACACCTGGCAGTTCGAGTGGAACGACGAGCGCCAACTGCTCAGCGCCATCGACCCACAGGGCGGTCGCTATGAATACAGCTACGACGATGCCGGCAACCTGATCGGCGAAACCGACCCGCTGGGCCGCAGCGATTCGACCCTCTGGCTCGAGCACTGGGCCTTGCCGCTGGTGAACACCGACGCCGCCGGCAACAGCTGGCAGTACCGCTACGATCAGCGCGGCAACTGCATCGCCGAAACCGATCCGCTGGGCCACATCACCCGCTACCGCTACGACACCCACGGCCAGGTCGTCGAGATCATCGACGCCACCGGCAAAAGCAAAAAACTGCGCTGGAACCCGTTCGGCCAACTGGCGGAGCACATCGATTGCTCGGGTTATCCGACACGGTTCAGCTACGACCACCGGGGCTATCTGCAAGTCATCACCGACGCCCTCGGCGAACGCACCCAATTCAGCTACGACGCCCAGGGGCGCCTGCTCAGCAGCCAATTGCCGGACGGCCGCACCGAGCAGTATCAGCGCGACGTCAGCGGCCAGTTGATCGGCTACACCGATCCGGCCGGGCACACCACGCTCTACCAACACAACCGTCGCGGCCAGGTGCGCCAGCGCACCGACGCCCATGGCAGGCAGGTGCAGTTCGGGTATGACAGCTACGGGCGGCTGCAAGCGCTGATCAACGAGAACGGCGAAAGTTATCGGTTTACCTGGGACGCCGCGGATCGACTGACCGAACAACAAGACCTCGACGGCAGCGCCAAGCGCTACGCCTATGACCCGCTGGATAACGTCGCGGCGGTAACGGCTGTTCCGGCGCCTTACGGCAACGGCTTGGCCATCGTCCCCCAGACGCCTCTGGCCCCCATCGTTCATCGACTGGAACGCGACGCTGTCGGCCGGCTGATCGCCAAAATCACCGACGATGGCCGTACCGACTACACCTACGACCCATTGGACCAGCTCACCGCTGTCACCTTCACCGACCACCACGGCAACGCACAAACCCTGAGCTTCGCCTATGACGCCCTCGGCCAGTTGCTCGCCGAACAAAGCGCGGCTGGCAGCCTGCAACACCACTACGACGAACTCGGCAACCTGATCCAGACCCAACTGCCCGACAGCCGCTGGATCAACCGCCTGTATTACGGCAGCGGCCACCTGCACCAGATCAACCTCGACGGCCAGGTTATCAGCGACTTCGAACGCGACCGCCTGCACCGCGAAGTGCTGCGCACCCAAGGCCAGATCAGCACCCGCAGCGAATACGACCGCAGCGGCCGTTTACGCTCACGCCAACGCCGACACAGCAGCCAACCCTCGCTGATGCCGGCCGCCGTGCAGAAACATTTCGAGTACGACCCCGCCGACAACCTGATCGGCAAACTCGACCAGCAACCCGCCGCGCAACATCGCCAACTGCTGCACTACGACGCCACCGGACGCATCATCGCCAGCCAGGACAGCCTGCACGGCCAGCGCGAAACCTTCGCCTACGACGCCGCCGCCAACCTGCTGGACAGCCCGCAACCCGGCGCCGGGCTGGTGGTGCACAACAAACTGCTGACCTATCAGGACAAACGTTACCGCTACGACGCGTTTGGCCGGATGATCGAAAAACGCAGCGCTAAACGGGGCGTGCAGCGCTTCGGTTACGACGCCGAAAGCCGATTGATCGAAGTGCGCAATGACAACGGCAGCATGGTCAGGATGACCTACGACCCGCTGGGCCGGCGCATCGAAAAAACCGAGCACGACCCCAACGGTTATCCACTGGGAGAAACCCGCTTCACCTGGGACGGCCTTCGCTTGTTGCAGGAACATCGCCATCAACAGACCAGCCTTTACCTCTACGAAGACGAAGGCTACGAACCCCTGGCCCGCGTCGACGGCACCGGCCCGCTGCAAAAAATCCGCTACTACCACAACAACCTCAACGGCCTGCCGGAACAGCTCACCGAAGCGGACGGCCACAACGTCTGGCAGGCGACTTATCGGGTGTGGGGCAACACGTTAGAAGAGGTGCGCGAGCCGTATTACATTGAAGAGCAGAACCTGCGGTTCCAGGGGCAGTACCTGGACCGGGAAACGGGGCTGCATTTCAATACGTTCAGGTTTTATGATCCGGATGTGGGGCGGTTTACGACGCCGGATCCGATTGGGTTGGCGGGAGGATTCAATCTTTACGCATTCGTTCTGAATCCATTCACTTGGTTGGACCCTCTAGGCCTTGCCGGTTGTACGCTGACCAAGGCACGGTCGAAACAGTACGACTACAAACTGCGATTGAAACGCTCAGAGTATCCGCAGACGTTCGGTCATATCGACGGTGCAATCAAGAAAGGTCACCCCTACATTGTGACCATTCAACGTGACACCGCTAAGCTCAATCGCAAACTCAGCTTGAAAGACATCAAGACCAAAACAGGCAAGGATCGGGACGAATGGCCGATGGCAATGTTCAAGGAAGGTGGTAACGGCGCCAGCGTCAAATACATCGATCCTGGCGATAATCGGGGTGCGGGCTCGAGTATCGGCAACGCCCTATCCGACCTCCCCAACGGGACCAGAGTTAAAATCGAGGTTTACTGATGAAAAATAATGCTCAATCTGTGGATCTACTGATATCCCACAGCCAAATTCAATTCCGCTCACGGCCCTTTGACGAAACCTCAAGCCAATGGGGCAAAGTTAACTTGGAGCAGGGTGCGGTCCTCCATAGCGACTATGTTGTGTTTGACCCTCTACCCGAAGATGCTTTCGGGGCAAACGTGCACCTGAAACTGGAAGACAGTTTCAACCTCGACCCCTCCACCCAGCGCTGCATCGTCGTGCCATTTCATGTCACGGATCCCGGTCATGTGGAAATTGCATCCGCTGCTGAAAGATTCAAGGTCGAGCTTGATCTAGAGAAACGCGACTATGCGTTGTATTTCGAGGTTTGTGAGGGTGAAGAAATCTTTTACAAAATCACTCTAGTCCCATCAGACAGCAAAACTCCAGCCAGGTACCTGCTGGACGATCCTTGGGGCGGCGAGAAAGACAAGGTACTGGTAGAGGGACTTCGTTAGAAGTTCATCTCTGTGTCCAACAAAAATGGGCACCTGATCCAGGCGGTGTGCCCATTTTTCCAGCTCGCACTCATCATGTTCCCTCGCCATCCGATCAGTCGAATCCATCGCCTCTACGAAGACGAAGGCTACGAACCCCTGGCCCGCGTCGACGGCACCGGCCCGCTGAAAAAAATCCGCTACTACCACAACTTCCAAGCCAATGGGGCAAGATTAACTTGGAGCAGGGTGCAGTCCTCCATAGCGACGTTTAAAACGTTTAAAGGTTACTTCCTGCAAGCTACAACACCTTGCGCCGTTGCCTACGGCTACGCCAGAATCCGCCGGCTTGTGCGCCTTGGGGGCGGTCGGTAACTTGGTTCCTGTCACTGCCCATCAGTGATCGGGTTTAGTCGCTCGCTGGTAATTGAAGATGCACAAGCTTCTGTCAGACAGGTATTTCCTACCTGCATTTGATGGTGGCTGTGCGTAGGGCACCTTCGGGTGCGCCGGCTTCTCAATTCCCCGGTCCGACTAACCTGCGTACAGCTGCCACCCCTTCGTTTAGTCGGCGAAGTGTTGTCAGCATCACTCAAGGAATTGAAGATCATGCTCAAGGTTACTCCCAACCCACCCGACACCGATCCGGTCTCTCCCTACGAAAGCCCCGATTCAAACAAACTCAACGAAGCCGCCGAGCGCGCCCTCGACCATCACTTCCCGCCAGCCGACCCCAAACCACCCAAACGCAACGGCCAGCTCTTCAGCGTCAGTCCGGGCATCAACCCTGAAACCCTTCTCGCCAATGCCTCGGAAGATTTGCTGTCCATCAGCGCCATCGCCGCCAACCTCGCCGACGATGTGGACGGTTCCCGCCGCTCCGTAGCCCTGGCGCTCAGCCGAATGGCCGACGGTGTGCATTTGTTGGTGGAGCGAATGCTGGATCATCTGGATGAACCCGAGATAGCAGCGATTTTCGCCAAGCAACAAAGCCGCGCCATCTAATCCGCCACCCATAAAAAAATGGGCACCCAACCTGGTTGGCGTGCCCATTTTTTATTCCCGCTCACCCGCTACGCGGGAAGTCGGTGCGTGTTACGGATTAACGCTGTCTTTCAACGACTTGCCTGGCTTGAACGCAACAGTGTTGCTGGCCTTGATTTTGACGGGCTCACCGGTTTGCGGGTTTTTGCCGGTGCGGGCACCGCGATGGCGTTGCAGGAAGGTGCCGAAGCCCACCAGCGTGACGCTGTCCTTGCGGTGCAGAGCGCCGGTGATTTCTTCGAGAACGGCGTTGAGAACGCGGTTGGCCTGCTCTTTGGTGAGGTCTGCTTTTTCAGCAATTGCAGCGGCGAGTTCTGGTTTACGCATTAGTGAAGCCCCTTTGACGGTTTTTTGTTGTTATGTCCGTGCTGTTCTCGTTGGAACAGCGCCCAAAGCGCCGCAGATGCTCTACTCTGCGGCAGACGGGAGTGAGGATGGCACGCAGTGAAGAGCCGCGCCAGTCTCGGCGCGACCTTTGTAAGGGCAAAAGAGGGGTGATTCCGACAGAACGACCGGTATTTACGCCAGCAGTGCCGGAAGCTCTTTGTTCAGGGCCAGTTTTTCCATCACCGCCGCGCCTGTCAGGGCATAACCCAGCAGTTTGCCGCTGGCATCGCGGCACAAGACCTTGATGTCCGCGCCCTGCCCTTCGACTGTCCAGACGCCCTCTAAACCCCGTGGTGGCGGTGAAACCACCAATGGGCAGACCGGCGTTTTGACGGTGATGGGCATCGGTCCATAGCTCACCGCCGTCGGGTTTCCGGCGAGGGTCTGGGCCAGCGCTCTCGCACAGCTCATGAGGGGCATGACGTACAACAGATTCAGCCCATCGACCTCGGCGCAGTCGCCCAAGGCATAGATATTGGCGTGAGAGGTTTTCAGCTGGCGATCGACCACCACACCGCGATTGACCTGCACACCGGCCGCAGCCGCCAGATCGATGCGCGGGCGCAGGCCAATGGCCGACACCACCACATCGCAAGGGATCACCTGGCCATCGGACAGATGTGCTTCCAGTCCATCTTCAACACGCTGCAAACGATTGAGCACCGGCCCGAGGTGGAAACGTGCGCCCAGACTTTCCAGCCCGGCCTGGACCGCAGCGGCCGCCGCCGGGTGCAACAGGGTCGGCATGACCTGCTCGCACGGTGCAACCAGTTGCACCTCGTAGCCGCCAAGGATCAGGTCGTTGGCGAATTCGCAGCCGATCAGGCCAGCACCGAGCAGCAACACCCGACGTTTGCCGGCCGCCGCGGCACGAAAGCGTGCGTAGTCTTCCAGGTCGTTGATCGGGAAGACTGCGTCCGCCGCGTCGCCTTCGATCGGCACCCGCACGGTTTCCGCGCCCCAGGCGAGGATCAGGTCACGGTAAAACACCGCTTCCTCCCCGATCCACAGACGCTTGTGGCCAGGATCGATGCCGCTGATGCGCGTGTGCGTGCGCACTTCGGCCTTCAACTGCTCCGCCATGGCACCGGGTTCGGCCATGCTCAGCCCGTCAGCGTCTTTGTTTTTGCCGAAACCGGTGGAGAGCATCGGCTTGGAGTAGGAGCGTCCGTCATCGGCCGTAATCAGCAGCAGCGGGGTTTCGCCATCGAGTTTGCGAAACTCCCGGGCCAGGTTGTAGCCAGCCAGCCCGGTGCCGACGATCACGACAGGTGCGTTCATTCCTTGCTCCTCTAAAAGTCTTAGTTGATTTCGATCATTTCGAAATCCATCTTGCCTACGCCGCAGTCCGGGCATAGCCAGTCTTCCGGCACGTCCTGCCATTGGGTGCCCGGCGCAATGCCGTCATCCGGCCAGCCGTCGGCTTCGTTGTAAATCAGGCCGCAGACCACACATTGCCACTTTTTCATTCACGTACATCCTCAGGATTCAGGCTTTTGCCGGCGCGAACGGTCGATGGTTGGAGCGCTGCCGTCCGGCTCAGGGCGTTTTGTACTGATCGGGCCCGGCAGATGCAAGCCTGTTCGACGCAATGGCCGGCCGGATCAATCAAAATCGCAGGCTGACATGGTAAGCTCGCCGCCTCATTTGCTGCCAATAATGACTCACTGTGCCGCACTCAAAATCCCCCGCCGTGACCCCGCTTTGGCTCCCTCGAAGCCAACTGACGCCCCTCCCCGACACGTCTACCCTCGACTGGTTGTTCGACGAAGGCTCTTTGACCCGACGGCTGATCCGTCTGTCGAATGACGGCTTCAGCGTCACGCCACTCTTCGAAGGCTGGCAACCCCTGCGCGCCGACGAATGTGCCGCGCTGGAGCTGGCCGAAGGCAGCGAAGGCTGGGTACGCGAGGTGTATCTGCGCGGCCACGGCGAAGCCTGGGTGTTTGCCCGCAGCGTGGCGGCGCGCAGTGCGTTGCAGGGCGACGGCCTGCACATGGACGAATTGGGCAGCCGATCCCTGGGCGAATTGCTGTTTTGCGATCAGGCATTTCAACGCCGCGCCATTGAGGTTTGTCACTATCCTCAGGAGTGGCTGCCGGTGGAGTCCCGGGCACCGGAACTGTGGGGCCGCCGTTCGCGTTTCGACCGCGGCGCCTTGAGCGTGCTGGTGGCCGAAATTTTCTTGCCGACCTTGTGGAACGCCACCCGCGCCCATCCGGAGAATTGCTGATGTACCAAAGCCTGCTCAAGTCCCTGAATCGCTTGAATCCACGGGCCTGGGATTTCATTCAGCTGACCCGCATGGACAAACCGATCGGCATTTACCTGCTGCTGTGGCCGACGCTGTGGGCGCTGTGGATTGCTGGTAAAGGTTCGCCGTCGCTGGCCAATATCGTGATTTTCGTCCTGGGCGTGGTGCTGACCCGCGCTGGCGGCTGCGTGATCAATGATTGGGCAGACCGCAAGGTCGATGGCTACGTGAAACGCACTGAACAGCGGCCCTTGGTGAGCGGCAAAATCAGTTCCAAAGAAGCGCTGGTGTTCTTCGCGCTGCTGATGGGCGTGAGTTTCCTGCTGGTGTTGTGCACCAATGCGGCAACGGTCTGGCTGTCGTTCGGCGGTTTGGCACTGGCCCTCACTTACCCGTTCATGAAGCGCTACACCTATTACCCGCAAGTGGTGCTGGGCGCCGCGTTTTCCTGGGGTATGCCGATGGCATTCACCGCCGAAACCGGTGAACTGCCGGCGGCGGCGTGGTTGCTGTGGATCGCCAACCTGCTGTGGACAGTGGGCTACGACACTTATTACGCGATGACTGACCGTGACGACGACTTGAAGATCGGCGTGAAATCCACGGCAATTCTGTTTGGCGAAGCGGATCGAGTGATCATCCTGATTCTGCAGGGGCTGGCGCTGGGTTGCCTGCTGCTGGCCGGGTCGAAATTCGAGCTCGGTGGCTGGTTCCACTTGGGATTGCTGGCGGCGGCGGGCTGTTTTGCGTGGGAGTTCTGGTACACCCGTGGCAAGGACCGGATGCGTTGCTTCAAGGCGTTTCTGCACAACCATTGGGCGGGGTTGGCGATTTTTGTCGGGATCGTACTGGATTACGCGCTGCGTTGATGGACACGCTTTTATGTAGCAGCTGGCGCAGCCTGCGTCCGGCTGCGCAGCAGTCGTAAATCCTGAGTACGCGGTTCATCTGATATACCGCGTGAGCAGACTTTACGACTGCTACGCAGCCGGACGCAGGCTTCGCCAGCTGCTACAGGTTTACATCTTCGGCCCTTGGAGGACGTGCCACTTGTCCATTTTCTTGTCGCCGGTCATGTCTCCAGGCTTTTTGTCCTGAACGAAGTAGTACAGCGGCTTGCCGTCGAACGCCCACTGCTTCGTGCCATCGTCACGCTCAATAATGGTCCACTTGCCGTCGCCCTTGTCGGCGTCGGTGGCTTTGAGCGGTGGCCAGTTTTCTGCGCACTTGCCGGTGCACGCCGACTTGCCGCCAGTGTCGTTGTCGAAGGTGTACAACGTCATGCCCTTGTGGTCGACCAACATGCCGTCTTTAACCATGCCCGGGTCTGCGGCGAAGGCCATTGTCGGCATCATTAGCGCAGCAGTGACCAGCAACGCCTTCCAGGATTGAGCGATGTGCTTCATGGAAACCTTCCTTTTGTGGTTGTCAGGATTCGGACTTAGAGCTTAGTTCAGGATCATGACAATCGCCGGACGACTAAAATACTGTCACACGACTGCAATAATTCCGTTATCTAATGCGGCGCAAGACAGTTAAATGACAAGAGGATTAAGGCATGGTTGGCAGGAGCATTCTGATCGTCGACGACGAAGCGCCCATTCGCGAAATGATCGCCGTTGCGTTGGAAATGGCCGGCTATGACTGCATGGAGGCTGAGAACTCGCAGCAGGCCCACGCCATCATTGTCGACCGCAAGCCGGACCTGATCCTGCTCGACTGGATGCTGCCCGGCACGTCCGGCATCGAGCTGGCCCGACGCCTCAAGCGCGATGAGCTGACCGGGGACATCCCGATCATCATGCTCACCGCCAAGGGCGAAGAGGACAACAAGATCCAGGGCCTGGAGGTCGGCGCCGATGACTACATCACCAAACCTTTTTCCCCACGTGAGCTGGTTGCGCGCCTGAAGGCCGTCCTGCGCCGTGCCGGGCCAACCGATGGCGAGACGCCGATCGAAGTTGGCGGCCTGCTGCTGGACCCGATCAGCCACCGCGTGACCATCGACGGCAAACCCGCCGAGATGGGCCCCACCGAATACCGCTTGCTGCAATTCTTCATGACCCACCAGGAACGTGCCTACACCCGTGGCCAGTTGCTGGACCAGGTCTGGGGTGGCAACGTTTATGTCGAAGAGCGCACTGTCGACGTGCACATCCGCCGCCTGCGCAAAGCCCTGGGTGATGCTTACGAAAATCTGGTACAAACCGTGCGCGGCACCGGTTACCGGTTCTCCACCAAGGCCTGATCCGGATCTATCCCGCTCGACAAGCTGACAAGGACGCGCGTTCAAGTGAACCAAAACTGGCATGGCACCCTGATCCGCCACATGCTTTTGCTGGTGACCGGTTGCCTGGTGATCGGCCTGATTACCGGCTATTACGGCTGGAGCCTCGCCGCGGGCCTGGGTCTTTACCTGGCCTGGACCCTCAAGCAACTGCTGCGTCTGCACGAATGGCTGCGCCTGCACAAACCCGATGAAGCACCGCCCGATGGCTATGGCCTGTGGGGCGAAGTGTTCGACAGCATCTATCACCTGCAACGCCGCGATCAGCGTGTGCGCGGGCGCCTGCAAGCGGTGATCGATCGGGTCCAGGAATCCACTGCCGCGCTGAAAGACGCGGTGATCATGCTCGACAGCGACGGCAACCTGGAATGGTGGAACCGCGCCGCCGAAACCCTGCTCGGCCTCAAGACCCCGCAAGACAGCGGCCAACCGGTAACCAACCTCGTGCGTCATCCGCGCTTCAAGGAATACTTCGAGCAGGACAGCTACGCCGAGCCGCTGGAAATCCCTTCACCGATCAATGATCGCCTGCGCATTCAGCTGTACATCACCCGCTACGGCAACAACGAACACTTGATGCTGGTGCGCGACGTGACGCGCATCCATCAACTGGAACAGATGCGCAAAGACTTCATCGCCAACGTCTCCCATGAACTGCGCACGCCGTTGACGGTGATCTGCGGTTATCTGGAAACCCTGCTCGACAACGTCGAGGACGTAAACCCGCGCTGGTCCCGTGCCCTGCAACAAATGCAGCAGCAAGGCGGGCGCATGCAGACGTTGCTCAACGACTTGCTGCTATTGGCCAAACTGGAAGCCACCGATTACCCCTCGGACAACCAGCCGGTGGCCATCGACGGCTTGCTGCAATCGATCAAGAGCGACGCTCAGCAACTGTCCGCCCAGCGCAATCAGAAGATCACCCTGGAAGCCGACCCGACGATTCTGCTCAAGGGCAGCGAAGCCGAGTTGCGCAGCGCGTTTTCCAATCTGGTGTTCAACGCGGTGAAATACACCCCGGCCGAAGGCAATATCCGCATTCGCTGGTGGGGCGATGAGCAAGGCGCACACTTGAGCGTGCAGGACTCCGGCATCGGCATCGACAGCAAACACCTGCCGCGTCTGACCGAACGCTTCTACCGCGTCGATTCCAGCCGCAACTCCAACACTGGCGGTACGGGACTCGGGCTGGCGATCGTCAAACACGTGCTGCTGCGCCACCGCGCGCGGATGGAAATCAGCAGTGTACCGGGCCACGGCAGCACGTTTACCTGCCATTTTGCGCCGGCCCAGGTCACCAAATCCCGGGTCATCAGCACCACCGACTGATACCGGCCGGCACGCGCCACTAGTCAATCACTTGGTCAGCCGCTACATTGGCTGACTTGTGCCTGCCCTTCAGGCGCTCTTTTTTCTTTCCTTTCGAATACACGGAACCCGCAAAACTCCATCATGGACCCTTCCCCTGGCTTGACCCTTGCGACACTCTTCGCCGATTTCGGCATGATTCTTTTTGCTCTGATCCTGGTTTTGCTCAACGGTTTTTTCGTTGCCGCCGAATTCGCCATGGTCAAATTGCGCTCGACCCGGGTCGAAGCCATCGCTGAAAAAAACGGCTGGCGCGGACACATCCTGCGCACCGTTCACAGTCAGCTCGATGCTTACCTGTCGGCGTGCCAATTGGGTATCACCCTCGCCTCCCTCGGCCTCGGCTGGGTCGGTGAGCCGGCGTTCGCGCACATCCTCGAACCGATCCTTGAAGCCGTCGGTGTGCAGTCGCCCGAAGTGATCAAAGGCGTATCGTTCTTCGCCGCGTTCTTCGTCATCTCGTACCTGCACATCGTGGTCGGTGAGCTGGCCCCAAAATCCTGGGCCATCCGCAAACCCGAGCTGCTGTCGCTGTGGACCGCCGTGCCGCTGTACCTGTTCTATTGGGCGATGTACCCAGCCATTTACCTGCTCAACGCCAGCGCCAACACGATCCTGCGGATCGCCGGCCAAGGCGAACCCGGCCCTCATCACGAGCACCATTACAGCCGTGAAGAACTGAAACTGATCCTGCACTCCAGCCGCGGCCAGGACCCGAGCGACCAAGGCATGCGCGTTTTGGCCTCGGCGGTGGAAATGGGCGAGCTGGAAGTGGTCGACTGGGCCAATTCCCGGGAAGACCTGGTGACGCTGGAATTCAACGCGCCGCTGAAGGAAATCCTGGCGATGTTCCGTCGCCACAAGTTCAGCCGTTATCCGGTGTACGACAGCGATCGCCAGGAGTTCGTCGGCCTGCTGCACATCAAGGATCTGTTGCTGGAACTGGCAGCCCTGGACCACATTCCCGAATCGTTCAACCTCGCCGAACTGACCCGGCCGCTGGAGCGGGTTTCGCGCCATATGCCGCTGTCGCAGTTGCTGGAACAGTTCCGCAAAGGCGGCTCGCACTTCGCCCTGGTCGAAGAAGCCGATGGCAACATCATCGGCTACCTGACCATGGAAGACGTGCTGGAAGTGCTGGTCGGCGACATTCAGGACGAACACCGCAAGGCTGAGCGCGGGATCCTCGCGTACCAGCCGGGCAAGCTGCTGGTGCGTGGCGACACGCCGCTGTTCAAGGTCGAGCGCCTGTTAGGCATCGATCTGGACCACATCGAAGCCGAAACCCTCGCCGGGCTGGTCTACGAAACCCTGAAACGGGTGCCGGAAGAGGAAGAAGTGCTGGAAGTCGAAGGCTTGCGGATCATCATCAAGAAGATGAAAGGGCCGAAGATCATTCTGGCCAAGGTGTTGATGCTGGATTGAGTGCCCGGCCACAGAGCTTCCTGTGGCGAGGGGGCTTGCCCCCGTTGGACGGCGAAGCCGGCCCAAGGCCTTTGCGGGGTGTCAGCAAGAACTCCATTGCTGGGTTCGGGGCTGCTTCGCAGCCCAACGGGGGCAAGCCCCCTCGCCACATTAGATCTGCATGGCCTCTACTGCTTGCCCAACGCAAAGTTGGGCAATGCGCCCACCGGTTGATTGAACTGGTACGGAATCGACACCAGCCCCAACCCTGTATTGCGCTGCACCACGAAATGCAGGTGTGGCCCGCTGCTGTTGCCGGTATTACCCGACAACGCCAGCGGACTCCCCACTGACACCCGTTGCCCCTCGCGAACGCTCACCGAACCTTGTTTGAGGTGCAGGTACACGCCCATCGTCCCGTCGTTGTGCAGCACCCGCACGAAATTACCTGACGGATCGGTGCCGCGCCCGGTCTGCGCATTCTCGGTTTTCACCACCACACCGCCACGCGCCGCGACGATCGGCGTGCCTACGGGCATGGCGATGTCCATGGCGTAGCGGTTCTTGGGACCGAAGTGGCTGTATTGACCGTTGGCGCCCTGACTCAACCGAAACGGTCCACCGCGCCAGGGCAACGGGTATCGATAGGCCATGGCGGCCCCTGAGGGGTCGCCCAGGGAGTATTCGAATTTCGGGGTGTACGCGAGCGGCTTACCGGACTTCGTGGCCGTGAGCAGCGCCAGACGAAGACTGCTGCGTGCCGGCATCACCCGGCGAATCGGTCGGCTGGGCGCACCGCTGACGTTCTTCAGGCCGGCGAAGCTCAACTCGATTTCTACTGGCGCATACAGATCGTTGCGCACATAAACGCTTTCCACGCCCTTCTTCTTGGTGATGACGACGTACACCTGGCGCTCCAGGTTCTCGACCATGCGATCACGAAAAACGAACACCTTGGAGCCCGTCGTGGGGCGGTCGCTGTAGGAGACCACGCCATTGGCGTCGGTGGACTTGTAGATCGTCATGGCCATCGCCGAGAGGGAGGCCATGAAAAGACCGCAAAAAAACAGCAGGCGCGCGAGCATGGGCAAGATTCTGTCGAGTAAGTCCTGGGTAGGAGCCTAGCAGCTGCAATGGACCCGGGTAGTCGGCAGATGTTTCAAATGATCGTTCCCACGCTCTGCGTGGGAACGATCAACGGTAGGGATTACGCGCCCGGTACGAAATGCTTCTGCGCCGTGCCACGTGCGATCAAACGGGAGATGTAGTCGAGCTTCTGCGCGTCCTGGTCGACGAAACGGAAGGTCAGTTGCAGCCAGTCGCTGTCGGGTTTCGGCTCGTGGGCGACGATGGCGTGCAGGTAGCCGTTCAGACGAGCGGTTTCGGCGTTATCGCCCTGCTCCAGGTCGAGTACGGCGCTGTCGAGCACTTGCGGCAGGGTGTCGGTGCGTTTCACCACCAGCAATGCTTCCTTGAGACTCAAGGCCTTGATCACGCATTGCTGAATGCCGTTCGGCAAGCGCAGCTGGCCCTGGCCACGACCGCCCGTCGGCGCTGCGGAGGTCGCTGGAGGCTTGATCGGCGGGCTGTTGAGCAGACCGCGAGACGGCGCAGCCGCCGGGGCTGGCGCGGCAGCAGCAGGTTTGGCGAACGGGTTGACCGGCGCCGCGGCGGGTGCGACCACGGCAGCCTTGCCACCGGTCAATGCGCTCAGGGAATCGTTGCCGAACGCCGAGTTCATTTTGGTCGGCGCACTGTTCATCAAGGTGTCGAGCTTGCCGACCTTGTTCAGGGCCTGCTTGACCTTGGTCAGCAGTTGCTCGTTGGTGAACGGCTTGCTGACGTAGCCGGAAACCCCGGCCTGGATTGCCTGGACGACGTTCTCTTTATCGCCCCGGCTGGTCACCATCACGAACGGCATGGTCTTGAGGTTGTCCTGCTCGCGGCACCAGGTCAGCAGCTCCAGGCCGGACATTTCCGGCATTTCCCAGTCGCACAGGACCAGGTCGAACGCTTCCCGTGCCAGCAAGGCCTGAGCCTTTTTGCCGTTGACCGCGTCTTCGATCCGGATCCCCGGGAAGTAGTTGCGCAAGCACTTCTTCACCAGGTCACGAATGAACGACGCGTCGTCCACAACCAACACACTGACCTTACTCATCCATCACCCCTTTAAAAAATCCCGGCAAGCATAGCGCTTTGCTGATGGCACATTGCCAAAAACCTTCAGTCACGCCGGGACTTTTCGTTCGCGGGTGCTGCTTTCGAATTCATCGACCACAAACAAAAACGCCCGGCCAAAAGGCCGGGCGCTTTTCTCAGGCAATCTTACTTATCGTCAGCTTTGCCCGGAACATTAGCGGTTTCGCCACTTGTGCCTTCAACTTCTTCTTTCATGCGCTTGAGGCCCAGGTGCCGCACGTCTGTGCCGCGCACCAGGTAAATCACCAGTTCCGAAATATTGCGCGCGTGGTCGCCGATCCGCTCCAGCGAACGCAGCACCCAAATGATGCTCAAGACCCGCGAGATAGAGCGCGGGTCTTCCATCATGTAGGTGGCAAGTTCACGCAGCGCGGTCTTGTATTCGCGGTCGATGATCTTGTCGTATTGGGCCACCGACAACGCCAGGTCGGCGTCGAAGCGGGCAAAGGCGTCCAGTGCATCGCGAACCATGTTGCGGACCTGGTCGCCGATGTGGCGAACTTCGACGTAACCCCGTGGGGCTTCGCCTTCTTCGCACAACTGGATGGCGCGACGGGCGATCTTGGTCGCTTCGTCACCGATGCGCTCCAGGTCGATCACCGACTTGGAGATGCTGATGATCAAACGCAAGTCCGACGCCGCCGGCTGACGACGGGCCAGAATACGCAGGCATTCTTCGTCGATGTTGCGTTCCATCTGGTTGATCTGGTCGTCGATCTCGCGAACCTGCTGGGCCAGGCCGGAGTCGGCCTCGATCAGCGCGGTGACCGCGTCGTTGACCTGCTTTTCCACCAGCCCGCCCATGGCCAGGAGGTGGCTGCGCACTTCCTCGAGCTCAGCGTTGAACTGCGCGGAGATGTGATGGGTAAGGCCTTCTTTACTAATCATGTTGGCGTCCTTGGAGCGTCCGGTAAGGTGCGGTGGACCGCAGCGTCAGTTCAGTGAGCAACAACAGCTTCCTAGCCGTAGCGACCCGTGATGTAGTCTTCGGTCTGCTTCTTCGCCGGATTGGTGAACAGGGTGTCGGTGTCGCCGAATTCCACCAGTTTGCCCATGTACATGAACGCCGTGTAATCGGAAACCCGCGCGGCCTGTTGCATGTTGTGGGTCACGATGACGATGGTGAACTTCGATTTCAGTTCGTAGATCAGCTCTTCGACTTTCAGCGTGGAGATCGGGTCGAGTGCCGAGCACGGTTCGTCGAGCAGCAGCACTTCCGGCTCCACGGCGATGGTGCGGGCAATCACCAGACGTTGTTGCTGACCACCGGACAGGCCAAGTGCGGACTCGTGCAGACGGTCTTTGACTTCGTCCCACAGCGCCGCGCCTTTCAACGCCCACTCGACGGCTTCGTCGAGGATGCGCTTTTTGTTGATGCCCTGGATGCGCAGGCCGTAGACCACGTTCTCGTAGATGGTTTTCGGGAACGGGTTGGGCTTCTGGAACACCATGCCAACGCGACGACGCAGCTCGGCCACGTCTTCGCCCTTGCGGTAGATGTTGTTGCCGTACAGGTTGATCGCACCTTCGACACGGCAGCCATCTACCAGGTCGTTCATGCGGTTGAAGGTGCGCAGCAGCGTGGACTTGCCGCAGCCGGACGGGCCGATGAAGGCGGTCACGCGCTGTTTCGGGATGTTCATGCTGACGTCGAACAGCGCTTGTTTGTCGCCGTAGAACAGGCTCAGGCCCGGCACTTCAATGGCGACGGTTTCCTGCTCGAGGCTCAGGCTCTGTTTGTCGCGGCCCAGGGCCGACATGTTGATGCCGTGGGTATGTGCTTCGTGCTGCATGGGAGGCTCCCTGTGCTAACAAATACGGTTCGTTGAACCGCTGGCTTTGTTCAGGCCGGCGGCTTACTCAAAATCTCTGTCTGACGCCGATCCCTGTGGGAGCTGGCTTGCCTGCGATGCAGACGACACGGTCTATCAGTAGCACCGCAGTGATGCCATCGCAGGCAAGCCAGCTCCCACAAGGGACAGCGGCGACCAATTAACTTAGCTATCCAGCGCTTTGTATTTTTCGCGCAGGTGGTTGCGGATGTAGACGGCCGACAGGTTGAGCGTGGCGATCACCAGCACCAGCAGCAGCGCCGTGGCGTACACCAGCGGCCGTGCGGCCTCGACGTTCGGGCTCTGGAAGCCGACGTCATAGATGTGGAAGCCCAAGTGCATGATCTTCTGGTCCAGGTGCAAGTACGGGTAGTTGCCATCCACCGGCAGCGACGGCGCCAGTTTCACCACACCCACCAGCATCAGCGGCGCCACTTCACCGGCGGCGCGAGCCACGGCGAGGATCATGCCGGTCATCATCGCCGGGCTGGCCATCGGCAGTACGATTTTCCACAAGGTTTCAGCCTTGGTTGCGCCGAGGGCCAACGAGCCTTCGCGCACGGTGCGAGGAATCCGCGCCAGGCCTTCTTCCGTGGCCACGATCACCACCGGTACCGCCAGCAGCGCCAGGGTCAGGGACGCCCAGAGCAGGCCCGGCGTACCAAAGGTCGGCGCCGGCAATGCTTCCGGGAAGAACAACCGGTCGACCGAACCACCCAACACATAGACGAAGAAGCCCAGACCGAACACGCCGTAAACGATGGCCGGAACGCCCGCCAGGTTGTTCACGGCGATGCGGATCAAGCGAGTCATGGTGTTCTGTTTGGCATATTCACGCAGGTAAACCGCGGCCAGGACGCCAAACGGGGTCACGATCATCGCCATGATCAACGTCATCATCACGGTGCCGAAAATCGCCGGGAAGATCCCGCCTTCAGTGTTCGCTTCACGCGGGTCGTCGCTCAAGAACTCCCAGACCTTGCTGATATAGAAGCCGATCTTGGTGAAGGTGTTCATGGCGTTCGGTTGATAGGCGTGAACCACTTTGCCGATACCGATTTCGATCTCTTTGCCGTTCGCGTCGCGGGCCGTCAGGCTGTCGCGGTTGAACTGGGCGTGCAGGTCGTTCAGGCGGGCTTCGATGTCCTGATAACGTGCGTTCAGTTCGGCACGCTCGGACTCCATGTCCGCTTGCGCGGCAGCGTCCATCGTCCCGGCCAGCTCCAGTTTGCGACCGTGCAGACGGACGCGCTCGAGGCCAGCGTTGATCGCGCCAATGTCGGATTTCTCCAGGCTCTTGAGCTGTGCGGCAAGCTGGTTGACGCGCGCGACACGGGCCTGCAATTCAGGCCATGCCGCTTCGCCTTCAGCGATGACCTTGCCATCCTGTTTGACGTTGACCAGGTAGCCGTAGAAGTTGCCCCACTCGCGACGCTCGATGGCCATCAACTCGGGTGGCGTCTTCTGATTGGTCAGCCACTCGCCGACGATCCAGGTGAAGTCGTTGCCGTTCAGGTCACGGTTGCCGACCTTGATCAGCTCGCGGGTCATGAACTCCGGGCCCTGATCGGGCACCGGCAGGCCAGCGCTTTTAAGGCGCTCGCGCGGCACTTGTTCTTTCTGCACCACTTCGCCGATGACGAGGTGATTGGCCTGGCCCGGCACGTCGTAACTGGCGTGCACCAGGTCCGCCGGCCAGAAATGGCCCAGGCCGCGCACGGCAATCACTGCCAGCAAGCCAATGGTCATGATGACCGCGATGGACACCGCGCCACCGCTGATCCAGACGCCAGGGGCGCCGCTCTTGAACCATCCTTTCAGGGAGTTCTGTTTCACAGACTTCTACCTTTCTTAAAGCGACGAGTATTTCTTGCGCAGACGCTGACGAATCAGTTCCGCGAGGGTGTTCATGACGAAGGTGAACAACAGCAGCACCAGCGCCGAGAGGAACAGCACGCGGTAGTGGCTGCCGCCGACTTCCGATTCGGGCATTTCCACCGCAACGTTGGCGGCCAGGGTGCGCAGGCCTTCGAACAGGTTCATTTCCATGACCGGGGTGTTACCGGTGGCCATCAGCACGATCATGGTTTCACCGACCGCACGGCCCATGCCGATCATCAGCGCCGAGAAAATGCCCGGGCTGGCGGTGAGGATCACCACGCGCGTCATGGTCTGCCACGGCGTGGCGCCGAGGGCCAGGGAACCGAGGGTCAAACCGCGAGGCACGCTGAACACGGCGTCTTCGGCGATGGAGTAGATGTTTGGAATGACCGCAAAACCCATGGCCAGGCCGACCACCAGAGCGTTGCGCTGGTCGTAGGTGATGCCCAGGTCGTGGGAGATCCACATGCGCATGTCGCCGCCGAAGAACCAGGTTTCCATGTACGGGCTCATGTACAGCGAGAGCCAGCCCACGAACAGGATCACCGGGATCAAGATCGCGCTTTCCCAACCGTCCGGCACCCGCAGGCGCAGCGATTCAGGCAGGCGACTGAAGGTGAAACCGGCGACCAGGATGCCGATCGGCATCAACAGCAGCAGGCTGAAAATGCCTGGCAAATGTCCTTCCACATACGGTGCGAGGAACAGACCCGCGAAGAAGCCAAGGATTACCGTCGGCATCGCTTCCATCAGTTCGATCACCGGTTTGACCTTGCGGCGCATGCCCGGGGCCATGAAGTACGCGGTGTAGATGGCAGCGGCGACGGCCAGTGGAGCGGCCAGCAGCATGGCGTAGAACGCGGCTTTCAAGGTACCGAAGGTCAGCGGAGACAAGCTCAGCTTGGGTTCGAAGTCGGTGTTGGCGGCGGTCGATTGCCAGACGTATTTAGGCTCGTCGTAGTTCTCGTACCAGACTTTGCTCCACAGCGCGCTCCAGGAAACCTCCGGGTGCGGGTTGTCGAGCAGCAGCGGTTGAATCTTGCCGCCCGCTTCCACGATCACCCGGTTGGCCCGTGGCGACAGGCCGAAAATGCCTTGGCCTTCGACGACTTGGTCCACCAGCAAGGTGCGGTGGGCGGTGCTGTGGAACACGCCGAGCTTGCCGGAAGCATCCAGGGCGATGAAGCCTTTGCGACGTTCTTCGGCCGAGATTTCAACGATTGGCGCAGTGCCCATCTGGAAGTTACGAATCTGCTTCAGACGCAGTTCGCCATCCGGGTCGCGAGCCATGAACCACTGGGCCAGACCACCTTTGGAATCGCCGAGGATCAGCGAGATGCCACCGACCAGTTGGGTGGCGGCAGTGATTTCGGTTTCGCCGTTATCCAGCAGTTTGTAGCGACCGTTGAGGCTCTTGTCGCGCAGGCTGAACACGTCGGCCTGGGCACGACCGTTGATTACGTACAGCCACTGCTGACGCGGGTCGACGAAGATGTTCTTCACCGGCTCAGTCATCTGGGGCAGATCGATGCGCTTCTGCTCGTTGGTGACTTCGCCGGTCATCATGTTTTCTTCGCTGGTCAGCGACAAAACATTGAGCTGCGCACCGGTGGAACCGACCAGCATCAGCGTCGAATCGGTCGCGTTGAGGCTGACGTGCTCAAGGGCTCCGCCCGCCTCGTTCAGCACGATCGGCGTTTCGCCATACGGGTATTCGATGGCCGGCGAGATGGTTTTCTTGCCGTCCGGGTAGCTGACTTTATAAGTGTGACGGAACACCAGCGCCTGGCCGTTGGACAAGCCCACCGCCACCAAAGGATGGCCGGGTTGGTCTTCGCCGATGGAGGTCACGGTGGTGCCGGCCGGAATCAACAGATCGACACGCTTGAGTTCAGCGCCACTGTCGATATCGAAGAACAGCGCCTGGCCCTTGTCGGAAACCCGCATGGCGACCTGGTTCTGTTCTTCGAGGGAAATCATCAACGGCTTGCCGGCGTCTTGCATCCAGGCGGGCGTGATGGCGTCCTTGGCAGTCAGGTCGGCACCCTGGAACAGCGGCGCGACAACGTAGGCAAGGAAGAAAAAGATCAGCGTGATCGCGCCGAGAACGGCGAGGCCGCCCACGAGGACGTACCAGCGGGTCAGGCGATCTTTGAGCGCACGAATACGGCGCTTGCGTTGCAACTCAGGCGTATTGAAGTCAATTCGCTTGGGGGGATTTGTAGTCATGGTGGAATTGGCCAGATCATTCATTCGCACACCCTAGCGATCCTGTATGACAGAAAGATGACAATGCAGTGACGCAACAAATCCGCCGCCAGCGGGAACTGGCAGTGGACCGGAAATT
>NZ_JBOBDO010000021.1:0-111300 GCF_050586665.1 Pseudomonas sp. ES4 | reverse complement strand
CCTACGGGGACCGCATTCTTTCAGTTTATTCGCGGTATCCTGAGCGCCCTGAACCCGGACGCTTTTCCATGCTGGTGATTTCCAACAACGTACATCTGCCGGATGCCGAGATCGAATTGACCGCCATCCGCGCCCAGGGCGCCGGTGGGCAGAACGTCAACAAGGTTTCCAGTGCCGTGCACCTGCGCTTCGACATTCCGGCCTCGTCCTTGCCCGAGTTCTACAAGGAACGGTTGCTGGCGCTGCGTGACAGTCGCATCACCAGCGAAGGCGTGTTGATCATCAAGGCCCAGCAATATCGCACGCAAGAAGCCAATCGTGCGGACGCGCTGGAACGGCTGACCGAGTTGATCCTCAGTGCCACCAAGGTCGAGAAAAAACGTCGCCCGACCAAGCCGACCCTCGGTTCGAAGAAGCGTCGGTTGGAGTCAAAGACCAAGCGCGGCAGCATCAAGGCTGGACGCGGCAAGGTCGATTTTTAGCGGGTTTGGCGTTCTTCCCGGTACTTTTCATTGAGATGCTTCGGCGCCTGCCGGTACAAGTAGACACTCAGTGCCAGACCGCTCAACGCAGCGAGTGCAGCGAACAGGAAGATCGAGGCAAAGCCAAAGCCTGCCGCAATCGCACCCGCCACCGGCCCGGTGATCCCCAGCGACAAATCGATGAACAACGAATAAGCCCCGACTGCCGCGCCACGACTTGAGGCCGGTACCAGGTTGACCGCTTCCACCCCCAGCGCGGGGAATACCAGCGAGAAACCGAACCCGCTCAGCGCCGCACCGGCCAGTGCCCAATGAGCGTCCGGCGCCAGCCACAGCAGCAGCAAGCCGAGCGTTTCCACCGACAGGCAGGCAATCGCCACGCGAAAGCCACCGAGGCGGTTGATCAGGTTGCCGAACAGCAGCCGCGCCCCGATGAAACTGGCACCGAACAAACTCAAGCACAGCACCGCGTTGTCCCAATGCTGCGTGGCGTAATACAACGTGATGAAAGTCGCGATAGTGCCGAAACCGATGGAGCCCAGCGCCAGACCGCAACCATGTGGCAGTACGCGCCCCAGCACGTGCATGAACGGCAGCCGCTCACCGACCACAATCGGCGCTGCGGTCTTCGGCCAGGCCAGCACCAGGCCGAGGACGGCCAGCAACACGATGCTCACGCCCATGCTCCACAAACCCAATTGACTGACCAGCAGCACGCCCAGCGGTGCACCGACCGCCAGCGCGCCATAACTGGCGATGCCGTTCCAGGAAATGACTTTGGCGGTGTTCGCCGCGCCGACCCGGCCGATGCCCCAGCCAATCGAGCCAGAACCCACCAGGCTTTCCGCGCTGCCGAGTACCAGACGGCCGATCAGCAGGCTGATCAGGCTCAAGGTCGGCAGGCTTTGGGTCCAGGCCGAAATCAGCATGAACACGCCGCTCAAACCGCAGCCGGCGAGGCCGTACATCACGGCGAGTTTGCTGCCCTTGTTGTCGATGATTTTCCCGGCATACGGACGGCTGAGCAGGGTGGCCAGGTATTGCACGCTGATTACCAGGCCGGCGATGACCGCGCCGAAGCCCAGATCACTGTGGACGTAGCCCGGCAACACGGCGAGGGGAATGCCGATATTCAGGTAGCCGATGAAGGTAAACAGGACGATGGAAACGACTTGCAGCGTGACCGCCAGGGGGCGCTGGGTTTCAGACATGGGTAAAGATCCACGGGGAAGCAGGATAGATAGGCTGCTTATGATAGCGGCGCAAGCGGCTACGGGTCGTGGAAAAAGTAAAACTATTTGCCGGACGGGGATGAATCAGGGTTTGGCGGGTGCGACCAGGTGCGTGGTGACCAGCGCGGCCAGGGCGTTTTCTTCGCTGCCGAAACGGGCGAGCAGCGCGGCGCGTTTCTCGGGGGACAGGCGATTCCAGATCTCGATCATCTTCTCGGTAGTACCGATCAGGACGCTGGCTTGGGTTTCGCTGAAGTCGTCGGTCATGGAGGGCTCAAGGGTTCAGGCGGTGTGGAAAGCGCATGTTAGCGCTTTCCACACGGTCTGGCATTGCAGGTGAATCAGTCTTCGCTGTCGGCCTTGCGGCGTTCAGTGGCTTCTTTCGGCTCGGGCTGTTGGGCGCCGGCTTGTTGCGTGGGCGTCTGCTCAGTTTCGTGCAGGCTTGGGAAGGGGAGATTAGGGATCTCGTGCATATCGCGCTCCTCGCAAAGTCTGTTGATAGATCTGGTAGATCCGCGCTTTTAAAAAGCTTGGGGAGGATACAGCAGAAGAAATGACAAATAGACTTTTATATCCAATTGTTGCGACGGATGGGATTGTCTAGACAGGTCTGCGGCAGTGGCGCAGACGATCGTTCCCACGCTCTGCGTGGGAATGCAGCCCGGGACGCTCTGCGTCGCTTTAAAGCCGAACGCGGAGCGTCCGTCGAGGCATTCCCACGCGGAGCGTGGGAACGATCAGTGGTGCGATAGGGATTACTTGCAGACTTCGGCGATGGCTTCGGCCAGCAGATCCAGGCGCGTCGCATCGATTCCGGCGACGTTGGCCCGGCCGGTACCGACCATGTAAACGCTGTGATGATCGCGCAGTTGTTTGACCTGCTCCGGCGACAAACCAGTGTAGGAAAACATCCCGCGCTGCACGCCGATGTGCGCAAAGCGCTCGCGCAAACCATGAGGTTCCAGCGCTTCAACCAAACCGCTGCGCAGCTGGGCGATGCGCAAACGCATGGCTTCCACTTCGTCGGCCCAGAGGCTTTTCAGCTCTGGATCACCGAGGATGGTCGCTACCACAGCCGCGCCATGATCCGGTGGTGTCGACCACAGGTTGCGGGCGATGTTGGCCAGTTGGCTGCGGATATCCACCAGCTTGTCAGCGGTTTTCGCGCAGACAATCAGCGCACCGGTGCGATCGCGGTACAGGCCGAAGTTCTTCGAGCAGGAGCTTGTGATCAGCACTTCCGGCAACGCGGCAGCGAACAACCGGGTCGACCAGGCGTCCTGTTCCAGGCCATCGCCGAAGCCTTGGTAGGCGAAGTCGATCAGTGGCACCAGATCGCGACTGCGCACCACGTCCAGCACTCGGCGCCAGTCGTCATGGGACAGATCGAAACCGGTCGGGTTATGGCAGCAGGCGTGCAGCAGCACCACATCGCCTTTCGGCGCCTCGTTGAGGGTGGCGAGCATCGCTTCGACATCGAGGCGGTTATCGCTGCCCACGTACGGGTAATGACTGACCTTGACCCCGGCTGCCGCGAAGATGGTTTCGTGGATCGGCCAGGTCGGGTTGCTCAGCCACACGCCACGGCCCGGCAGGCACTGGGCGATGAAGTCGGCACTCAAGCGCAGCGCGCCGGTGCCGCCCGGTGTTTGCGTCGCCCCGGTCCGTTGTTCGGCAATCAGCGGGGAATCGGCGCCCAGCACCAATTCAACGATGGCCTTGCCGAACGCCGGTTCACCGTGGCCACCGATGTAGGTCTTGGTGGTCTGGCGATCCACCAGACGTTGCTCGGCGAGTTTCACGGACTGGGGAATCGGTGTCAGGCCTTGAGCATCTTTATAGACACCCACGCCGAGGTCGAATTTTCGCGGGTTGGGGTCCTGCGCATAGGCCTCCATCAGGCCGAGAATCGGGTCGCCGGGTACTCGGCCGATGGCGTCGAAATGCATTATTTGCGGCCCTCGGCGTCCTTGGCCACTTCGTCAGTGCGCGCGGCCATGATGAAATCGTTGCGATGCAGGCCCTTGATGGAGTGGCTCCACCAGGTCACGGTGACTTTGCCCCACTCGGTCAGCAGGCCTGGGTGGTGACCTTCCGCCTCGGAGATTTCACCAACGGCGTTGGTGAACGCCAGTGCGTGTTTGAAGTTCTTGAACAGGAAAACTTTTTCCAACTGCATCACGCCGTCGCGCACTTCGATGTTCCAGTCGGGAATCTGCTTGATCAGTACCGGCAGTTCTTCGTCGCTGACTTGAGGGGCATCGGCGCGGCAGGCTTCGCAATGGGCTTGGTTCAATGTGGACATGATGGGTTCCTGAAATCGAATTATTGGAAATCGGCCGTCAGTGTCACCACGCTAAACCAAAGCGTCGGTTCCTGACAGGCTCACTTGATTCTAAAAGCTGCGGATCACGCAGCCTTTGGCGGAAATTTTGGTGTGTGCAAGCCCAGCTGCATGCCTTGCTTGACCATGCCCATGATGTCTTCGTGGGCGAGGTCGAACAGACGCTTGAGGTTCGGCAGGACAAAGTACAGCGGTTGCAGGATGTCGATGCGATACGGCGTGCGCATGCATTCCAGCGGATCGAAGGCCTGATGTTCAGGTTCGTCCGACAGGCAGTAAACGGTTTCTTTCGGCGAGGAGAGAATGCCGCCGCCGTAGATGCGCAGGCCTTCAGCGGTATCGACCAGGCCGAACTCGATGGTCATCCAGTACAGGCGCGCCAGGTACACGCGTTCTTCCTTGGAAGCCTGTAGGCCGAGTTTGCCGTAGGTGTGGGTGAATTCGGCAAACCAGGGGTTGGTCAGCAGCGGGCAGTGGCCAAAGATCTCGTGGAAAATGTCCGGCTCTTGCAGGTAATCCAGCTCTTCGCGGGTACGAATAAACGTCGCCACCGGAAACTGCTTGTTGGCGAGCAATTCGAAAAAGGTCTGGAAGGGGATCAGTGCGGGCACCCGGGCAACCTGCCACCCGGTGGTTTCACCGAGGACCTTGTTGATCTCGCCGAGTTGCGGAATGCGGTCGTGGGGCAGACCGAGTTTTTCGATACCGTCCAGGTATTCCTGGCACGCACGACCCTCGATCACTTTCAGTTGGCGAGTGATCAGCGTGTTCCACACCGCGTGTTCTTCGGCGGGGTAGTCGATAAAACCTTGCGCATCGGGCTCGCGAGCCACGTATTGCGTCTGCTTCATGCTGCTCTCCTGCTAGGGGATTCGTTCTTGTTGTGTGTACAGCTATGGACCTAGAAATACCTCAACAAATGCAGTGTTGCAGCACGCGAGTCGCGCCGTTCGTAGGAAAATTCGTCGATTTTTGTAAAGTATTCGTTACGGATCAGCCGCTATGGCGCAGGGATTGAGATTTTCGGGTTTGAAATGGCGTGCAGGTGTCACATAATCTTGACGACTAAGTTGGTGTCTGCGCAGAAAAATCCCTGCTCAGGCCCTCGATCACTCCTGTTTCGGGCGTTTTTATGCGTATCAAAGTCCACTGCCAGAACCGCATCGGCATCCTGCGCGACATTCTCAACTTGCTGGTGGAGTACGGGATCAACGTCGCTCGCGGCGAAGTCGGCGGTGAGCATGGCAACGCGATCTATCTGCACTGCCCGAACCTGATCAACATTCAGTTTCAGGCGTTGCGTCCGAAGTTTGAGGCGATCGGCGGGGTATTCGGCGTCAAGCGTGTAGGGCTGATGCCCAGCGAACGTCGGCACATGGAACTCAATGCGTTGCTCGGCGCCTTGGAATTTCCGGTGCTATCGATCGACATGGGCGGCTCGATCGTCGCGGCCAACCGCGCGGCGGCGCAGTTGCTCGGCGTGCGGGTCGATGAGGTGCCGGGGATTCCGTTGTCGCGTTACGCCGAGGATTTCGACTTGCCGGAACTGGTGCGCGCCAACAAGTCGCGGATCAACGGCTTGCGGGTGAAAGTGAAGGGCGACGTGTTTCTCGCCGACATCGCGCCACTGCAATCGGAGCATGACGACAGCGAAGCAATGGCCGGTGCGGTACTCACGTTGCACCGCGCCGACCGGGTCGGTGAGCGCATCTATAACGTGCGCAAGCAGGAGTTGCGCGGTTTCGACAGCATTTTCCAGAGCTCGAAGGTGATGGCCGCGGTGGTGCGCGAAGCCCGACGCATGGCGCCGCTGGATGCGCCGCTATTGATAGAAGGCGAAACCGGTACCGGTAAAGAGTTGTTGGCGCGTGCCTGCCACCTGGCGAGTCCGCGGGGGCAGTCACCGTTGATGGCGCTCAACTGCGCCGGCCTGCCGGAATCCATGGCTGAGACGGAGCTGTTCGGCTACGGCCCCGGCGCTTTCGAGGGGGCGCGGGCCGAGGGTAAGCTCGGTCTGCTGGAGCTGACGGCAGGCGGTACGCTGTTTCTCGATGGTGTCGGGGAAATGAGCCCGCGTTTGCAGGTGAAATTGCTGCGCTTCCTGCAGGACGGTTGCTTCCGTCGTGTGGGCAGTGATGAAGAGGTTTATCTGGATGTGCGGGTGATTTGCGCGACGCAGGTCGACCTGTCCGAGTTGTGCGCGCGGGGTGAGTTTCGCCAGGATTTGTATCACCGCTTGAACGTGCTTTCACTGCACATCCCGCCACTGCGCGAATGCCTCGATGGTCTGACGCCGCTGGTGGAACACTTCCTCGATCAGGCCAGTCGACAGATCGGTTGCCCACTGCCGAAACTGGCGCCAGCGGCGATGGAGCGGCTCAGTCACTACCATTGGCCGGGCAACGTCCGGCAATTGGAAAACGTATTGTTCCAGGCGGTTTCCTTGTGCGAAGGCGGGACCGTCAAGGCCGAACATATTCGCCTGCCTGACTACGGCGTGCGTCAGCCGCTTGGCGATTTCTCACTTGAGGGTGGGTTGGACGAGATTGTCGGGCGTTTCGAGAAGGCGGTGCTTGAGCGTTTGTATTCCGAGCATCCGAGCAGTCGCCAATTGGGCAAGCGGTTGGGGGTTTCGCACACCACTATTGCCAATAAGTTGCGTGAGTACGAAGTCGGCAAAGAACCCGGCAGCGCCTGATCGTTCCCACGCTCCGCGTGGGAATGCCTCAATGGACGCTCTGCGTCCGCTTTGGGACGCGGAGCGTCCCGGGCTGCATTCCCACGCGGAGCGTGGGAACGATCAGCGAATCGGTCAGTAAGGTCGGCACTTGCCTCGAAGCGGCATAACACCGCCGGTTTTTCGTCTTCGACACAATCCTCCAATCCCTCCTGAACCCATCAAGTCCTTTGTTTGCCGGGCCCTGCGCCGCCAGAAAAAAGTTGGTCTGCAAATTGCTTGTGGCTCAGCAGTACAGCGGTGGACGGCAAACGTCCGGCATGCAGAGGAAAGAGTGTGGACAAGTACCTTTATGTGGCAATGACCGGCGCCAGCCAGAATGCACTGGCGCAGAAGGCTCATGCGAACAACCTGGCGAACATCTCCACCAACGGTTTCCAGAAAGACCTGGAGCAGGCGCGTTCGATGCCGGTGTTCGGCGACAGCTTTCCGGCGCGTGCGTTTGCCCTGTCCGAGCGTCCGGCCACCGATTTCTCCCCTGGCGCATTGGTGCAAACCGGTCGCGACCTCGATGTCGCGGTGCAAGGCAATGGCTGGATCGCCGTGCAGAACCCTGATGGCGGCGAAAGCTACGTGCGCACCGGCAGCCTGAACGTCGACGCCCTGGGCGTGCTGCGGGCCGGCAACGGTATGCCGGTGATGGGCAATGGCGGGCCGATTGCCGTGCCACCCGAGCAGCAAATCGAAGTGGGCGAGGACGGCACCATCAGCATTCGTGCGATGGGCGAAGGTCCGCGCGTGATGGCGGAAGTCGACCGCATCAAACTGGTCAACCCGGATTTCAAGAACATGACCAAAGGCCTGGACGGTTCGATCCACACCAAGGACGGCAAGCCGGCGCAGGCCGATGCCGACGTCAAACTGGTGTCCGGCTTCCTTGAGTCGAGCAACGTCAACGCCGTGGAAGAGATGACCTCGGTGCTGGCCCTGGCCAAGCAGTTCGAGCTGCACATCAAGATGATGAACACCGCCAAAGAAGACGACCAGGCCATGGCTCGGGTCTTGCAGATCAGCTAATTATCAGAACGTCGCGCCGTAAAACAGGCGCACGAGGAGAATCGAATGCTTCCGGCTCTATGGGTTGCCAAAACAGGTCTGTCCGCCCAGGACACTAACCTGACGACCATTTCCAACAATCTGGCCAACGTGTCGACCACGGGTTTCAAACGTGACCGCGCCGAGTTCCAGGACTTGCTCTACCAGATCAAACGCCAGCCAGGCGCCCAGTCGACCCAGGACAGTGAATTGCCATCGGGTCTGCAATTGGGTACCGGTGTGCGCATTGTCGGCACCCAGAAAAACTTCACCGCCGGCAGCCTGCAAACGACCGAGCAGCCGTTGGACATGGCCATCGACGGTCGCGGCTTCTTCCAGATTCTGCAGCCGGACGGCACCACGTCCTACACCCGTGACGGGACATTCCACCTCGACTCCAACGGTCAGATCGTGAACGCCAGCGGCTTCGCCCTGGAACCGGCCATTGTCATCCCGAACGATGCCCAGACCTTCACGGTCGGTCGTGACGGCACCGTGTCCATCACCGTTACCGGCAACCCGGCCTCCCAGGTGATCGGCAACCTGCAAACCGCCGACTTCATCAACCCGGCCGGTCTGCAGGCGGTGGGCAACAACCTGTTCCTGGAAACCGCGGCCAGCGGCGCGCCGCAAGTCGGTACCCCGGGCCTGGCCGGTTTCGGCACCACGTTGCAGAACACCCTCGAGACCTCGAACGTCAGCACCGTTGAAGAGATGGTCAACATGATCACCACTCAGCGCGCTTACGAGATGAACTCCAAGGTGATCTCCACCGCCGACCAGATGCTCTCGTTCGTAACGCAGAATCTGTAATCAAGTCTATGAGGCGGCCATGAGGTCGCCTGCAACACCGTGAGGTAGGGTCATGAATCGCTTCGTATCTGTTCTGGCACTGAGTGGGGCCGTCGTGCTCGCGGGCTGCGTTGCCCCGCCGCCCAAGCCCAATGACCCTTACTACGCCCCGGTGTTGCCGCGCACACCGCTGCCGGCTGCCGCCAATAACGGCTCGATCTACCAGGCCGGTTTCGAACAGAACCTGTACAGCGACCGCAAGGCGTTCCGGGTCGGTGACATCATCACCATCACCCTGAATGAACGCACCCAGGCCAGCAAGAACGCCAACTCGCAAATTGGCAAGAACAGCAAGACCGACATCGGCCTGAGCTCGTTCTTCGGTGGCGGCCTGAGCACCAGTGATCCAGTGGGCAGCGGTAGCCTGAGCCTGGATGTCGGTTATGAAGGTGACCGCGCCACCAAGGGCGACAGCAAGTCCGGGCAGAGCAACAGCCTGACCGGTTCGATCACCGTGACCGTCGCTGATGTGTTGCCCAACGGCATCATCGCCGTGCGCGGCGAGAAGTGGCTGACCCTCAATACTGGCGATGAGCTGGTGCGGATTGCCGGTATGGTTCGATCCGATGACATCGCCACCGATAACACTGTGTCGTCGACCCGCGTCGCCGATGCGCGCATCACCTATTCGGGCACCGGTGCTTTTGCCGATGCGAGTCAGCCAGGCTGGTTCGACCGTTTCTTCCTCAGCCCGCTGTTCCCTTTCTAGGTGGCTACGTTGAATTTCAAACACCTGATGGTGGCTGCGATCCTGATGAGCGCAGCTTTCGGTGCTCAAGCCGAGCGGCTGAAGGATATCGCCAGTATTTCCGGCGTGCGTTCCAACCAATTGATCGGCTACGGCCTGGTGGTCGGGCTTAACGGCACCGGCGACCAGACGACGCAAACCCCGTTCACCCTGCAGACGTTCAACAACATGCTCTCGCAGTTCGGCATCAAGGTGCCGCCGGGTTCGGGCAACGTGCAGTTGAAGAACGTCGCGGCGGTGTCGATCAGTGCTGATTTGCCGGCGTTCGCCAAGCCGGGTCAGCAGGTCGACATCACCGTATCGTCCATCGGTAACTCCAAGAGCCTGCGCGGCGGCACCTTGCTGCTGACGCCGCTCAAGGGGATCGACGGCAACGTCTATGCGGTCGCTCAGGGCAACCTGGTGGTCGGCGGTTTCGACGCCGAAGGTCGTGACGGTTCGAAGATCACTGTCAACGTACCGTCGGCCGGTCGTATCCCGGGCGGTGCGTCGGTCGAGCGTTCGGTGCCGAGCGGTTTCAATCAGGGCAACAGCCTGACGCTGAACCTCAATCGTTCGGACTTCACCACCGCCAAGCGCATCGTCGACAAGATCAACAACATGCTCGGCCCTGGCGTTGCCCAGGCCATCGACGGCGGCTCGATTCGCGTCAGTGCGCCGCTCGATCCGAGCCAGCGCGTCGACTATTTGTCGATCATCGAGAACCTTGAAGTCGACCCGGGTCAGGCGGTGGCGAAAGTCATCATCAACTCGCGGACCGGCACCATCGTGATCGGCCAGAATGTAAAAGTTTCCCCGGCCGCCGTGACCCACGGCAGCCTGACCGTGACCATCACCGAAGACCCGATCGTCAGCCAGCCCGGCCCTCTGTCCAATGGGCAGACGGCGGTCGTGCCGCGCTCGCGGGTCAACGCCCAGCAGGAAGCCAAGCCGATGTTCAAGTTCGGCCCGGGCACCACTCTCGACGAAATCGTGCGTGCGGTGAACCAGGTCGGCGCGGCGCCGGGTGACTTGATGGCCATCCTCGAAGCCCTGAAACAGGCCGGCGCGTTGCAAGCCGATCTGATCGTGATCTGAGGACGGCGACCATGGATATGCGCAAGGGCGGTTTGGGGGTCAACAGCAACGATTCGGGTTCCTATTCGGACCTTAATCGCTTGAACCAGCTCAAGGTCGGCGACAAGGACAGTGACGCGAACATGCGCAAGGTTGCGCAGGAATTCGAGTCGCTGTTCCTCGGTGAAATGCTCAAGTCCATGCGCTCGGCCACCGACGCGCTGGGCCAGGACAATCCGCTCAATACGCCGGCCGCCAAGCAATACCAGGAAATGTACGACCAGCAGTTGGCCGTTTCCATGTCCCGTGAGGGTGGCGGTATTGGTCTGGCTGACGTGCTGATGCGTCAGATGTCGAAGAACAAACCGCTGGCCCCGGGCGAGGCCGCTGCCGCGTCAGCCGCCAAGCAAGCTGCCGCGAAAGCCGCCGTGGAAACCCCGATTGCCGCCGGTACGGTTGCCACCAACGGGCCGCTGTCGCGCCTCAATGGCGAGCGTCCGTTGTGGGCTTCGCGCTCGGTGAGCGCGGCAAGTAGTGCGGGCGAAGGCACTCATCGCAATGACATGGCGCTGATCAATCAACGGCGTCTGGCGCTGCCGCCAAAACTGGCCGACCGCTTGCTCGCAGGGCTGGTGCCGTCGGCATCGATTCCTGCCGCGACCGCCACGACGGCACAGAACAACATCCAGATGCCGCAGAGCACCAAGACCGGTGCCGGTCCGCTGTACAACGGCGATTGGCTGGCTTCGCAAGCGGATGCGACATCCAGCGGGCGCCTGCAGGTTTACGGTCGTGCCATGGCGCAAATACCGCTGGCACCGGCGAAGAAAGCGTTCAGTTCCGCCGACGAATTCGTCAATACCATGCTGCCGATGGCCAAAGAGGCCGCCGAACGCATTGGGGTTGATCCGCGTTACCTGGTGGCGCAGGCCGCCCTGGAAACCGGATGGGGCAAATCGGTCATGCGCGCTCAGGATGGCAGCAGCAGTCACAACCTGTTCGGCATCAAGGCCAGCAGCAGTTGGAAGGGCGAATCGGCACGGGCAATCACCAGCGAATTCAGGAATGGCGAGATGGTCAAGGAGACGGCGCAGTTCCGTTCCTATGACTCTTACAAGGACAGCTTCCATGACCTTGTGACGCTGCTGCAAACCAACAATCGCTATCAAGATGTTGTGAAGTCGGCCGATAACCCAGAACAGTTTGTGCGCGAGTTGCAAAAGGCCGGTTACGCAACCGACCCGGACTACGCAAGCAAGATTTCGCAGATAGCCAAGCAGATGACGAGTTACCAGAACTACGCTGCGGCGGGCGCTACCACCACGCCTCTATAGGCATAAGCTATAAGGTCTGAACCATGAGTTTGCTCAACATCGGGATGTCGGGGCTGTCAGCCAGCCAATCGTCGTTGATGACGACGGGTAACAACATCGCCAACGTCGATACCGCGGGTTACTCGCGTCAGCAGACCGTGCAGGGCACCAAAGCCTCGCAGCAGTTCGGCAATGTCTACATCGGCACCGGCACGACCCTGGCCGATGTACGTCGGGTGTACAACAGCTACCTTGACGCCCAACTGCAGACCACCACTTCGCTCAACAGCGATTCGGCCGCGTACCTGGGTCAGGTCACGCCGCTGGACAAGCTGCTGTCGGACAGCGGCACCGGCCTCAATGGCGCACTGACCAAGTTCTTCGCCTCGGTACAGAACGTCAACGCCAAGCCGGGTGACGACGCTTCACGCCAGTTGCTGCTCAGTGATGCCCAGGCCTTGAGCAATCGTTTCAATTCAGTGTCCAGCCAGTTGAACGTGCAGAACGCGAACATTAACGGCAACCTGACGAACATGGCCGATCAGGTCAACAAACTGGCCGCCACCGTGGCCCAGTTGAACCAGAAGATTTCCGAGATTTCCAGCTCTGGCGGCATGCCGAACGAACTGCTCGACGCCCGTAACGAGACCGTACGCCAGCTTTCGACCTTTACCGGCGCGCAGATCGTCGAACGCGAAGGTAACGTCGATATCTATCTGGGCAGCGGCCAGCCGCTGGTCATGGGCAACACCGTCAACAAACTCGAAGTCGTGCCGGGCAAAGACGACCCGAACCGCTTGGCGCTGCAACTCAATCGTGGTTCGAGCACCATCGATATCACGTCGATCATGACCGGTGGCGAAATCGGCGGTTTGCTGCGCTATCGCAGCACCGTGCTCGACCCGGCCATGAACGAACTGGGTCGCGTCGCCCTGGTCGTCGCCGATCAGATGAACAGCATCCAGGCCCAGGGCATCGACAAGAACGGTGACTTCGGTTCAAACCTGTTCAACAGCATCAACAGTGCCGCGCAAATGGCTCAGCGCAGCATCGCCTCCGGCAATAACAGCGTGGGTTCGGGCAACTTCGATGTCAGCATCGAAGACACTGGCAAGCTGACCATCAACGATTACAAGGTGACGTTCACCAGCGCCACCGACTACACCGTGCAGCGCCTGCCAGACAATACGCCTGTGGGCGGCAGCTACAGCACGACGACCACACCGGCGCCGGTGATCGAGGGGTTCTCCTTGAAGCTGACCGGTGGCACCGCGGCTGCTGGGGATACCTTCAAGATCACCCCGACCCGCAACGCCGCGGCCAATATCAAGACCGAGATGACCGACTCCAAACGTCTGGCCATCGCGGCACCGTTGGGAGCATCCATCGCGGCGAGCGGCAGCGGCAATGGCACCCTGACCATTCCGGCCAGCGGCCAACCGACCCTGACCACCCAATTCGATATCTACGACGCGGCCACCAAGACCGCGATGCAGAACGGCCTGAAAAACTCTACGCCAACCAAGGTGGTATTTGGTGCGGTGTCCGCCGACGGCACCAGCCAGGCCTACCAGTTCCTGGATGCCAAGGGTGGGGTGATCAGCAGCGGCACCATCAAACCAGGTGAGAGCAACACCCTGAACCTGAGCATTCCGCTCAAGGATTCCACGGGTGCGCCGATCCCGCCTGCGCCTGCCACTCAGTACACCGCGGCCTTCAGCATGACCATCGCCGGCTCCCCGAGCAACGGCGCCGGGATCAACGTCTCGCTCAGTCAACCGGGCAGCCTGGACAACCGTAACGGCACCGCACTGGCCGGCTTGCAGACTGCGCAGACCGTGGACACCGGCTCCGCCAGCAAAGGCATTTCCCTGAACGACGCTTACGGCAAACTGGTCGAAGGCGTTGGCTCCAAGGCCGCCCAGGGCAAGCTCGACAGCGCTGCGACCTCGGCCATCCTGGCGAACGCCAAGGGTGCGCGCGACTCGCTTTCGGGTGTCGACCTCGATGAGGAAACCGGCAACCTGGTCAAGTATCAGCAGTACTACACCGCCTCTTCGCAGATCATCAAGGCTGCGCAGGAAATCTTCAGCACACTGATCAACAGCATTTAAGGAGTCGTAGCCCATGCGCATTTCTACCGCCCAGTTTTACGAGTCCTCGGCTGCGAACTATCAGAAGAACTTCGCCAACGTGGTCAAGAGCAGCGAAGAGGCCAGCAGCCTGGTTCGCGTCAACACGGCCGCCGATGATCCGGTCGGCGCCTCGCGTCTGTTGCAGTTGGGTCAGCAGGCTTCGATGCTTGATCAGTACAAGGCCAACACCAACACGATCAAGGCGACCCTGGGTCAGGCCGAGTCGGTGATGACCAGCATCAACAACGTGCTGCAGCGCGCCAAGGAACTGGCCATTGGTGCCAACAACGCCGGTTACACCGATGCCGACCGTCAGGCCAACGCCTCGGAACTGGGCCAGATCGAAGAGCAGCTGTTGAGCCTGATGAACAGCAAGGATGAAAACGGCAAATACATCTTCGCCGGTTCCAAGGGTGATACCGCTCCGTTTTCACGCAACTCCGACGGCACCTACAGCTACAACGGCGACCAGGTGACCCTGAACCTGCCGATCGGCGACAGCATGTCGATGGCCACCAACAGCACCGGTTGGGAAGTGTTCCAGCAGGCGATCAATACCAGTCGCACCCAGGTTACCGGGTCGATGAATGACGGTCTTGTGACCTTGTCCGACGGGCAAATCTCGTCAAACGTGTCGTACAACAACAAATTCCGCAGCGGCGAGCCGTACCTGGTGGAATTTACCAGTGGCACTCAGTTGAAGATCACTGACGCGGGCGGCAACGACGTGACGAGCGAAGCCACTCAGGGCGGCGTCATCACCAACGGCAAGAACCAGGGCGTGAGTTTTCGCGGTGTCGACCTGACCCTGAACTTCAATGACCCCAACGCTGCGTTGGCCGGGCGTACATTCAAACTGGAAGCCAAGCCGGACACGTTCAACGTTTCCCGTGGACCGGGCAACCCGAGCACTGTCCAGGCGATCAGCACCAAAATTACCGACCCGGCCGCGTACCATGCCAGCTTCCCGGGTGGCTCTGCAGTGCTCAAATTCACCAGTGCCAGCGCGTTCGATTTGTACGCCGCACCGATCACCGCCGACAGCAAACCGGTCTCCAGCGGAACGATGGTGGGTAATATCGCCACCGCATCGGGTGTTGAGTTCACGCTGAACGATACCCCGGCCAATCCACTGGCGGCAGGCGATCAGTTCAACGTGGCGGTCAACACCCACGAGACCCAGAACATTCTGGACACCGTGAGCCAGTTGAAAACCGCATTGAATACGCCGACCACAGGCAACGCCGTCGCGACCCAGAAGCAACAGGCGGCGATGGCCGCGGGCTTGGGCAACCTCGCCAGCGGCATCGATCAAGTGTCCGCGGGCTTGAGCTCGGTCGGCGGTCGCGGCTCGGCGCTGGATACTCAGAGCGATACCAACCAGGCGCTGGTGCTGGCGAACGCGCAGACGCAATCAACAATCCGTGATTCCGATCCTGCCGAAGTAATGACTCGCCTGACCTTGCAACAAACCATGTTGCAGGCCTCGCAGTTGGCATTCAGCAAGATCGCGCAGTTGGGCCTGTTCAACAAGGTCTGATTCAGTGCAGGGATCGCATGACTTAATGCGATCCCTGACCTTCTTCTTTTTACGGTTCAGGACGTTCTGCTCTCGCGCGAGTTGACGCCGGCCGGTCGAGAGTCACGCGTGTGAAACCTACTCCTCTTGTCAGCATTGCCATCCCTGCGTACAACCCGCGCTTCTTCAGTACAGCGCTGCAAAGCGCACTCGACCAGACCTACGAAAACCTTGAGATCGTCATTTGCGATGATTGCCGCACGGACGAGATCGAGCAGATCGTCGAGTCCCTGAGCGTAGAGTCGAATGTGGTTGTGCGTTATCTGCGCAACCCTGTCCGCCTGGGCTTCCAACAAAACATTCTGCGTTGTTTCGACGAGAGCCGTGGCGAGTTCATCAAGTTCCTGTGTGACGATGATCAGTTACTGGTCCATACCGTCAGCCAGCAGGCTGCGATTCTGGCCGAGCATGCGGACGTGCTGCTGGTGGTCAACAGGTTTCAATTCGTCGATGCCGACAGTTACGTGTTGCCCATTCGCATGGAGAACGTTGGCCTCACCCAGTTCGATGCCGTGTTCAAGGGTGAAGACCTGCTGGCCAGCTTCGAAAAGACACCGCGTAACATTCTCGGCGGGTTCAGCTGCGCGTTGATGCGCCGCGCCGACATCGAAATCTTGCTGCCGGCACTGGCCCAGGCCGGTGCGGGGTTTGTGGCGTTGCTCGATTTCGCCTTGTTCATCTGCCTGTTGCGCCGCGGCAATCTGGTTGCGCTGAACAATGTCGGCAGTGTTGAGCGATTGTATCCGGAGCGCCTGACCCGTCAGCCGGACACTGTTTCGAGCGCCATTGTGGAGTGGACGTGGCTGGCGCAGATGCTTGAGCAACGCAGTGGCGAACCGGCTCCGGCCAGTGGCTGGATACGCTACCTGGCACTGGAAGAAGACACCACGAAGGTGCCACGTGAATGGGAAGAGCTGAACCTCTATTACGCCATGGCGGCACGACAGGCCATCATCCTGTTCCAGGTGGGCACAGACACTGAAAGTTACGCAGACCTCTACGCGCAATGGCTCGCTTCCCGGAGCTTCAGCCCGACACGCCAGCAGGTGCTTTCGCAGCAAATTGCGCGATGGTCGCATCGGCCGAAGATTGTTCCCGTCATCATCGATGCCGACGAGGACGCCCACGCAGTGGACATCACGTTACAAAGCCTCGCAGGTCAGTTGTATGGCTGCGAGTCGATTGTGTTGTTGTCCTGCGGGCAACAGGCTGTCAATCACCATGTGCTGCGGGTTGCGCTGCACACTGACTGGTCACGGCAACTCAACGCTCTGCTGCCGCAAATGGACGGCGTGGACTGGTTTTACCTGTTGCGTGCCGGTGACCGGCTGACGGAATCCGCTCTATTGGTGCTGGCCGACCGGATTGTCGGCGTGCCGGGCACGACATGCGTTTACAGCGACGAAGGTGCACTGGTAAACGACAAGCCTGCCGAGCCGATCTTCAAACCCGACTTCAATTTCGACTTGATGCGCGGTTATCCCTACGTCGGTCGCACCCTGGCCTTCGAGCGCCAGCGCTTTGTCGAGATGGGTGGCTTCGATTCAACGATGGGTGAGCTGGCACCTCATGACCTGATCTGGCGGCTGGTGGAAACGGACGGGCCGCAGACCATCGCGCACATCGCCGAAGTGCAGGTCGAGTCGAGTTTTACCTTCGCTCAATGGTTGTCCCTGCCTGAAGTGGTCGAGCAAAACCCTCGGCTGATCTCGGCCCATCTACAGCGGATCGGCGTCGAGCATCGGCTTCATCCTGGCCCGCTGATGCAGCTGGTTCCGCGCATCGAATACCTGTGCTCGGAGCAGCCTCTGGTTTCGATCATTGTCTGTATCAAAGACGAGTTGATCGCGCTGGAGCGTTGCATCAACAGTCTGATCAGCAATACAGGATATGCCCGCTACGAAATCATCATTGTCGACAACGCCAGCGAAAGTCCCGAGGTCCGACATTGGCTGAATGCCATGGCCGAGCTGGGCAGCGATACATTGAGGATTTTCTCGTACCCCGAGGGGGGGAGCGATGCGGTCATCAGGAATTTCGCGGTGCAACAGGCGCGTGGCGAATATCTGCTATTCCTCAGTCCTCACTGCGTCGTGCACGACGCTGCCTGGCTGGATGAAATGCTCAATCACGGGCAGCGTCCCGAAGTCGGCATCGTCGGACCGCGTACCCTCAGCCTCCAAGGCAACGTCATCGACGCCGGACTCGTGCTTGGTCTGGGCGGGCTGGCGGGGCGGGCGTTTGTGAACGAACCGGTGGTTTCCGGCGGCTACATGCAGCGGCTGCAAATGGTGCAGAACTGGAGCGCCGTCAGCGGCCATTGCTTGTTGGTGCGCAAGCAGGTGCTGGAGAGTGTCGGTGGTTACGAGGAGACCATCAGTACGCAGGGGATCAGCTCCCTCGAGTTGTGTCTGCGAGTTGGCAACAGTGGTTATCTGATTGTTACCACGCCTTACTCGAGCGTTGTGCTGGTGCCTGCGGCGGATACAACACCCCGCGAAGGAGAGTGGAAAGAGCGACTGGAGCGCGAGCAGGAAGCGTTCTATCAGCGCTGGCTGCCCAAAATCGCCAACGATCCTGCTTACAATCGCAACCTGAAACTGAACGAACCCAGCTTCGGTCTGGAGCCGGGGCCGCGTACCGGCTGGAACCCTTTGAGCACCCGCAGTGTCCCGTCTATCCTGGGGTTGGCGCTCAACAGCTCGGCAATCGGACACTACCGTATCAGCCAGCCATTGTTCGAATTGCAGGGGGCTGGGCGGATCGTCGGTCGCGTGTCGTACGACATGCTGTCGATCATCGAGATCGAGCGCCAATCGCCGGATGTGATCGTGCTGCAGGGCCGCTACAACGCGAACAAGATTGAAGACATTGTTCAGGTGAAAACCTATTCGAATGCGCTGCGCATCTTTGAGCTGGATGACTACATTGCCGACATTCCCAGCAAGAATGATCACATCCGCAACATGCCAGGCAATCTTCCCGCACTGTTGCGCCGTGGCGTAGGGATGTGTGACCGGGTCGTGGTATCGACCCATGCGCTGGGGGATGCCATGTCGGACATGCACCACGATATTCGTGTCGTGCCGAATATGCTGGCACCGAACTTGTTCGGCAACCTCACGAGCCGACGTGGTGCTTCAACCAAACCGCGTATCGGCTGGGGCGGTGGTACCAGTCATCGTGGCGACCTTGATCTCATCGCCGACGTTGTGCGCGAGCTCGCGGATGAAGTGGAATGGGTGTTTTTCGGTATGTGCCCTGACTCGCTCAGGCCGTACGTGCATGAATACCATTCGGGTGTTGTCCTTTCCGCGTACCCGCAGAAGCTCGCGAGCCTCAACCTTGACTTGGCTCTGGCGCCGCTGGAATTTCATATTTTCAATGACTGTAAAAGCAATTTGCGCTTGCTTGAGTACGGCGCCTGCGGCTATCCGGTGATTTGCTCCGACACCGAGGCCTATCGCGGACATCTGCCATGCACTCGGATATTCACCAACAGCACGGACGAATGGCTGCAGGCGATTCGCATGCACCTGTCCGATCCCGCTGCCAGCTATCGGATGGGCGACGAATTGCGCGAAGTGGTGTTGCGTGACTTCATGTTGCGCGGCGATAACCTGCAGTACTGGGCCGATGGTTGGCTGCCCGATTGATGAGTTTCACGTCGAACCGTCAGAACAACGTAATGCCGCTGATCCGGCTACCCGCTCGTTATAGGAATTCATATGCAAAGCAATTTCCCGAATGGATCGTCTGCTCCGTTGAATGAGCGTTTTACCCTGGTGCTGCTGACTCACAACCAGCCGCATGCGGTTCGCCGTGCCTTGCGCTATTACAGCGCCTGGCCCTGCAACGTGCTGGTCGTCGATTCATCGCTCGAAGCAGATGCCGACATCGGCGCAACGTTCGCCGGTGTGCAGTATCTGCATGTGCCCGCGCCACGTGCCGAACACTTCAGCTACAGAGTCCGCCAGGTGATCGGGCAAATCACCACGCCATACATGGCGGTGGTCGAAGTCGAAAGCTTCCTGCTGCCCGAAGCGCTCGATCAATCGCTGGCCTTTTTGGAGGCTAATGACGACTACGGCACTTGCCAGGGTTACAGCCTGGCGTACGAAGCGCATGCCGATCGCGTCGATTATTATTTGCGTGACCGTAAGGGTTGCGAAGACTACAGCGACGACTCGGCTGAAGCCCGCCTGGCGATTTTGAACCGGGATTGCCCATCCTTGGCCAATGCCGTGACTCGCACCCGAATCATTCAGCGCTGGTATGCATCGCTGGCCTCGGATTTCAATCCCAACTTGCGCGGGAACGGCTATTCCGACGGCCTGACGGCAGGTGGAAAGGTGCGCCTGCTGCCAATTCCGTATGCGTTGCACGAGCGCCGAAGCATTACGTTTGGCGAAATTACCGAGAAGCTGTTCGAGTCGACCTGGGATTCCCTGGCAGGCGAGCCGGTTCGTCGTTTCGAACCGACGCAATACATTGAACTGCCGTTCTACAACCAGGCCTTTTTCGAGGTGCTGGCGGCGCTCGAGTTTTTGTTGCATGCAGTGCCGACAGGTCGGCTGCAACTGGAAGAACTCGAGGCGGCGATGCTCAAACAAAAAGAGTTGTCGCGCATTCATCGCAATACCAGTGCAGAGCCGCTCCATGATCGACTGCTCAAATCCTTTGAGCTCTACGCCTTCAACCAGGAAGTGGTGGAGCGACTGGCTCGGTCGCTGAAGGGCGAGGGGGCGCTGGCGCAGGCACAGAAAGTCCTGGCATGGGGCGAGCGACTTGGCGCGGCGACGCTGGACAGCCAGGCAAAAATGTTCGACACCACGCGTTCCGGTCAACTGCTGAACTGGCTTGAGGCGCGCAACCCGAGCGAGAGCCAGGTAAAGGACATCTCCCGGCATCTGGCCCGCCATGCTGGTGGTCCGACGTTTGGCATCCTGTTGCTGGACCTGGACGCCGATATCTTCAAGCTGCAGGCGACGTTCGACAGCGTGATGAACAGTTACTGCCGAGCGTTCAAGATTATCGTGTTCACCACCGGCGACCTGCCGGCCGAAACCACGCTGCAAAACACCCTGCATTTCGTCAAGGTCAACGAAAGCAACTACGTCGACAAAATCAATCAGATGGTCAGCCAGACTGATTGCGACTGGATGGTACTGGCCGAAGCCGGCGACGAGCTGACGCCAAGCGGTCTGTACCAGGCGAACCTGGAGTTGCTCGCCGCGCCGCACTGCCGCGCCGTGGCCATGGACGAGTTTCAGCGTCAGAAGAACGGAACGCTGGCCGATGTCTTCCGCCCGGGCTTCAACCTTGACCTGCTGCAAAACAACCCGGCCTTGATGGCACGCCATTGGCTGGTACGCCGGGATGTCATGGTTCAGGCCGGTGGTTACTCGCGTGACTTCAAGAAAGCGCTGGAATTCGATTTGCTGTTGCGTCTGATCGAGCAGGGCGGGCTGGACGGTCTTGCGCATCTGGACGAGCCGCTGCTGATCTGCCAGGCACCGGAAGACGAAACCAATGCCGATGAGCGCAAGACCTTGCTGCGCCATCTCGCCACCCGTGGATATCAGGCTGACGTCAGTTCGCTGGTGCCGGGTACGCACAAGATCGATTACCGCTTCATCGAACGGCCTATGGTGTCGGTCATCCTGCATGGCATCCGTGATCTGGCGACGTTGCAGCGCTGCATTCTCAGTGTGCTGCAACGGACCCGCTACCAGCGCTACGAAGTACTGGTGGCTGACGATTCGGCCTACGCGGCGCAATTGGGTAATTGGCTGGATGGTCAGGGCCAGCAAGGCAACCGGGTTCGTCTGTTCAGTGCCGAGCCGGGTCTGTCGACCGGGACGCTGATCAATGTCGCCAGTCAGCAAGCCAAAGGTGAATACCTGGTGACGCTGGCCGCTGACGGCGAGGTGGTCAACGTCAACTGGATCGAATCCCTGCTCAATCAGGTTCAGCGTCCGGAGGTCGGTGTGGTCGGCGCCAAGCTGATCGACCGTGACGGTTCTGTCACTCAGGCGGGCCTGATCCTCGGTTTTAACGAGGGTGTGGGTTCGCCGTTCGTGGGGCAACCGAAGACGGCCACGGGCTACATGAACCGGCTGGTGGTGGAGCAGAACTGCTCGGCGGTGTCCTTTGCCTGCCTGATGATCTCCAAGCAGTTGTTCGAGGCGGCAGACGGCGTTGATGTCGAACACTTCGCCGAAGCGTTCGGTGATATCGATCTGTGCCTGCGTGTCGGTCAGGCCGGTTATCTGACGGTGTGGACCCCGCATGTGCAGGTCATTCAGTCAGGCGTATTGGCGCAGTCGTCAGCGGCTCGTCAGGCACTGGGCGAGAAGTGGTCCGAGGCGCTGGCGCACGATCGGTTCTACAACAAGAACCTTGCCTCCAACGGCTCTGGATTCAAGCTCGGACCGGTGACCGGCGTTGAATGGTCGGCCTTGATCAAGCAGGCCCAAGCCTAAGGATCAAAGCTCGACAGCCATCCGTGTCCCGCAAAAAAAGGCTCACCTCTCGGTGGGCCTTTTTTTTCTGAGGTGCTAGAGGCATGGCGCAACGAGGCTCGTACGTGGTGTTTTTCGATGGCACCAATATTGCTTTCTGAGGTGTGCGCCCGAGTTAATCGCGCAGACGCCGAATTATTGGCGTCCCTTGCCAACGGCCAGCGCTTCAATGAAGTCGATGTAGCCCACAGTTGAGAGAAGCACATGAAGGCAGTAATTCTGGCGGGGGGATTGGGAACTCGTATCAGTGAGGAATCGCACCTCAAGCCCAAGCCGATGATCGAAATCGGTGGCAAGCCAATCATCTGGCACATCATGAAGATCTACTCTCACTACGGCATCAACGACTTTGTGGTCTGCCTGGGCTACAAGGGCTACATCATCAAGGAATACTTCGCCAACTACTTCCTGCACATGTCGGATGTGACGTTCGATATGGCTGAAAACAGCATGCATATTCACCAGGGAAAAGCCGAGCCATGGCGCGTCACGCTGGTTGATACCGGCGAGACCACCGGCACCGGCGGCCGCCTGAAGCGCGTGCGCGACTACCTGGGCGACGAAACCTTCTGTTTCACCTACGGCGATGGCGTGTCGAACGTCAACATTCCCGAACTGATCGAATTCCACCGTCAACACGGCAAGCAGGCCACAGTCACGGCCGTGCAGCCACCGGGACGCTTCGGCGCGATGGAACTGGAAGGTGCTTGCGTCAGAGGCTTTCAGGAAAAACCCCAGGGCGATGGCGGCTGGATCAACGGCGGCTTCTTCGTGCTGGAGCCGAGCGTGCTCGATGGCATCGAAGATGATTCAACGACCTGGGAATACGAGCCGATGCGCAACCTGGCACGCCAGGGGCAACTCATGAGCCATCTGCACCGTGGTTTCTGGCAACCGATGGATACGTTGCGTGACCGCGTCTTCCTGGAAGAGCGCTGGAACAGCGGCAGCGCCGAATGGAAGCTCTGGAAGTGAACGGATTCTGGGCGGGTAAAAAGGTTTTCCTGACCGGCCATACCGGCTTCAAGGGCGGCTGGCTGGCGTTGTGGTTGCAGCAACTGGGCGCAGAGGTGCGCGGCTTTGCCTTACCCGCCGCGACCACGCCGGCGCTGTGGACTGTGGCCGGTCTGGACCGTCTGATTGCCGGTGACATGGCGGATGTTCGCGATGAGGCGGCAGTCGCTCAGGCACTGCAGGCCTTTGAGCCAGACGTGGTCTTCCACCTTGCGGCGCAACCGCTGGTGCGCGAGGCGTATCGCATCCCTGTCGAAACCTATGCAATCAACGTCATGGGTACCGTCAATGTGCTGGAAGCCGTGCGTAATTGCCCGAGCGTTCGCGCGGTGGTAGTGGTCACGACCGACAAATGCTACGAAAACCGTGAATGGGTTTTGCCCTATCGCGAATACGACGCGCTCGGCGGCTTCGATCCGTACAGCAACAGCAAGGCCTGCGTTGAATTGCTGTGTGCGTCTTACCGCAACTCTTTCTTGCAAGCGTCCGGTGCTGCGCTGGCCACTGCGCGGGCGGGCAACGTGATCGGTGGCGGCGACTGGTCGCCAGAGCGATTGATCCCCGACGTTTTCCGGTCCTGGCAAAACAATGAAGAAGTGGTCCTGCGTTATCCCCACGCAACGCGCCCGTGGCAGCACGCTCTCGAGCCGCTGATGGGCTATCTGATGCTCGCCCGCGCGTTGTATGAGGACGGTGAGAAATACGCCAGCGCCTGGAACTTCGGCCCCGACAAGGGCAGCGTCGCCACCGTCGAAACCATTGTCGGCCAACTGGCCGAGCTGTGGCCGACTGCGGTGCGCTGGTCGGTCGATACCCAGGTGCAACCCCATGAAGCCGGGTTGCTGGCGCTCGATTCAAGCAAGGCGCGCCTGGAACTGGGCTGGACGCCGCGCTGGTCGTTAGCCACCACCCTCGAACGCACGATGGCCTGGAACCTCGCCTGGCAAAACGGCGAAGACATGCACACCTTTACCCGCAAGCAGATTGCGGACTACCAAGGCGATACCCATGAGTGAAAGTACTGCGGATCAGTTGCGCCAACAAATTGTCGAGTTGGTTGGGCGTTATGCGCAGCTGGAGCTGGCCCCCAAAGTCTTTGTCGCCGGCCAGAGCCCTGTGCCGCCTGCGGGCAAGGTGATCGGCGCAGGTGAACTGCAGACGATGACCGAAGCGGTGCTGGATGGCTGGTTGACCACCGGGCGCTTCAACGACGCCTTCGAAAAACGCCTGGCCAAATACCTGGGCCGACGTTGCGTGCTGACCACCAACTCGGGTTCGTCGGCCAATCTGATCGCGTTCTCCGCGTTGACTTCGCCCCGGCTGGGCGATCGTGCGATCAAGCCTGGCGACGAAGTGATTGGCGTCGCGGCGGGTTTCCCGACCACCGTTAACCCGATTTTGCAGTTCGGTGCGGTGCCGGTGTTCGTCGATATCGAACTGCCGCACTACAACATAGACCCGAGCAAGATCGAAGCCGCCATTGGCCCCAAAACCAAGGCGATCATGCTCGCGCACACCTTGGGTAATCCTTATGACCTGAAGGTCATCCGGGCGCTGTGCGACAAGTACAATCTGTGGCTGATCGAGGACTGTTGCGATGCTCTCGGTTCGACCTACGACGGTCAACTGGTCGGCACTTTCGGCGACATCGGTACCCTGAGCTTTTACCCGGCGCACCACATCACCATGGGCGAGGGCGGCGCGGTCTTCACCAACAGCCCATTGCTCAGCCGCATCATGGAATCGTTCCGTGACTGGGGCCGCGACTGCTATTGCGCGCCCGGCCAGGACAACACTTGCAAACAGCGTTTCTGCAAGCAGATGGGGCAGTTGCCGGAAGGCTACGACCACAAGTACACCTATTCGCACCTCGGCTATAACCTGAAAATTACCGACATGCAGGCCGCCTGTGCCCTGGCGCAGATGGATCGGCTGGAGGACTTTACCGAGGCACGCAAACGCAATTTCCGCTGGCTCAGCGAGCGTCTGGCGAATTGCGCCGACTACTTGATCCTGCCGCAGGCTACCGCCAACAGCGACCCTTCGTGGTTCGGTTTTCCGGTGACCCTGCGCGACGGTTGCGGCATCAATCGCGTTGAATTGCTGCAGTTTCTCGACAGCCAGGGCATCGGCACACGTCTACTGTTCGCCGGCAATCTGGTGCGTCAGCCGTACATGCTCGGGCGCAATTTTCGCGTCAGCGGCGAGCTGACCGTCACCGACAAAATCATGCACGACACGTTCTGGATTGGTGTGTGGCCGGGCCTCGGTGAAGAGCACCTTGGCCATGTCGCACGCTGCCTTGAGCAGTTTTTCGGGTTGCCACGCTGATGCGCGCCTACATCCTTTGCGGTGGTTTTGGCACTCGTTTGAGCGCCGTGCTCCAGGGCTCGCAAAAAGCCGTGGTCGACATTCATGGCCGACCATTCCTCGCACTGGTGCTGGCGCAACTCAAGCAGGCCGGTATCAGCGACGCGGTGCTGTGCGCGCATTACCGTGCCGATCAGTTGGCCGAGCTGTTGCCGACGTTGTCGGCCGAGTCGGGTCTGGCCTTGGCGCTGGTGGTCGAAGAGCAACCGATGGGCACGGGCGGCGCTGTATTGCAGGCGCTGCGCGAAATGCCGCCGGGTGGCCGTTATCTGGTGCTCAACGCCGATACCTGGCTCGATCACTCGGCCTATCACCTGGCGATGAATGCGACAGAGGATGTGCTGGTTGGCGTCAAAGTCGAAGACCGCTCGCGTTACGGCAGCCTGAGCTGCTCGGACAGCTTGCAGTTGCTCGCGCTGAACGAGAAGGGCGTTGGCGGGCCAGGCCTGGTGAATGCGGGTGTCTACGGCTTTACCGTCGATTCGCTGGACGGGTTTGCGCTGCAGGCCTGTTCGATGGAGCAGGACATCTTGCCGCAACTGATTGCCCGTCAATCGCTGAAGGTCGGCGAATACTCGGGCCCCTTCATTGATATTGGAACGCCGGACTCCCTGAGTGCATTCAAGTCGGGCTTTCAAGAGGTCGCGAGCGCATGAATCAGTTGGTAAGAAGCCAGACGATTTACACCCATCAGACCATTCTCGATGCCGTTGAATGCATTGAGTCAGGCGCGCTGCAAATCGTTTTTGTGGTGGATGATGAACGGCGACTGGCCGGCGTATTGACCAACGGTGATTTGCGCCGTTACCTGCTGCAAGGCGGCGCGACGACTGTGCCGGTCACAGAGTGCATGAACACCGACTATCGCTCGGTGAAGCTCGGCGCGGCGCGCGAGGAAATGCTCAAGATTTTCGATCTGAGCTACAACGCGATCCCGGTGGTCGATGTCGATGGCTTTCTGGTCGACGTGGTCACGCCTGCGCGGCTGGCAGCCAATCAGGAAGTGCCGGTATTGGCACGAGCTCGGGCACCGGTGCGCATGAGTTTCAGCGGCGGTGGTTCCGACCTCACGTATTACTTCGTGGAAAACCCGGCGGCAGTGCTCAGTTGCACGGTCGGCCTGTATTCCCATGCCACGCTGATTCCGCGTGCCGACAGCGTCATCCGGATTTTTTCCGAAGACCTCGGCACCGAAGAGCATTACGCCTCCATCGCAGACCTGCTGGTGCATGGCGACAAAGGTTTGCTGGCGACCATCGTCTCAGTAATCCAGCCCAACTACGGACTGGATCTTTATATCCGTTCCGACTTTCCCGTAGGTTCCGGCCTGGGAGGCTCGTCGGCCGTTACAACTGCAGTCATCGCTGCATTCAACGAGTTGCGCCGCGATCGCTGGAGCACCTACGAAGTGGCCGAGCTGGCATTTCAGTCCGAGCGGTTATGCTTCGGCATCGCGGGTGGCTGGCAGGATCAGTACGCATCGGCCTTCGGTGGTTTCAACCTGATCGAGTTCAAGGAAGGTCGAAATCTGGTGCACCCGATTCGACTGGAAGATTCGATCTGCAACGAGCTTGAAGAGTGTCTGGTGCTCTGTGATACACGCATCTCCCATGACTCCGGCAAGCTGCATGAGCAGCAGCGCGAAGAAATGGAAAGCAAAAATGCCCAGGGCTTGCTCATCACCGAAAGCGTGGCGCTGTGCCGCCACATGCACCACCACCTGATTCGCGGCGAGCTGCATGATTTCGGCCGTTGCCTGCATCAGGGCTGGATGCTCAAACGACAGTTTTCCCGTGCCGTCAGCGATGGCGTGCTCGACCGGATTTACGACAGCGCGCTGGCCGCAGGCGCGCTTGGCGGCAAATTACTTGGCGCCGGAGGCGGGGGCTTCTTCCTGTTCTTCGTGCAGCCCCAGCATCGTCAGGCCGTGACCGCAAAGGTCCGCGAGCTTGGCTGCCGAACCACTGATTTCCGTTTCGAATCCAACGGTGTCACTTCCTGGCGGACCAAAATTCAATGAATGAGCAAATTTTCAGCATCGATGGTGTTGTCATCGGTGGCGACCACATCTTCGTCATTGCCGAAGTGGGTAACAACCACAACGGCTCGGTAGAACTGGCAAAAAAACTGGTCGATGCGTCGATCATGGCCGGGGCCGATTGTGTGAAGTTCCAGTTGCGCAACCGTGAAGCGCTCTATCGCCGCAAGGCCGATGGCTCGCGAGCCGAGGATCTGGGTGTCGAGTACATCCAGGACCTGCTCGACAAGGTCGAACTGACCGTTGATGAGCACCTGCAAATCCGTCAGTACTGCGCGCAAAAAGGTATCAGCTATATCTGCACGCCATGGGATGAGCCGAGCGTCGAAGTGCTCGCCGATTTTGACGTGCCGGCGCTGAAGATCGCCTCGGCAGACCTGTGCAACCCGTACCTGATTGCCAAGGCTGCGAAGCTGGGCAAACCGTTGATTCTGTCGACGGGCATGTCGCTGGAGCATGAAATCGTCCGCGCCATCGAGCAGTTGAACGGTTTGGGCGTGCCATTCGCCTTGCTGCATTGCAACAGTACTTACCCGGCACCGGAAACCGATATTCAACTCGGTTACCTGGCGCGTTTGCGTGAGCTGCACGGCCTGATCGGTTACTCCGGTCATGAGCGTGGCACTGCGATTAGCATTGCCGCTGTGGCATTGGGCGCCAAGTTGATCGAGCGTCACATTACCCTCGACCGTGGCATGGAAGGGCCGGACCACCTGGCCAGCCTGGAGCCGGAAGAGTTCCGTCAACTGGTCGAAGGCATTCGACAGGTCGAGAAGGCATTGCCATGGACCGGCCCGGGCCGCCACGCCAGCCAGGGTGAATTGCTCAACCGCGAGAACCTCGGCAAGAGTGTGATCGCCGCCCGAGCCATCGAGCCCGGTGAAGTGTTCGAACAGAACATGCTGCGCGTGGCCAGTCCGGGCCAGGGGCTGCCGCCGTATCGCCTGATCGATCTGCTCGGCAAGAAGGCCGGGCGCGCAATCCCGCAAGGCGACTTCCTGTTCGACAGCGATCTGTCCGAGCAAGCCGAAGTGCGCCGTGAATTTGCCATGCCGATTCTTTGGGGCGTGCCAGTGCGGTATCACGATTTCCTGCAATACGAGCAGTGGATCAAACCGGACCTGTTCGAATTCCATTTGTCTTACCGTGACTTGAGTGTGGCGCCGCAGGCGTATCTGCGTCAGGTCGAGTGTTCGCGCCTGGTCGTGCATGCCCCGGAGCTTTTCGAGAACAGCGAGCTGCTGGACCTGGTGGCCGATGATCTGGAATACCGCCAGCGCTCGATTGCCAACCTGCAACGAGTGGTCGATGCCACCCTGCAAATCGCCGAGTTCTTCCCGAACGCCGACTCGCTGCTGATCGTCGCGAACATCGGTGGCTTCTCGGCCGACGAACCTTTCCCGGTCAGTCAGCGTGCAGAGCTGTACCGACGCTTCCAGGAATCCTGTGCGCAGGTCGACTTCGGTCGCACCGAGCTGATTCCGCAAAACATGGCGCCTTTCCCGTGGCACTTCGGCGGGCAACGTCACCAGAACATTTTCATGATGCCGCAGGAGTTGGCCGAACAAGCCAAAGCCCTGAACCTGCGCCTGTGCCTGGACCTCTCGCACCTGCAAATGGCCTGCTTCCATTTCGGCCTGGACTTCCAGGCGGCACTGGCGCTGCTGCTGCCGCACTCGGCGCACCTGCACGTGGCCGATGCCAAGGGCAGCAACGGCGAGGGCGTGATCATGGGCACCGGTGATGTGGACTGGCCAGCGACGTGGGCGCAGCTCAAGGCGTATCCGCAAGTGAGCTTTATTCCCGAAGTGTGGCAAGGCCACAAAGATCACGGTGCCGGGTTCTGGTCGGCGCTGGATTTTCTCAATTCACTCAACGTAGGTTCGTCCAATGACTGATCAATCTCTCTCCGCGCGCCTGGATCGTTTGTTGAGCGAACCTCTGGAAGCGATTCGCCAACGCCAACAGAACACTCTGTTGAACGTCCTTGGTGATTTTGAGCAGCCGTTTGTCTTGTTCGGTGCCGGGCATCTAGGTAAAAAAGTGGCTTCGATGCTGCTGGAAATGGGCCTCAAACCCAAGGCCTTCATCGATAACAATCCTGCGCTCTGGGGACGCTCGGTGCTGGGTATCGAGGTGTTGAGCCCGGCGCACCTGGCCGAACGCGAAGCCGGTCATCTACCTGCCATCATCACCACCATCTGGTGTGGTGAGGCCAGCGATCGAATGATTGATCGACTGGCACCATTGCATGCACTGGGTTTCGAGCGCATTGCGTTATTCGGTCATCTGGCCTGGCGCTTTCCGGAGAAATTCCTCCCGCATTACAGTCTTGACCTGCCGGAAAAAGTCATCGGTGAAGCCGTGCACATTCGCCAGGCGTTCAACCTGCTGAGCGATGACGAATCGAAGGCCCTGTTTGTCGATCACGTCGAATGGCGCCTGTTTCTCGACTACGATTTGCTGCCTCCGGCCTCGCCGCTGGAGATCTACTTCAACGATCGCTTCGTCAACGCCAACGATGAGGAAGTGGTTTACGACATCGGCGCATTCAACGGCGATTCGATTCACGGTTATATCCAGAGCGGCCGCAAATATCGCGAGATCCACTCTTTCGAGCCGTCGCCAAACAACTATGCCGACCTCAAGGACACCATCGCGCAACTGTCCGGCGAATACACCGGCCTGCACGCGCACGCGATGGCGGTAGGTGACAGCGTCGGCGAGATTCTGATCGAGACCGGCAATGGTCCGGCTTCCCGTGTCGGCATGGGCACCGAGTCGGTGCGCATGAGCACGCTGGATGAACTGGGCAAAGAGATCCTTCCTGCGACGTTTATCAAGATCGATATCGAAGGCTTCGAGCCGCAGTGCCTGGAAGGTGGTCGCCAACTCATCAGCGAGGCGCATCCGGTATTGGCGGTTTGTGTTTACCACGAGCAGGCGCACCTGTGGAGCATCCTGCTGCAATTGCATGAGTACTACGACGGTTATCACTTCAGCCTGTGCCCACACCTCGCCGAAGGATGGGATCTGGTGCTGTACGCCGTACCGGCCGATCGCGTCTCTCATCACTAATTCATTTTTCAGGCGGTTTCCATGCGTGTTGCAGACTACGTCTTCGAGTTTATTGCCCGCCAAGGCGTCGGGCATGTGTTTTTCCTGCCGGGCGGAGGTGCCATGCACCTCAACAATGCGTTGTTCCGTCAGCCGCAGTTGCAAGCGATCAGCATGCTTCATGAGCAGGGTGCCGCGATTGCCGCCGAAGGCTACGCGCGCACCTCGGGCCGCTTTGGCGCCTGTCTGGTCACTTCCGGGCCTGGCGCTACCAATGCAATGACCGGCCTGGCCGGTGCCTGGTTCGAATCGACACCGGTGATGTACCTCTCCGGTCAGGTTAAGCGTGCCGACCTCAAGGGCAATAGCGGTCTGCGTCAACTGGGCACTCAGGAGCTGGACATCGTCAGCGTGGTCACGCCGATCAGCAAGTACGCAGTGTGTGTGCTTGACCCGCAGCAGATTCGTTACGAGCTGGAAAAGGCGTTGTGCGTGATGATGAGCGGCCGTAAAGGCCCAGTCTGGATCGACATTCCGCTGGACGTTCAGGCCACCGAAATCGACCCCGGTCAGTTGGCCGGTTACGCCCCCGATCAAGATGCGCAACCGGCGCTGCCGGATGCCGGCACGTTGCGTGATCTGGCAGTGCGATTGCAACAGGCACAGCGCCCGGTGCTGCTGGTTGGCAACGGCGTTCACGGCGCCGGTGCACAAGAGGCGATGCGTGCGCTGATCGAGCGCTTGGGCATCCCGACGATGACCACGTGGATCGGCGCCGATCTGCTGGAGTACAGCCATCCGCTGTACTTCGGTCGCTGTGGCACTGTGGCCTCGCGCGGAGCCAACTTCACTGTGCAAAACGCTGATCTGGTGATTGCCATCGGCTGCCGTATGGACTTCTCCATCACCGGTTTCGATCGCTCGCAATTCGCCCGTGCCGCCGAAGTGGTGGTGGTCGATATCGACCCGGCGGAAATCGCCAAACTCGGCGACATGCCTGATCAGGCGTTCGTCTGCGACGCCGGTGATTTTATCGCTGGACTGATGCGAAACACCGAACAGAAAACCTTTGATTTCACACCGTGGCGCGAACGCTGCACCGACTGGAAAAACCGTTACCCGGTGGTTCTGCCGGAGTACCACGATAAACAGGGATTCGTGAACAGCTACGTGTTCACCGAAATGCTCTGTGATGCACTGCTCGAAACCGACATGATCATCCCTGGCAGTTCCGGAGCGTCGATCGATACGTTCTGGATCTCGGCGAAACTCAAACGCGGTCAACGCGCGGTAGCCACTGGCGGCCTCGGTTCGATGGGTTACGGTTTGCCTGCGTCGATTGGCGGCTGCATTGGCAGTGGCGGCCGACGCACCATCTCGGTCGATGGCGACGGTGGGTTCGTGATGAACATCCAGGAACTGGAAGTTGTCCGCCGTCTGCAACTGCCGATCAAGTACTTCGTGCTGAACAACAACGGCTATGCCTCGATCCGCGCTTCGCAATCGGGTTATTTCAAACAGACCATCGGTTGCGATCCGGTCTCCGGTCTGACGCTGCCGGACATCGGTGCGCTGGCCGAGGCGTTCGGTTTGCCGGTGCTGCGGGTCAGCGAGCAATCGACTCTGCAGGACGTGATCAACCAGGCCCTGGCGATGCCGGGGCCGGTGGTCTGTGAAGTGATGGTCGAGCCTGATCAGGCCATCGGGCCACGGATCACTTCGCGTATCGGCCAGAACGGCCAAATGGTCTCCAGCCCGCTGGAAGACCTGTTCCCGTTCCTCGATCGCGACGAACTGAAGGCCAACATGCTGATTCCACTGGTGGGGGAATGAGCATGACTGCTGACTATCTGAAGCAGTACGCCGACGCGGGTCTGTACACGATGCAAGGGCGTCTGCTGCCACCGCAGGATGGGCGTTTCCAGTCCTTCCCTCGGGGGCAATGGCGTGAAGAAATCGAACTCACGGCGCAGGCAGGCTTGCGCGGTATCGAGTGGATTTACGATTTGTACGGTGAGGGTGCCAACCCGCTGGAAACACCTGCGGGGCGGGCTGATCTGAAAGAGTGCCTGGCCGGTTACGGCGTGTCTGTTGTTTCTATTTGCGCCGATTACTTCATGGATTGTCCGTTGCTGCGTTGCACCGACGAAGAACTGGCCTCGCGCCTGGAACGACTAGAGTGGCTGATCGGCATTTGCCCGCAATTGGGTATCGGTCGCGTCGTGCTGCCATTCGTGGACAACTCGCGCATCGGCTCACTTGAAGAGCATGCGAAAGTCATCGGTTATCTGCGGCAGGTGCTGCCTTCGGCAGAAGCAAACTCGGTGGAGCTGCACCTGGAAACGGATCTGGCGCCTGAGCCGTTCAAGCAATTGCTGCTGGCCATTGATCATCCGTTGGTCAAGGTCAATTACGATGCCGGCAACAGTGCTTCGCTGGGTTATGCGCCGGCTGACGAATTCGCCGCCTATGGCGAGCGGGTCGGCAGTTTTCACATCAAGGATCGCCGCCAAGGCAGCACCACCGTACCGCTGGGGCAGGGCGACGCCGATTTTGCCAGCTTGCGCGAACAGCTGATCCGCTTCGATTATCAGGGTGACTTCGTCCTCCAGGTCGCGCGTGGCGTGGCCGGTGAAGAACCGGTCTGGTTGCGGGAAATGAGTGAGCTGTCAGCCGAATGGCTGCGCGGTAACCGTCTGGTTTGAAATAGTTGAGGTCATTGTGCGGATTTTATTTTGCGGGTTGGGCGGCATCGGGCAACGGCATTTACGCAACTTGCGTAAGTTGTTGGGGCATTCGCTGGAAGTGCATGCGTATCGGGTTCGCGGTCAACGAATCAAGTTGCAGGACAACCTGACTGTCGAGCAGGGCGCCGATCTGGAAGCCGATTACGGTGTGATCGTTCATCACGACCTCGATAGCGCATTGGCCCAAAATCCTCAAGCGGTGTTCATCTGCAACCCCAACGCCTTGCACGTACCGATTGCCCTGGCTTGTGCCCGAGCCGGCGTGGCGGTGTTCATGGAGAAGCCGCTGGCCAGTGACCTGGAGGGTATTGAAGAGCTGCTGGCGCTGGTCAAGCAGAAGCAATTGCTGTTCTACGTCGGCTACAACTTCCGTTTTCATCCCGGCTTGCAACGGCTCAAGTCGCTTCTGGACGAAGGGCATTTCGGCAATATCATTCGCGTCAGCGCCGAGATCGGTGAATACCTGCCGAACTGGCACAAGTACGAAGACTACCGGCAGATGTATGCCGCCCGGGCCGATCAGGGCGGTGGGGTGATTCTGTCGCAGATCCACGAAATGGACTTGATCTACTGGCTGTTCGGTTTGCCTGACAACATCCTTTGTGTCGGCGGACAACTGAGCAATCTGGAAATCGACGTCGAAGACACTGCAACCTCGCTGATGCAATACCGCGGCGAGCAGGGCAGCTTCCCGATTCATCTGCACCAGGATTTCGTCCAGCGTCCACCGGTCCGCACGTTCAAGATCATTGGCGACGGTGGCAGCGCCGTGATGGACCTGATCAATACGCAGCTGACGGTGTACACCGCCACAGGCGAAGTCGCCGAAAGCTCGAACTTCCCTGATTTTGTACGCAACGAGATGTTCCTGAATCAGGCGCGACACTTCCTGGATTGCCTCCAGGGCAACGCCCGGCCGAAGGTCACCCTGTTTGATGGCCTGCAAAGCTTGCGCCTTGCTCTGGCGGCTCGTGAGTCCTTGAAGAAAGGCGTGCAGATCAATCTGGACGAGGTCACGGTCAATGGCTGATCACAACGCGATGAAGCAACTGTTCGACCTCTCCGGTCGGGTCGCGATCATCACCGGTGGCGGCGGCTTGCTGGGTTATCAGCATGCCGCCGCAATTGCCGGATTGGGGGCAGTGCCCATTCTGCTCGATGTGAGCGAAGAAGGACTGGCACGTAGCCGCAATCGGCTGCTTGAGGAAACGGGCGTCACGGCGCAGACCTTTGTAGCCGACATCACGGACCTCAAGTCGCTGCAATCGGTATGCGATCAGGTCATCGCCGATCATGGCCGGATCGATATTCTGATCAACAATGCCGCACGCAATCCCAAGGTTGAAGACGCCGACGGCAAGAACTTTTCCCGGCTCGAAGACTTCCCCTGGGAACAGTGGCAGCAGGATCTGGACGCGGGGCTGGGCGGCGCGTTCAACTGCGCCAAGGTATTCGGCAAGCAGATGGCCCTGCAAAAGAAGGGTGTGATCATCAACATCGCCTCGGACCTTGGCGTCATTGCGCCCGATCAGCGCCTGTATCGGATTGACGGTCGTGAGGACGATCAGCAGCCGGTCAAACCGGTGACGTACTCGGTGGTCAAGCATGGTTTGATCGGCCTGACCAAATACCTTGCGACGTATTGGTGCGAACAGGGCGTGCGCTGTAATGCGCTGTCGCCGGGCGGCGTCTATGCCGGCCAGGACGATGTGTTTGTCAGCAAGCTGACCAGCCTGATCCCGCTGGGTCGCATGGCCCACGCAGATGAGTATCGCGGTGCAATCGCATTCCTGTGTGCCGATGCCTCTCTCTACATGAATGGCTGCAACCTGGTAATGGACGGCGGCCGCAGCGTTTGGTGATGGCCGGCGTGTGGTGTGTTCTGCTGAAATTTTGAATCTGTTTTTGTTTCGAGGTTGTATTCATGGCTATAGACCGGGTCGCCCAGCATTGTATTTGCTGCGCCAGTACTCATCTCGACAGATCGCCTGCGGTACTGATGCCTTTCGTGGCCAGCCGGGTGTTTGGCCATGAACCTGTCAGCATTACGCCCGAGTGGGGGTTGAGGGATCTGCAGCCAGGCATGGCCTATACGTTGTGCACGTCGCTCCAGTGCCAGGCGTGCGGGGTGCTGTTTCTCGATTACCGTTTCTCTGACCGGGAAATGATGCAGCTGTATCACGGTTACCGTGATGAGGCCTATACACTTGAGCGCGAGCGTTTCGAACCCGGGTATGCCGCTGCAAACCAGCATTATCAGGGGCGGGCCGATTACGTTCGCGACGTCGAAGCCTGGCTTGAGCCACGAGTGACGTCTAACCCCCGGGTCCTTGATTGGGGGGGAGACAGCGGGATTAATTCGCCGTTTCTAGGTCGAAGCAGTCGGACCCACATATTCGATATCTCTTCGGTGGAAACGGTCGACGGTGCACAAGCGGTTGATCGCGCTGCGATAAAAACCAATAGCTATGACCTGGTGGTATGCAGTCAGGTACTGGAACACGTATCGGATCCCCATGAACTGCTGGTGCAAATCGCCGAGTGCCTGGACGACGACACGTTGTTGTACCTCGAAGTCCCGCGCGAAGCGTTGATGCGCGAGCATCCTGATCGCAAGGACCTGGCCGGGCTCAAGCGGCACTGGCACGAACATATCAATTTCTATACCGAAGAATCGCTCAGGGCGCTGGTCTTACGCGCGGGGCTGCTGGTGCAGGAATGCATGACGCTGGACATTGATTTGGGCTGGCGCAAAAGCAGTATTTTTGGATTGACCGCACGGCGCGCCCGATCATGAGAGTGACATTAGCGTCACAGGTCGTGGCCGACGATGTGCAGCGTGTTATCCGGCATCTGCACGGTTACGAAGAACTCGCCGGCAAACATTTGCTGATCACCGGCAGCACCGGTTTTTTTGGCAAGTGGCTGCTCGCGCTGCTGGCACTGTTGAACAGAAACGGCGCTGCTATAAGCGTGACCGCGATGTCCCGTTCTCCGGAGACGTTCCTGGCTCAATATCCCGAGTATCGCAACACGGGATGGATCAACTGGTTGAAGGGCGATGTGCAATCGCCGATCAATCTGCAGGCAGGGCGTCCGGTCGATCTCGTTCTGCATGCGGCCACCGACACGCTGGCCGGCGCCCACGCGAATCCGCTGAGCATCTTCGATACGATTTTGAATGGCGCGCGCAATGTGCTGGACATTGCCGTGCGCACGGGCGCCAGGCGCGTACTGTTTACCGGTACGGGCGCGCAATATGGACCGCTTCAGTACGGTCAGCCAGTGCTTGAGGCCAGTGCGTCGGCCTGCAACAGCACACTGGCGAGCAGCGCCTATGCAGAGGCCAAGCGTGCGCAGGAAACCCTCGCCGCGCTGTATGCCGAGCGCTATGGCATGGAAGTGGTTTTGACCCGCTGCTTCGCTTTCTCAGGACCGGGGATCGCCCTGGATGCCCACTTTGCTATCGGCAATTTCGTCCGGGACGCGCTGTGGAATGACGAGCTGGTGTTGCAATCGAGCGGGCAAGCCGTGCGCAGTTACCTGCACGGTGCCGATCTGGCTGTCTGGTTGTTGACGCTGCTGGTTCGCGGCGAAGCAGGGCAGGCTTATAACGTCGGCTCGGACAAGGCATTGAGCATTGCCGAGCTGGCCCACACCGTGATGGCCCGGACCGCTCCGGAAAAATCCGTCAGGGTGCTCGGGCAAAACGGCGACCCCAGGACCCAATCCTATTACGTTCCCGACATCCGCAAGGCCCGCGATCTGGGGCTGGATGACTGGACTTCGCTAGACGAGTCCATCGACAGCATGGTGCGTTGGGTCTGCGAGCACCAGCGTTGCGCCCACTAATCAATTGGCAGGCCTATACATTTCAGATTTCGTCAGGAGTGCAGCAGTGACGCGTTCATTATTTTCCAAGCGGCCTAGCCCTTATTACCTGCTTGCCCCGGACTTCCGGCGTAATTCTGCCGGTATTCGTGTGATGCACATGCTGTGCGATGCATTGATGCGCTCCGGGTATGAAGCTTACGTCACAGCCAATGTCCTGAGCCCTGGTTTGATGACGCCTCGCCTGACCAATGATGTGATCAAGACCCATCAGACTCAGGGCGTGGAACCCATTGTGGTCTATCCCGAAGTCGTGTCAGGCAACCCTTTGGCCGGCAATGTCGTGGCCAGGTACTTGCTGAATCGCCCCGGTTTTCTGTCCCGGGGCGTGACCGCAGAAAGTTTCGGCAAGGATGACCTTATCTTCGCCTACACCAAGGATCTGCAATTACCCGACAGACCGGCCGACCGGGTGATGTTTATGCCGCCGTTCGACCGCAGCATTTTCTGCTTGCCCCAAGACCCCGCAAAACGGGTGCCTGGCAAGGTATGTTACTACCGGGGCCGAAGCGCCCAGTCGCACATCGATCCTGCAATCCTGGGTGATAACCCGATAGAAATAACGCCGCACTTCCCCAACACCTGGGAAGGCCTGGCGGATGTCTTTCAGCAGTGCGAGTATTTTTACTGCGCAGAATCGTCGGCGCTGGCGGGAGAGGCGGCGCTGTGTGGTTGCATCAGTGTCCTGTTGTCCAGCGAATGGGCACCTCAGGTGATCGGCAAGAGTGAAACGCAGGGATTCGGCCTGGCCCACGGCAACGACCCTGAGCAAATTGAAGAGGCACGCCGCACATTGCCGTTGCTGCTCGAGCGGATTGTCCAGCAGGAGCAAGAATTCTGGCCCGCCCTGGACAACTTCATCGACATCACCCAAGCCGCCACCCGCGAGTATCAGGAAGCGCGCAAGGGTGGGGCTGGGACGCTTTGGCTGGCGCCACGTGTGCTGACGAATGTCGAGCGCGGCATCGCCAAGGCTTATTTGCGCGACAAAATGATCCCTGCCCTTGAGTTAGTAGTGTTCGACTTCCTTGGTCAGCCGGACAAGTTGAACAGAACCCTGAACAGTATCAATGCGCTGGACGGCTTGTACGCTTCGATCCAGATCTGTGTGATGGGTGTCGACGTGTCGAAGGTGGCGCCGCAGGTCAATCTTGATGCGGTAAAGATTCCAGCGGTCGATTACATGGAATGCATCAATCACCGACTGTTCGACTCTGGTGCCGAGTGGTTCATGTGTTTGAATGCCGGCGACGAACTGACATCCAGCGGCTTCCTGGTCACCGCGCTGGACCTGACCGGTTCACCCGATTGGCGCGCGGTTTATGCTGACGAAGTCTTGCGCTACAGCGACGGCCATTTAGAGTTGATGCTACGCCCGGACTTCAACCTTGACCTGTTGCTCAGTACGCCAGCCACATTGGCCAAGCACTGGCTGTTCCGTCGCGATGTCTGGCAGGCCATGGGTGGTTTCATCACCGATTGCCCGGACGCCTTCGAACTTGAATACATACTTCGCCTGGTCGAGAACACCGGGCTCGACAGCCTGCGGCACGTCAGTGAGCCGCTGGTGATCAGTGACATGCCATTCCTGCACGACAGCGAGCAGGAACGGGCCGTGATCGAGCATCACCTACGTGTCCGCGGTTTTGAGTCTGCGCAGGTCAACTGCCGGGTGGAGGGGCAATATGAGTTGGACTATGTTCACTCAGGCAGTCCTTTGGTCAGTATTCTGATTCTGATTGACGGGCAACTGACCCACGCCCAGCGTTGCATCGAAAGCCTGTTGGAGCAGACGACTTACAGTGCGTATGAATTGCTGTTGCTCGATCGGGGCAATGACGATCCGTCAGTGTGTGACTGGTTGTCCGGTATCGAGCAATTGGGGGCCGCGCACATTCGGGTACTGCGCTACCCGGCGGCACCTACAGTGCAAGCGATCCGCAATGATGCTGTCAGCGACGCTCAGGGAGAGTTTTTGTTGTTCCTGGATTCCACCATCGGGATCATGGGGCAATACTGGCTGCAACAGTTGTTGAATCAAGGCGTGCGACAGGAAGTGGGTTGCGTCGGGGCAAAGTTGGTGGGCGGCGATGGCAAGGTTCGGCATGCGGGGCTCCTGGCAGGTCTGGGTGGAACTGTCGGAAAAGCCTTTGAGGGCATGCCTTCCGATTCGCCTGGCTACATGCAACGTCTGCAAGTGGATCAGAACTACTCTGCACTGAGCGACCAATGCCTGATGCTGCGTCGGGAGTTGTTCCTTACGGTGGGCGGTTTCGATGAGAAACTGGCGCCTTGGGCGGACGCCGATTTGTGCTTGAAGGTTCAGCAGGCCGGCTACCTGAATGTCTGGACGCCGCGAGTGCAACTGTTGGCCGGTGACGTCGAAAGTCCGATTGCGACAGCGGAGCAGGAAGATCGTCTGTACGAGCGCTGGTTGCCGCAGTTGGCGCGCGACCGTGCCTACAACCCGAATTTCTCTTTGGCGCCAGGCCAGGCGTTCATAGTCGAGGATTCGCTGAAGTCCTGGCATCCACTGTCGAGTCACAAACTCCTGCCTCGCGTGCTCGCGCATCCTGCGGAGCAAACCGGTAACGCTCAACGCATCATCGCGCCTTTCACTGTGTTGCGTGCAGAAGGTCTGATCGAGGGGCTCGTTTCGCCCGAGCTGCTGTCTGTTGTCGATCTGCAGCGTTACGATCCTGATGTGATCGTGCTACAGCAGGTGGCGAGCGACGTGCATCTGCAGGCGATGCGTCGCATGAAAGCGTTCTCCCGTGCATTCAAGGTCTTTGAGCCGGGCGAGTACCTGCCGATCACAGAGGGCAGCCTCGCCATGTTGCACCGGGGCCTGTCGTCAATGGATAGACTGGTGGTGTCGAGCAACGTCATGGCGCAGGCTTTCGAGGGATTCTGCCCGGATATCCGTGTGGTCGAGAGCCGATTGAATCCGATTGAATGGGAAGGTCTTGTCAGCGAACGTCGTTGCTCTGACAAGCCGCGAGTCGGTTGGGCCGGTGGACTGGCAGATGTCGACGAACTGGAAATGATCGGCAACGTGATCAAAGACCTCGCTGGCGATGTGCATTGGGTCGTATTGGGTCCGTGCCCTGAAGCATTACGCCCGTTCGTTCAGGAAGTGCATAACACTGTCAATATCGCTGCTTACCCTGCGAAGCTGGCTTCGCTCAACCTTGATCTGGCGTTGGCCCCACTGGGTGACACGATGCTTAACCGCTGCAAAAGCCATCTGCGACTGCTTGAGTATGGCGTGTGCGGTTTTCCGGTGATTTGCAGCGATCTGCAACCCTATCGGAACGAGTTGAGCGTAACTCGGGTTCAGAATAGTTACGAAGCATGGGTCGAGACGATCAGGGCGCATGTGAGCGATCTGGAGGCGGCTGCGCAATTGGGTAATACCCTGCGAGATCAGGTGCGGTGTGACTGGATGTTGGCCGGCCAGAGCCTTGTGACATGGCGCAATATCTGGCTGCCGAACTGAGTCAAATGCACAGCCAGACGTGAAAAATCGCATTCATGCACTTAACGGCGTGACGCATAGGTCATAAAGTGCATCTTCACTGTATTGTGTTCCTCGGTGCGGGCGATGAGTCTGCCCCGGGAAATCAACCATTTTGATGCGCCCCTGAGCTTTTCGGGGTGAACCTAGTCGCTGTTTATGATCGGGAAGCCATGATGATTGGCATAAAAAGCATAGCGAGTTACGTGCCGGCCGCCGGCGTGGATAACTACGCTCAGGGTGCCAAATTCGCCAAGGATGAAGAGTTCATCCTGGGCAAGATCGGTTCGGCTTTCCTGCCGCGCAAAGGCGCTGAGCAGGAAACATCGGACCTGTGTGTCGAAGCTGTTAATGCATTGTTTGCTAATAATCCCGACCTCAAGCGCGAGTCTATCGATGCGCTGATCGTTGTCACCCAGAATGGTGATGAGGAAGGGCTGCCGCACACGGCTGCCATCGTTCAGGACAAGCTCGGTCTGCCAACGCATGTTGCCGCGTTCGATATTTCCCTGGGTTGCTCGGGTTACGTGTACGGCATCTACGCCATGAAAGGCTTCATGGAAGCCACAGGCTTGAAGAATGGTTTGCTGATCACCGCCGACCCTTATTCGAAGATCGTTGATCCTGAAGATCGCAACACCACCATGCTCTTCGGTGACGCGGCTACTGCGACCTGGATGGCCGAGGATGCGCCCTGGCAGTTGGGCAAGGCCAAGTTTGGTACTGACGGTTCCGGTGCCCCGCACCTGAAAGTCAGTGACGGCGTGTTCTTCATGAACGGTCGTCAGGTGTTCAACTTCGCCTTGTTGAAGGTCCCAGCGCATCTGCATGAGTTGCTGGATGAGTCGGCGTTGCAAGCCAGTGATATCGACGCGTTCTGCATTCACCAGGGCAGTGCGGCGATTGTCGATGCAGTGGCTCGGCGTTTTGAAGGCGAGCCAGAGAAGTTCATCAAGGACATGGTCGAGACCGGCAACACCGTTTCGTCGAGCATTCCTTTATTGCTGGAAAAACACGTGCTGAGTTCAACCTGGAAGCGCGTGGCGATTAGCGGTTTCGGCGTTGGCCTGTCATGGGGCTCGGCGATTCTCTATCGCGGCTGATCTCTAAAAGACTTTCAATAGCGCTACCGGCAGTCCGGTAGCGCTATTTTTTTACCCGGAGCTTTTTTCGGCAGTTTTTTTGACGTCATTTTTTATGCGGCAGGGCCGCTAACCCCTGATTTTGTTGGGGGTGGCAGTCTGCTAGTAATTTTTTTAAAAAAAGCCCTCAAGCAACCCGCCATGACGACGATAACTATTACGAAGGTTCTCTAGGCCACACCCGGCGGTTGCCAGGGCCGGAAGCCGCAGTACCCAACCAACGAGGAATTCGTCATGGCTTTAACCGTAAACACTAACGTCACATCGTTGAACGTTCAGAAAAACCTGAACAAGGCTTCCGACTCTCTGTCGACTTCGATGACTCGCCTGTCTTCCGGTCTGAAAATCAACAGCGCCAAAGACGACGCCGCCGGCCTGCAAATTGCTACCCGCATGACCTCGCAGATCCGTGGTCAGACCATGGCGATCAAAAACGCCAACGACGGTATCTCCATCGCTCAGACCGCTGAAGGCGCGATGCAGGAACAAACCAACATTCTGCAACGTATGCGTGAACTGGCTGTTCAGTCCCGCAACGATAACAACAGCACTACCGACCGTGACGCTCTGAACAAAGAGTTCACCCAAATGTCGGCTGAACTGACCCGTATCGCCAACAGCACCAACCTGAACGGCAAGAACCTGCTCGACGGTACTGCCAGCACCATGACCTTCCAGGTCGGCTCCAACACTGGCACCTCGAACCAGATCACCCTGACTCTGAGCGCCAGCTTCGACGCAAACACCCTGGGTGTTGGCTCGGCAATCACCATCGCCGGTTCGACTTCGGCCGTTTCGGAAACCAACTTCTCGGCTGCCGTTACTGCAATCGACAAGGCTCTGGACACCATCAACGCCAGCCGTGCTGACCTCGGTGCTGCACAAAACCGTCTGACCAGCACCATCTCCAACCTGCAGAACATCAACGAAAACGCCAGTGCTGCACTGGGTCGCGTACAAGATACCGACTTCGCTGCTGAAACTGCACAGCTGACCAAGCAACAAACTCTGCAACAAGCTTCCACCGCAATTCTGGCTCAAGCCAACCAACTGCCATCCGCTGTACTGAAACTGCTTCAGTAATAGCTGGTGAGTTTTTGGCGGGGGAGTGCGCTTGTCGCGCTCTCTCGCTTTTTTGATTCAAAGAGGTGATGGACATGGATATGAGCGTGAAGCTGAACTTGTCTTATCCTGTGGCGAAGCCGGCGACGCCCGTTGCTGATGCCGCTGCGGAAAAGCCTCGAGCCGATGCTGCGCCAGTGGCATTGGTCAAGGATGAGCCCAAGGATGCGGTAAGTGAGCGGGACAAGCTGAAGATGGCCGTTCAAGAAATTGAAAAGTTCGTCCAGTCAGTCAAGCGTAACCTGGAGTTCTCTATCGATGAGCCTTCAGGCAAAGTCATCGTCAAAGTCATTGCCAGCGACTCCGGTGAGGTGATCCGTCAGATCCCCAACGAAGAAGTCCTGAAACTGGCCAATAGCTTGAATGACGCAAGCAGTCTGCTGTTCAGCGCCAAAGTCTGACAGCTGGCATGAAATTTGTTGCTATGTTCTTTTGGGCGTTGTAGTGGTCAAAAGACCGGCGAGACACTGAAGGGAGATCTACATGGCAAGTCCAATTCTACCGGGCACGGGCTTAGGCTCGGGCCTTGATACCGGTGCTATCGTCAAGGCACTGGTCAACGCTGACAAAGCGGCCAAGCAAGGTCAGATCGACCGTGGCACCACGACCAACACCGCGTCCATCTCCGGTGTCGGCACCCTGAAGTCGTTGCTCGCCACGTTCCAGGCGGCCATGAAGACGCTGGGCAATACCACTGAACCTCAGTTCACCGGTTTTGCTGCCACCTCTTCCGATCCCAAGGTCCTCACGGCTACCGCTAACAACTCCGCTGTCGCCGGCATCTACAAGATCAATGTCTCGCAGCTTGCCACGGGTTCGAAAGTCGCCACGGCTGCTTTTGATGGCGGTTCCAAGGCCTCCGTCAATGGCGGTGCTGCAGGCACTCTGGTCATCTCTCAGGGCGTGCCTGGCGGAACAGCCAAAACCTATAACCTTGACGTGCCGGCGGGCTCCACCCTCGAGTCTGTCGCCAAATCCCTGAACGACAAGTACCAGTTCAGTGGCTTCAGCGCCAACGTCGTGACCGATAACTTCGGTTCGAGACTGGTGGTGAGCTCGTCTAACACCGGTGCAGGCACCGATATTTCGCTCAGCGGTGTCGGCCTGGACGTCGATGGTTCCCAGGTGATTCCTGCGATCTCGACGAAGACCTCGGCTGGCTCAGTGGGTGCGCTCGCTGTTGACGCGAAGTTCACAGTGGACGGCCTGTCGGTCAGCAGTCCTACTAACAAGCTGGACAACACTGTCTCGGGCTTGTCGATGACGCTGCTTGCCACGGGCAATTCGCAGGTACTCGTAGCGACCAACACTGATGGCTTGAAAGCCTCGATCCAGAAATTTGTCGATGCTTACAATGCAGTGGCCAACGCGATCAGCTCGCTGACCAAGCCTTCGCTCGATGACGACGGCAACCCGACCATTCCTGCTGCGCTGACTGGCGACGCCATGCCGCGTTCGATCCTGGCGGCAATGCGCGGGCCGCTGTCCGAGGCCGGTACCGGTGACAAGCTCACTGTGCTGTCGCAGTTGGGGATCACTACCGATCAGAAGACCGGTGCGCTGAACTTCGATTCCACCAAGTTCACCTCTGCGATGAACGACAAGAAGCTCGGTGGGGAAGTACAGAATCTTTTCTCGGGTGACAACGGTCTGCTCGCGCGCATGAACAAGGCGATTTCGCCTTACACCGAAACCGGTGGAGTTCTCGATACCCGTTCTACCGCGTTGGCTAAAACCAAGAACAAACTGGCCAACGACCAGCTCGCGCTGGATCGTCGGATCGAATCCCTGACCGCTGTACTGACCAAAAAGTACAACGACATGGATACCTTGGTCGGCAAGCTGAAAGCGACTGCCAGCAACATCACTTCGATGTTTGAAGCGATGACCGCGCAGCAGAAGAACAGCTGATAACCCAGTAACGCCAAAAGCCCGGCAGCGTCGTTCAACGCTCCGGGCTTTTGTGTTTCGCGACTAAAGTTTTTTGACGCGTCGTCGATACATTGTTTATACGAACCACAGATTTTTGATGAGGTACAACATGAATCCAATGTTAGCCCTTCGCCAATACCAGAAGATTGGCGCTCAGGCGCAAACCTCCGAAGCCAGTCCTCACCGTCTCGTACAGATGCTGATGGAGGGTGGTCTCGACCGTATTGCTCAAGCCAAAGGCGCCCTGGAGCGCAAGGATATTCCCAATCGGGGCATCTTCATCGGCAAAGCCATTGGCATTATCGGTGGTTTGCGTGAAGGGCTCGATCTTGAGAACTCCCTTGAGAGCGTAGGTGAGCTGGATAACCTCTACACCTACATGATGAAGCGCCTCACCGAGGCCAATGTCAGCGCCGATCCAAAGATTCTCGACGAAGTCGCCGATCTGCTTCGCACCGTCAAAGACGGCTGGGACGCTATCGCCGCGCCGGGTCCGCAGTTTTAAGGAGATCACCATGAGTCTTGTATTGCAGCGAATCGAACAAACCCGTGAAGGCCTCGTTGGTGCTTTGGCCGAGCGAAACTGGGAAGCCATTGGTGAGTTGGACCTGGCTTGCCGTTCCTGCATGGAAGACGTCTTGAGTGAAGCTTCGGTGGACGAGGCTGCGTTGCGCGATAACCTTGAGGAGTTGTTGGGGGTGTATAAACAGCTTCTTGAGGCGGCTACGGGGGAGCGGCAAGCGATAGTTGATGAGATGTCGCAGATCCACCAAGCACAGAGCGCGGCAAAGGTTTACCATCTGTTCGGTTAAAAACCCCGGTTAATCCAAACATAGTGCGCCATAAATTTGACTGTGCACGGTTTTTTGACTTAACTAGTGGCTGCTACCAGATTTCAGGCGTCTACAGGCATAACGTGTCTGCAAGCGTCTAGCTTGCCCCCTCATTTTGGGCATTGAGTTGACTAGGGAAGTTGCTATTGCATGTGGCGTGAAACCAAAATTCTGCTGATTGATGACGATAGCGTCCGCCGCCGCGACCTGGCGGTGATTTTAAATTTTCTTGGCGAAGAAAATTTACCCTGCGGTAGCCATGACTGGCAGCAGGCTGTCGGCTCATTGTCATCAAGTCGTGAAGTAATCTGTGTCCTCATCGGGACGGTCAATGCTCCTGGTGCACTTGTGGGCTTGCTAAAGACACTCTCAACCTGGGATGAGTTCCTTCCGGTTTTGTTAATGGGCGATAATTCTTCCGTTGACTTGCCTGAAGACCAGCGTCGCCGAGTGCTTTCGACCCTCGAAATGCCACCCAGCTACAGCAAATTGCTCGACTCCCTGCACCGTGCCCAGGTCTATCGCGAGATGTACGACCAGGCCCGCGAGCGCGGCCGTCACCGTGAGCCCAATCTTTTCCGCAGTCTTGTCGGCACCAGTCGGGCGATTCAACACGTCCGTCAGATGATGCAGCAAGTCGCCGACACCGACGCCAGTGTGCTGATCCTCGGTGAGTCCGGGACCGGCAAGGAAGTGGTCGCGCGTAACCTGCACTATCACTCCAAGCGTCGTGACGCGCCGTTCGTGCCGGTCAACTGCGGGGCGATCCCGGCCGAATTGCTGGAAAGCGAACTGTTTGGCCACGAGAAGGGTGCCTTCACCGGGGCAATCACCAGCCGCGCCGGGCGTTTTGAGCTGGCCAATGGCGGCACGCTGTTCCTCGATGAAATCGGCGACATGCCGCTGCCGATGCAGGTCAAGTTGCTGCGCGTATTGCAGGAGCGCACCTTCGAGCGCGTGGGCAGCAACAAGACCCAGAGCGTCGATGTGAGGATCATCGCGGCAACCCACAAGAATCTCGAAAGCATGATCGAGGTCGGCAGCTTCCGCGAAGACTTGTACTACCGCCTGAACGTGTTCCCGATCGAAATGGCGCCTCTGCGCGAGCGTGTCGAAGACATTCCGCTGCTGATGAACGAGTTGATCTCGCGCATGGAGCACGAGAAGCGTGGTTCGATCCGTTTCAACTCGGCAGCGATCATGTCGCTGTGCCGTCACGGCTGGCCGGGCAACGTCCGAGAACTCGCCAACCTGGTGGAGCGCATGGCGATCATGCATCCGTATGGGGTGATCGGCGTGGTCGAGTTGCCGAAGAAATTCCGCTATGTCGACGACGAAGATGAGCAACTGGTCGACAGCTTTCGCAGCGATCTTGAAGAGCGCGTGGCCATCAACGGTCATACTCCGGACTTCTCTGCAGGCGCCATGCTGCCGCCGGAAGGTCTGGACCTGAAGGACTACCTCGGTGGTCTGGAACAAGGGCTGATTCAGCAGGCGCTGGATGATGCCAATGGCATCGTGGCGCGCGCGGCAGAGCGACTGCGTATTCGTCGCACCACACTGGTGGAAAAGATGCGCAAGTACGGTATGAGCCGTCGTGACGGTGATGAGCAGGCGGATGATTGACGCCTGTTTTTCAAGTCCTTCATTTATAGGCGGTTTTTTTTAGGCACGGGTATTGCTACATCCCTCGCAACGTTCCGTTTAACTGACGGTCAGCCAAGCGAGAGAGCCCGATGCCCCAAGCCGCCCAGATGTCTCCTGTCCCAGACGCTTCGGGACAACCGTCGTCCGTAGAGCAGGCGAGCCGGCTTGGCCTTGAGCAGGCGTTTTCACTGTTCAGCCAGATGTCGAGCCAATTGACCGATTCCTACAGCATGCTCGAAGCCCGGGTCACCGAGCTCAAGGGTGAGCTGGCGGTGGTCAGTGCCCAGCGCATGCAGGAGCTGGCGGAAAAAGAACGCCTGGCCAATCGCCTGCAAAACCTCCTCGATCTGTTGCCCGGTGGCGTCATTGTCATCGACGCCCAGGGCATCGTGCGCGAAGCCAACCCCGCTGCCTGCGAGCTGCTCGGTCTGCCCCTTGAAGGCGAACTGTGGCGTCATGTCATTGCCCGCTGCTTTGCGCCCCGTGAAGACGACGGTCACGAAATCTCGCTCAAGGACGGTCGGCGTTTGTCGATCTCCACTCGCTCGCTGGATGCCGAGCCCGGGCAGTTGGTGTTGCTCAACGACTTGACTGAAACCCGTCATCTGCAAGATCAGCTGGCCCGCCACGAACGTCTGTCGTCGCTCGGTCGCATGGTCGCGTCCTTGGCTCATCAGATTCGTACTCCCTTGTCCGCCGCCTTGCTCTACGCCAGTCATCTGACTGAGCAGGCGTTGCCGGTCGAGACCCAGCAACGTTTTGCCGGGCGCCTGAAAGAGCGCTTGCACGAACTGGAACATCAAGTTCGCGACATGCTGGTGTTTGCACGCGGCGAGCTACCGCTGACCGATCGCGTCACGCCTAATATGCTGATGCAGTCGCTACAGGCGGCCGCATTGACCCATGTCCAGGATCTGCCGATTCGCTGGCAATGCGACAGTCATTCGGGCGAGTTGCTGTGCAATCGCGACACGCTGGTCGGGGCGATCCTGAACCTGATCGAGAACGCCATCCAGGCCAGCGCCGGCGATGTGCGTTTGAAAGTCCATTTCTATACCCGTGACAACAACCTGCGTGTCGCCGTCAGCGATAGCGGTAGTGGCATCGATACGAAGGTGCTGGCGCGTCTGGGTGAACCCTTCTTTACCACTAAAACCACCGGAACCGGCCTCGGCCTGACCGTGGTCAAGGCAGTGACGCGCGCTCATCAAGGACAATTGCAGCTGCACTCGCGGCTCGGTCGCGGCACGTGTGCGCAGGTGATCCTGCCACTTTTTTCGGGTGAAAAGCCCAGCGCTCAGGGCGCGGAGTGAAGGACATGGCAATCAAGGTTTTACTGGTCGAGGATGACCGCGCGCTACGCGAAGCACTGGCCGATACGCTGTTGCTCGCCGGTCACGATTTCAAAGCTGTCGGCTCGGCGGAAGAGGCGCTGGTAGCGGTTGGTGCCGAGGCGTTCAACCTGGTGCTGAGCGACGTCAACATGCCGGGCATGGACGGCCATCAACTGCTCGGATTGCTGCGCACTCGTCAGCCGCAGCTGCCGGTGTTGCTGATGACCGCTCACGGTGCTGTCGAGCGGGCGGTCGATGCGATGCGTCAGGGCGCAGCGGATTACCTGGTCAAGCCATTCGAGCCCAAAGCCTTGCTCGATCTGGTGGCGCGACATGCGCTGGGCTGTCTCGGTGCGACCGAGGGCGAGGGGCCTGTAGCGTTCGAGCCGGCCAGTGCGCAATTGCTGGAATTGGCCGCACGGGTGGCGCGCAGTGATTCCACGGTGTTGATTTCCGGTGAGTCCGGGACCGGCAAGGAAGTGCTGGCGCGTTACATCCATCAGCACTCTCGCCGCGCCAGTCAGCCGTTCATTGCGATCAACTGTGCAGCGATCCCGGACAACATGCTCGAAGCCACCTTGTTCGGTCACGAAAAGGGTTCGTTCACTGGCGCCATCGCAGCGCAGGCCGGCAAGTTCGAGCAGGCGGATGGCGGCACGATCCTGCTCGATGAAATCTCCGAAATGCCCCTGGGTCTGCAGGCCAAGTTGCTGCGGGTATTGCAGGAGCGCGAAGTCGAACGAGTCGGCGCACGTAAGCCGATCACGCTGGACATTCGAGTGGTCGCCACCACCAACCGAGACCTGGCCGGTGAAGTGGCTGCGGGGCGTTTTCGGGAAGACCTTTACTATCGCCTGTCGGTTTTCCCACTGGCCTGGCGTCCGTTGCGTGAACGAACCGCCGACATCCTGCCATTGGCCGAGCGCCTTCTGGCCAAGTACGTCAATAAAATGAAGCATGCCGCGGCAAAGCTGTCGCCCGAGGCCGAGGCGTGCCTGATCGGTTATCCATGGCCGGGGAATGTGCGTGAGCTGGACAACGCGATTCAGCGGGCGCTAATCCTGCAGCAGGGCGGATTGATTCAGCCTGAGGATTTCTGTCTGGCCGGGCCTGTGGCGTGCGCGCCGTTGCCGACATTGGCGCCCATGCCTGTGCGCGCAGTCGAAGTCGACGCCGAATCGGCGGGCGCCCTCGGCGATGACCTGCGGCGCCGTGAATTCCAGATGATCATCGACACCTTGCGCGCTGAGCGCGGCCGCCGCAAAGAGGCCGCCGAGCGCTTGGGCATCAGCCCGCGCACCCTGCGCTACAAGCTGGCGCAAATGCGCGACGCCGGAATGGACGTGGAAGCGTACCTGTTCGCCACCTGATCCGATTTGGGTAGCAGCTGGCGAAGCCTGCGTCCGGCTGCGCAGCAGTCGTGAAATCATCCCGCGCGGTGTTTCAGAAAGACCGCGTGTTCAGGTTTACGACTGCTGCGCAGCCGGACGCAGGCTTCGCCAGCTGCTACAGATTGCATGACGACTTGAAAAGTCTGGGCTTTTGTTTGGAGCAGCCGCGGAGCTGGCACCCTTGTTGCTAACACCTCACTACCCGCCGAGTGAGTGTCAAAAAATTGCGGGTCGCCAGAGAGAGTAGACCATGAGCCAAGGTATTGAATTTAATCGATTGATGTTGGACATGCGGTCCATGCAAATGGATGCCATGTCTGCGTCGAAATCGACTGCCGCTGTTCCTCAAATGAGTGGCAGCAGCTTTTCCGACATGCTCGGTCAGGCCGTCAATAAAGTGAACGACACCCAACAGGCGTCCAGTCAGTTGGCCAGTGCCTTTGAGATCGGCAAGAGCGGCGTCGACCTGACGGACGTGATGATCTCCTCGCAGAAGGCCAGTGTGTCTTTTCAAGCGTTGACCCAAGTACGCAACAAGCTGGTTCAGGCATACCAAGACATCATGCAGATGCCGGTTTAAGGACGATTTGAGTCATGGCAGAAGCAGCCGCCGATAATGTTCCGGCCAAGGCCACTCCAATAGACGGCAAGCCGCCGCTGTTCGGGTTGTCCTTCCTGGAAAACCTCTCCGAGATGACCATGTTGCGTCAGGTGGGCCTGTTGGTCGGCCTGGCTGCGAGCGTGGCGATTGGCTTTGCCGTGGTGTTGTGGTCCCAGCAGCCGGATTACCGGCCTCTGTACGGCAGCCTTGCCGGTATGGACGCCAAACAGGTCATGGATACCCTGGCCGCAGCCGACATTCCCTATACCGTTGAACCGAACTCCGGTGCCTTGCTGGTCAAGGCCGATGACCTGTCCCGTGCGCGAATCAAACTCGCGGGCGCTGGTGTCACTCCCAGCGATGGCAACATCGGTTTTGAAATCCTCGACAAGGACCAGGGCCTGGGCACCAGCCAGTTCATGGAAGCGACCCGTTATCGTCGCGGCCTCGAAGGCGAACTGGCTCGCACCATCTCCAGCCTGAACAACGTCAAGGGTGCCCGCGTGCACCTGGCGATTCCGAAAAGTTCGGTGTTCGTGCGTGACGAGCGCAAGCCGAGCGCTTCGATTCTGGTGGAACTGTACTCCGGCCGCTCGCTGGAGCCTGGCCAGGTACTGGCGATCATCAACCTGGTAGCCACCAGCGTTCCCGAACTCAGCAAATCCCAGATCACGGTTGTCGACCAGAAAGGCAACCTGCTGTCGGATCAGGCGGAAAATTCCGAGCTGACCATGGCCGGCAAGCAATTCGATTACAGCCGCCGCATGGAAAGCATGCTGACTCAGCGCGTGCATAACATTCTGCAACCGGTGCTGGGCAACGATCGCTATAAAGCCGAAGTCTCGGCCGATGTGGATTTCAGCGCTGTCGAGTCGACCTCTGAGCAATTCAACCCGGATCAACCGGCGTTGCGCAGCGAGCAGTCGGTCAACGAACAACGTACCGCCAGCAATGGCCCGCAAGGTGTGCCGGGTGCCCTGAGCAACCAGCCGCCCGCGCCGGCTTCCGCACCGCAAACCACCGGTGGCGCTACCGCGTCGGCCGGCATGGTGCAGCCAGGCCAGCCACTGCTGGATGCCAACGGTCAGCAAATCATGGACCCGGCCACCGGCCAGCCGATGCTGGCTCCGTACCCGGCGGACAAGCGCCAGCAGTCCACCAAGAACTTCGAACTCGACCGTTCCATCAGCCATACCAAACAACAGCAGGGCCGTTTGAATCGCCTGTCGGTGTCGGTGGTGGTGGATGACCAGGTCAAGATCAACGCGGCCAACGGTGAAACCACCCGTGCACCATGGACCGCCGATGAATTGGCGCGCTTCACACGTCTGGTACAGGACGCCGTCGGCTTCGACGCCAGCCGTGGCGACAGCGTCAGCGTGATCAACATGCCGTTCTCCGCCGAGCGCGGTGAAGTGATTGCCGAAATTCCGTTCTACTCCCAGCCTTGGTTCTGGGACATCGTCAAGCAAGTGCTGGGAGTCTTGTTTATCCTGGTGCTGGTGTTCGGTGTGCTGCGTCCGGTGCTCAACAACATCACCGGCGGCGGCAAAGACAAACAGCTGGGCATCGGCAGCGACGTCGAGTTGGGTGGCATGGGCGGCCTGGACGGCGAACTGGCCAACGACCGCGTCAGCCTCGGTGGCCCGACCAGCATTCTGCTGCCGAGCCCGAGCGAAGGCTATGACGCACAGTTGAACGCAATCAAGAGTCTGGTGGCAGAAGATCCGGGTCGCGTGGCCCAGGTCGTGAAAGAGTGGATTAACGCAGATGAGTGATAACCGAGCCGTTGCCGCCAAACTGACCAAGGTCGACAAAGCCGCGATTCTGCTGCTGTCCCTGGGTTCCACCGATGCTGCCCAAGTGCTGCGCCACATGGGGCCCAAAGAGGTCCAGCGTGTGGGCGTGGCCATGGCCCAAATGGGTAACGTGCACCGCGAGCAGGTCGAGCAGGTGATGAGCGAGTTCGTCGACATCGTCGGCGACCAGACCAGCCTCGGCGTCGGCTCCGATGACTACGTGCGCAAAATGCTCACCCAGGCCCTGGGCGAAGACAAGGCCAACGGCCTGATCGACCGCATCCTGCTGGGCGGCAACACCAGTGGCCTCGACAGCCTGAAGTGGATGGAACCGCGCGCCGTCGCCGACGTGATCCGTTACGAGCACCCGCAGATCCAGGCAATCGTGGTCGCATATCTCGACCCGGATCAGGCCGGTGAAGTGCTGGGCAACTTCGACCATAAGGTCCGGTTGGACATCATCCTGCGGGTGTCTTCCTTGAACACCGTGCAACCGGCAGCCCTGAAAGAACTCAACCAGATTCTCGAGAAGCAGTTCTCCGGCAACTCGAATGCTTCGCGCACCACCCTGGGTGGTATCAAGCGTGCGGCGGATATCATGAACTTCCTCGACAGCTCGATCGAAGGTCAGCTGATGGACTCGATCCGCGAAGTCGACGAAGACCTGTCCGGTCAGATCGAAGACCTCATGTTCGTGTTCAACAACCTGTCCGATGTAGACGATCGCGGTATCCAGGCGTTGCTGCGCGAAGTGTCTTCCGACGTGCTGGTGCTGGCCCTCAAGGGTTCGGACGAAGGCGTCAAAGAGAAGATCTTCAAGAACATGTCCAAGCGGGCGGCCGAACTGTTGCGCGACGACCTCGAGGCCAAAGGCCCGGTGCGCGTCAGCGACGTGGAAACCGCGCAGAAAGAAATCCTCACCATTGCCCGCCGTATGGCCGAAGCCGGAGAAATCGTTCTCGGCGGGAAGGGCGGCGAAGAGATGATCTAAGGTCACTATGTCGTCCAAACATGATGAGTCCAACACCGACCTGATCCGCGGCAAGGACGTCGGTGGTTTCGACGTCTGGTCGCTGCCCAGCTTCGACCCGTTTGTGCCGGAACCCGAGCCGGAACCTGAGCCCGAACCGCCGGAAATGGAAGAAGTGCCGCTGGAGGAAGTCCAGCCACTGACCCTCGAAGAGCTCGAAAGCATTCGCCAGGAGGCCTACAACGAAGGCTTCGCCACGGGCGAAAAAGAAGGTTTTCACAGCACCACGCTCAAGGTCCGCCAGGAAGCCGAGGTGGCCCTGGCTGCCAAGATTGCCGCTCTGGAGCAACTGATGGGGCATTTGTTCGAGCCTATCGCCGAGCAGGACACCCAGATCGAAAAGTCCCTGGTCGATCTGGTGCAGCACATCACCAAACAGGTGATTCAGCGTGAACTGGCCATCGACTCAACGCAGATCGAACACGTCATGCGCGAGGCCCTCAAGCTCTTGCCGCTGGGCGTGGGCAATGTGCGGCTGTACATCAATCCGCAAGATTTCGAACAGGTCAAAGCCTTGCGCGAACGCCATGAAGAAACCTGGCGCATCGTCGAGGACGAGGCATTGTTGCCCGGTGGTTGCCGGGTCGAGACTGAACACAGTCGCATCGATGCCACGGTCGAAACCCGCGTTGCGCGGGTCATGGACAAGCTCTTCGATCAGTTGCACGAACAGGCCTTGCACCCGGCCGAGCCGGATCTGAGCCTGGAACTGCCGATCAGCGACAAGCCAGCGGTCGAACCTGAACCGGATGCTCCCGATGCGTCTTGATCGCACCAGCTTCGCCAAGCGCCTCGGCAGCTACGCCGAGGCCACGGAGCTTGCAGGCGCGCCGATCCTGGAAGGCCGCTTGCTGCGCATGGTCGGCCTGACCCTCGAAGCCGAGGGCTTGCGCGCCGCCATGGGCAGCCGCTGCATGGTCATCAACGACGACAGTTATCACCCGGTGCAGGTCGAAGCCGAAGTCATGGGCTTTTCCGGCAGCAAGGTGTTTCTGATGCCGGTCGGCAGCGTTGCCGGCATCGCTCCCGGTGCCCGTGTGGTTCCTCTGGCCGATACCGGCCGTCTGCCAATGGGCATGAGCATGCTCGGGCGGGTGCTCGATGGCGCCGGTCGCGCGCTGGACGGCAAGGGCGGGATGAAGGCCGAAGACTGGGTGCCGATGGACGGCCCGACCATCAACCCGCTCAAGCGCGAACCGATCAGCGAGCCGCTGGACGTGGGCATTCGCAGCATCAACGGTTTGTTGACGGTCGGTCGCGGTCAGCGTCTTGGCCTGTTTGCCGGTACTGGCGTGGGCAAGAGTGTCCTGCTGGGGATGATGACCCGTTTCACCGAGGCCGACATCATCGTCGTCGGGCTGATTGGTGAGCGGGGTCGTGAAGTCAAGGAATTCATCGAGCACATCCTCGGTGAAGAAGGCCTCAAGCGTTCGGTCGTGGTGGCCTCCCCGGCGGACGATGCGCCGCTGATGCGCCTGCGCGCTGCGATGTACTGCACGCGAATCGCCGAGTATTTCCGTGACAAGGGCAAGAACGTCCTGTTGCTGATGGACTCGCTGACCCGTTTCGCCCAGGCCCAGCGAGAAATCGCCCTGGCCATTGGCGAGCCGCCAGCGACCAAGGGCTATCCGCCATCGGTGTTCGCCAAACTGCCGAAACTGGTGGAGCGGGCCGGTAACGCGGAGAAGGGCGGCGGTTCAATCACCGCGTTCTACACCGTACTGTCCGAAGGCGATGACCAGCAGGACCCGATTGCCGATGCCGCACGAGGCGTGCTCGACGGGCACATCGTGCTGTCCCGGCGCCTGGCCGAGGAAGGCCATTACCCGGCCATCGATATCGAAGCGTCGATCAGCCGGGTCATGCCGTCTGTGGTTACGCCCGAACACATGATGCGCGCCCAGTATTTCAAGCAGCTGTGGTCGCGTTATCAGCAGAGTCGAGACCTGATCAGCGTCGGCGCCTACGTCGCGGGTGGCGATCGGGAAACCGACCTGGCGATCTCGCTGCAACCGCAGTTGGTGAAATACCTGCGCCAGGGCCTGAACGACAGCATCAGCCTGGGCGAAAGCGAAGCCTATCTGGGCACGATTTTCGCTCCCGCGGCCGGCGGCTAACCGGTCATGGCCCAGAGCCGAGCCTCGCGCCTGGCCCCCGTGGTCGAAATGGCCGAAAAGGCCGAGAAAACCGCGGTCCTGCGTCTGGGGCACTTTCAGGGGCAGGTCCGTCTGGCCGAAAGCAAGCTCGCCGACCTCGAAGCCTTTCGTCTCGATTACCAGGAGCAGTGGATCGTGCGCGGCAGCAGTGGCGTATCGGGCCAATGGTTGCTGGGTTATCAAGGCTTCCTGGCGCAACTGGGGATCGCCATCGACCAGCAGCGGCAAAGCCTGGTATGGCATCAAAACAACCTGAACAAGGCACGGGAATCCTGGCAGCAGGCGTTTGCCCGGGTCGAAGGCTTGCGCAAACTGGTGTTGCGCTACATGGATGAGGCGCGGCGGCTGGAAGACCGGCGTGAGCAAAAGCTGCTGGATGAGTTGTCCCAGCGGTTGCCGCGTCAGGATCCCTATTGAATCAGCTGGACCGCGTCATCGTTCTTCGCGGGCAAACCTCGCTCCTGCGGGTTTTGCAGCGTGAACAACACCGATCCTGCGCTCGCCCGCGAAGACGTCCTCCAGGATTGCGCCACTTACCAGCCTTGCCCCCATCCCTGCCAAGTGCTAAACCTTGTACACGTACGTTCACCAATGACAAGGAAGCCGTTAAATGTCAGTCGTTACAGAAGTCTCAAAAGATGGGCAAAAGCTGACGATATCGGTCAAGGGACGATTCGATTTCGCCAAGCATCAGGAATTTCGTGAGTCCTATGAGGACAAGAAACTCTCCGCAGTTGTCGTCGACTTGAAAGAAGCGACCTACCTCGACAGTTCGGCGCTGGGCATGTTGCTCTTGCTGCGTGATCACGCTGGTGGCGACAATTCCGATATTCGCGTCGTTAACAGTAGTACCGATGTGAAGAAGATCCTCGCCATCTCCAACTTCGACAAACTGTTCGACATCAGTTGAACGGCATGCAGTCGCCGTTCGAACCGCTGACGATCCTGATCGCCGAAGACAGCGCGGCCGATCGCATGCTGCTGTCGACCATCGTTCGTCGCCAGGGGCATGAGGTGCTGACGGCCGCCAACGGTGCCGAAGCCGTTGAAGCGTTTCGCCAGCAACGACCGCAACTGGTGCTCATGGACGCGATGATGCCGGTGATGGACGGTTTTGAGGCGGCCCGGCAGATCAAGGAGTTGGCCGGGGAAACCCTGGTGCCAATCATCTTCCTCACCTCGCTGACCGAAAGCGAAGCGCTGGCCCGCTGTCTGGAGGCCGGGGGTGACGACTTTCTGGCAAAGCCCTACAACCAGGTGATCCTCGGCGCCAAGATCAAGGCGATGGACCGCTTGCGACGATTGCAGGCCACGGTGTTGCAACAGCGTGACCAGATCGCCAGGCACCACGAGTACCTGCTCAACGAACAGCGCGTGGCCAAGGCCGTGTTCGACAAGGTGGCTCACTCCGGCTGCCTGAGTGCGCCGAATATTCGCTACCTGCAATCGCCTTATGCGTTGTTCAACGGCGATCTGCTGTTGGCCGCGTTCACCCCGGCCGGCGACATGCATGTGCTGCTCGGCGATTTTACCGGTCACGGTTTGCCGGCCGCAGTCGGTGCCATGCCCTTGGCCGAAGTTTTCTATGGCATGACCGCCAAGGGTTACGGCCTGTCCGAAACCCTGCGCGAGATGAATGCCAAGCTCAAACGCATCCTGCCGGTGGACATGTTCTGTTGTGCAACGATGCTGTGCCTGAGTTTTCAGCGCCGCTCGGTGGAGGTCTGGAACGGCGGAATGCCGGACGGTTACCTGCACAGCATCGCCAGCGGCGAGCGAACGCCGCTGGCGGCTCGGCATTTGCCGCTCGGCGTGCTGAGCCCGCATTCCTTCGATGACCGCACCGAGGTGTTTCCGATGGCGGTCGGGGATCGGGTCTTCCTGTTGTCCGACGGAGTGATCGATACCTGCGATGACAACGAACAGCTGTTTGGAGTGGAGCGGTTGCAGCAGGTGTTTGCGGCCAATCGTCAGCCTGATGAGCTGTTCGAAGAGATCGAGCAGGCGTTGCGGGACTTTCGCGGCGAGGCCCGTGATGACGTGAGCATGGTCGAGGTCAGTCTGCTGGAGGCGGCACAACTGAGCCCGCCGGCGCTGGTGTATTCCGACAGTGGTCAGTCCTGCCCGCTGGACTGGTCAGTGAGTTTCGAATTTCGCGCCGCCACGCTCAAACGCTTCAATCCGCTGCCGTTTCTTCTGCAATTGCTGCTCGAGGTCCACGGTCTGCGGGCTCAGAGCGGGGCGCTCTACAGTGTTTTGGCCGAACTGTATTCCAATGCCCTGGAGCATGGGGTGCTGGGGCTGGATTCAAGTCTCAAGCGCGATGCCTCGGGTTTCACCCGCTATTATCAACAACGCAATACACGCCTGGACGCGTTGCAGGACGGCTATGTGCGGGTGCATTTGCAGGTAACACCCAAGGGCGAGGGCGGGTGCCTGATTGTTCGGGTTGAAGACAGTGGCAAGGGTTTCGATGTCGCACGAGTAATGGAACGCCCCGTCGACGGTGTCCGTCTGTCGGGACGTGGCGTCAGTCTTATCCGTCAACTGGGCCACAACGCGAGTTGGTCCGATGATGGCCGAAGTGCCCGCGTGGAGTTTTTCTGGGAGGCTCTGGCATAATCCACGCATTCTTGATCAAGGAGTGAGCAAGTGGCTGACACACATCTGGACCGCGACATACTGAACGCGCTGCAAGAGGTGATGGAGGATGAGTATCCGATGTTGCTGGATACCTTTCTCGCCGACTCCGAAGAGCGTTTACGCATCTTGCGCAAGGCTGAAGATGCCGCGCAACTCATGAATGCCGCCCACAGCTTCAAGGGCAGCAGCAGCAACATGGGCGCTATTCACCTGGCTGAGTTGTGCCATGAGCTGGAGCAGCGCGCCAAGCAAAAAAGCCTCGCCGGCATTGAAAAGCTGGTAGACGAAATTGATGACGAATTTGCGTTTGTCCGGCCGCTCTATGAAGCAGAGCGTCAGCGCTCGATCTCTGGCAATGAGACCGTTCGGCGCTTTTAGCGCCAGTCACTCAAACCTGGCGCGACCTTTGCAATAATCTCCGTCAACTGTACCTACGATCCCAGTGCAGCGGAGACCGTTCCATGCCCGTTACCCCCAATATGCTCCTTCAGGCCGCCGCGCAGGCCAAGACTCAAGCCGCCTCCGCCAAAACACCGGCGCTGGCCGCTGAGCCTGGGGACAAGGCATCCAGCTTCGCTCAGGTCTACGCCAATCAAGCCCGGAACAAACCCTCTGCGGTGGGTGATGGATCGGCCAGGCCGATACACGATAAAGCGCCGGACAGCCCCGATAAAAAGGACGTCAGCAACGACAAGTCTGCCGCCCCGGAACCGGCGGTTGCCGATAGCGGCAAATCCTTGCCCGCCGATAAACCGGCGCAGGCTGACGACAAGGCCGCCAGCGATGACGGGGCGGAGGCTGTGCAAACGCCGGTCGCTGATGCCGCGCCCGTTGACCCGACGCTGGATCCTGCGTTGATGCAGGCCGTACAGCCTGCGGCGCCAACGCCGCTACCGGTCGCTCCGCCCGTTATGGTCACCCCGCCACCGCAGGTCGAGGTGGCTGTGACGGCGGCAACGACTCCGGTCGTTGCAAGCACTGACACCGATTTCGATCCCGAAGCCGATCCCCTCGACGCACTGCCCGCCGTGCGCATGGCCATGGAGCAGGGCGGCCATATTTCGGCGGCGAGTCAGGCCCAGCCAACAGCGGCACCGACCTCGGCCCAGGCTCAGGCCGACGGCGAGTCGACCTCGGCGCAGAACTTCGCCGCCGGCATGGCGAGCATGCTCGATGTGCAAGCCGACAAGGACAGCACCGGCCAGGGCGGCGACAAAGCCTTCAGTGGTCTTATCGATGACGGTCTCAAGGATCTGAAATCCGCCAGTAGCGATACCCGGGTCGACGATTTCGCCAACCGTCTGGCGGCACTGACCCAGGCGGCCACGCCGAAAACCGCCAACGCATTGCCGGTGAACCAGCCGATCGCCATGCATCAGAGCGGCTGGACCGAAGAAGTCGTGAACCGGGTCATGTACCTGTCCAGTGCCAATCTCAAGGCCGCCGACATTCAGTTGCAACCAGCGGAGCTGGGGCGGCTGGACATTCGGGTGAACATGGTTCCGGATCAGCAGACCCAAGTGACATTCATGAGTGCCCATCCAAGCGTCCGTGAAGCGCTGGACGGGCAGATGCATCGCTTGCGCGACATGTTTGCGCAACAGGGCATGGGCCAGGTCGACGTCAACGTGTCCGACCAGTCCCGTGGCTGGCAGGGCCAGGAACAGGCTCAGCAGGGGCAAAGCCAGGGTGGGCGCACCAACGCCAGCGGTGGTCGTCTCGATTCCATGGATGAAGAACCTCCGGCCAGCGTTGCTGAAGTAGCGGCCAGCACCACCAGCGTCATCGGCTCTAGCGCCGTCGACTACTACGCCTGATCAAATCAGGCATCAAACCCTGTGGGAGCGAGCCTGCTCGCGATGAGGCCATAACATTCAACATCGTCGTTGACTGTTACATCGCCATCGCGAGCAGGCTCGCTCCCACAGTGGTTTGTGGTGTGCTTCAGATTGCCGTCACCCATCTCCCTACAGACGCTTCTGGCATAACACTTGCTCTTGCCTTGCCGTGCGACTGTGAAAACCCGAATAGTGACGGATTATTGGCATGGCGAAGAGCGAAGCAGCAGTAAAAGACCCCGCAACCAAAGGCAAACTCAAGCTGATCATTGTGATCGTGGTGGCCCTGCTGCTGGCGATCGGTTTGTCCGTGGGAGCAACCTGGTTCTTCATGCACAGCGCCCAGAGCAAACCTGCCGACGCGGCTGAAACCGCCCCGGTCGGCAAGCAGCCAGCGATTTTCGAGCCCATGGCTCCGGCCTTCGTGGCCAATTACAACCAGAACGGTCGTCAGCGTTACATGCAGGTGAGCATCACCATGCAGGGGCGCAATCAGGCCGATCTGGACGCGCTCAAAGTCCACATGCCCGTCATCCGCAATAACCTGGTCATGCTGTTCTCGGGACAGGATTTCGCCACGCTGGCATCGCCGGTCGGCCAGGAAATGTTGCGTCAGAAAGCCACGGCCAGCGTCCAGGAAGTGGCGCAGAAAGAACTCGGCAAAGTGGTCATCGAACAGTTGCTTTTCACTAATTTCGTACTGCAGTAGGAACACGACATGGCCGTGCAGGACCTGCTGTCCCAGGATGAGATCGATGCGCTGTTGCATGGCGTCGACGATGGTCTGGTACAGACCGATACCGCTGCTGAACCCGGCAGCGTCAAAAGCTACGACCTGACCAGTCAGGATCGCATCGTCCGTGGGCGCATGCCGACCCTGGAAATGATCAACGAACGTTTCGCCCGTTACACCCGCATCAGCATGTTCAACATGCTGCGCCGCTCGGCGGACGTTGCCGTCGGTGGCGTGCAGGTGATGAAGTTCGGCGAATACGTGCACTCGCTGTACGTGCCGACCAGCCTCAACCTGGTCAAGATCAAACCGTTGCGCGGCACTGCGTTGTTCATCCTCGACGCCAAACTGGTGTTCAAACTGGTGGACAACTTCTTCGGCGGCGACGGCCGACACGCGAAGATCGAAGGGCGTGAATTCACCCCCACCGAATTGCGTGTAGTGCGCATGGTGCTGGAACAGGCCTTCGTCGATTTGAAAGAAGCCTGGCAGGCGATCATGGAAGTGAACTTCGAGTACATCAACTCGGAAGTGAACCCGGCCATGGCCAACATCGTCGGCCCGAGCGAAGCGATTGTGGTGTCGACGTTCCACATCGAACTCGATGGCGGTGGCGGCGACCTGCACGTGACCATGCCCTACTCGATGATCGAACCCGTGCGCGAAATGCTCGACGCCGGCTTCCAGTCGGACCTCGACGATCAGGACGAACGCTGGGTCAACGCCTTGCGTCAGGACGTGCTGGACGTTGACGTACCGATCGGTGCCACGGTTGCCCGTCGCCAGTTGCGCCTGCGGGACATTCTGCACATGCAGCCGGGCGACATTATCCCGGTCGAGATGCCGGACGAGATGATCATGCGCGCCAACGGCGTGCCTGCGTTCAAGGTCAAGATGGGGTCGCACAAAGGCAACCTCGCGTTGCAAGTGATCGAGCCGATCGAGCGCCGCTGACCGGCGCTCCCAACCCCCTGTGCTTTTAACTGACGGCTCCTGATTGAAGGGATGCCCGCCGAGGACAAATTGATGGCTAACGATATAAACACCCAGGACGACCAGGCGCTGGCTGATGAATGGGCTGCGGCCCTGGAAGAAACCGGCGACGCCGGGCAGGACGACATCGACGCCTTGCTGGCCGCCGACGCCGCCAGTTCGCCGTCCAACCGTCTGCCGATGGAAGAGTTCGGCAGCGTGCCGAAAAACCACGAACCGGTTACCCTCGACGGTCCGAACCTGGACGTGATTCTCGATATCCCGGTGTCGATTTCCATGGAAGTCGGCAGCACCGATATCAACATCCGCAACCTGCTGCAACTCAACCAGGGGTCGGTGATCGAGCTCGATCGCCTGGCCGGTGAGCCGCTGGACGTGCTGGTCAACGGCACGCTCATCGCCCACGGCGAAGTAGTGGTGGTCAACGAGAAGTTCGGCATCCGCCTGACCGACGTGATCAGCCCAAGCGAACGCATCAAGAAGTTGCGCTGAGTGAAAAAGGTTCTGGGGGGGTTGCCAGGGTTGGCGCTGGCCTTGCCGTTCAGCGTTATGGCTGCCGAGCCGGTGGCGACGGCTGCCAGCGCCGCCGCACCGGCGGTCAGCAGCGGTGTGGCCGGGCAATTGACGCAGTTGGTGTTCGGTTTGCTGCTGGTGCTGGGGTTGATCTTCTTCCTCGCCTGGTTGCTGCGCCGGGTCCAGCAGGCCGGACCGGCCGGCAAAGGGCAGGTGATCGAGCTGATCGGTTCCCGCGCACTCGGCCCGCGTGACCGTCTGATGCTGGTGCAGGTCGGCAACGAGCAGATTCTGCTTGGCTTGAGCCCCGGCACCATCACCGCGTTGCACGTGCTCAAGGAGCCGGTGCAAGTGCCCGGCATTACTGAGAAAGCGACCCCCGAGTTTGCCCAGCGCCTGATGGAGCTGATGGGCAAGGATCATAAGGATAAGAAGTAATGGGTGCGCTACGCATCATCTTGACGCTGGCGCTGATGCTGGCCGCGCCACTGGCGTTCGCCGCCGATCCGTTGTCGATCCCGGCGATTACCCTGGGTACCAATGCCGAGGGTGCTCAGGAGTATTCGGTCAGCCTGCAAATCCTGCTGATCATGACCGCGCTGAGTTTTATCCCGGCATTCGTCATGCTGATGACCAGTTTCACCCGGATCATCATCGTCTTCTCGATCCTGCGTCAGGCCCTGGGCCTGCAACAGACGCCGTCGAACCAGATCCTCACGGGCATGGCGCTGTTCCTGACCCTGTTCATCATGGCGCCGGTATTCGACCGGGTTAATCAGGATGCCTTGCAGCCGTATCTGGCGGAGAAACTCACCGCTCAAGACGCCGTGGCCAAGGCGCAGGTGCCGATCAAGGACTTCATGCTCGCCCAGACTCGCAGCAGCGATCTGGAGTTGTTCATGCGCTTGTCCAAACGCACTGATATCGCGTCGCCGGATCAGGCGCCGCTGACGATTCTGGTTCCGGCGTTTGTCACGTCCGAACTGAAAACCGCGTTCCAGATCGGTTTCATGATCTTCATTCCGTTCCTGATCATCGACCTGGTCGTGGCCAGTGTGCTGATGGCGATGGGTATGATGATGCTCTCGCCGCTGATCATTTCCCTGCCATTCAAGATCATGCTGTTCGTGCTGGTGGATGGCTGGGCATTGATCATCGGCACCCTGGCGAGCAGCTTCGGCGGTGTATCGCCATGACGCCAGAAGTTGCGGTAGACATCTTCCGGGAAGCGCTGTGGCTGACCACCATGATGGTTGCCGTGCTGGTGATTCCGAGTTTGCTTGTGGGCCTGTTGGTGGCGATGTTCCAGGCCGCGACCCAGATCAACGAACAGACCCTGAGCTTCCTGCCGCGTCTGCTGGTGATGCTGGTGACGTTGATCGTCGCCGGTCCGTGGCTGGTGCAGACCTTCATGGAATACATCCTGCAGTTGTACGGCAGTATTCCTCAGGTCATCGGTTAAACCATGTCGCTGCTCCAGCTGACCGATACCCAGATCAGTACCTGGGTGGCGACGTTCATGCTGCCGCTGTTTCGTATCGGCGCCTTGCTGATGGTCATGCCGGTTTTCGGCACGACCCTGGTGCCTACGCGAGTGCGCCTATATTTCGCCTTGGCGATTACATTGGTGATCGCTCCCGGCCTGCCGCCGATGCCGCCGGTCAATGCGCTGGACTTGAGCGGTTTGCTGCTGATTGCCGAGCAGATCCTCGTCGGTGCCGTGCTGGGATTCTCCTTGCAACTGTTCTTCCAGGCCTTTGTGGTCGCCGGGCAGATCGTCTCCATTCAGATGGGTATGGGTTTCGCTTCGATGGTCGATCCCACCAACGGTGTCTCGGTGGCGGTGATCGGGCAGTTCTTCACCATGCTGGTGACGCTGTTGTTCCTGTCCATGAACGGCCACCTGGTGGTGTTCGAAGTCCTTACCGAAAGCTTTACTACGTTGCCGGTCGGTAGCGGGTTGATGGTCAATCATTTCTGGGAACTGGCCGGCAAGCTCGGCTGGGTCCTCGGTGCTGCGCTGTTGCTGGTGTTGCCGGCAATCACCGCGTTGCTGGTGGTCAACATCGCCTTTGGCGTGATGACCCGGGCTGCGCCGCAGTTGAACATCTTTTCTATCGGCTTCCCGCTGACACTGGTGCTCGGGCTGTTCATCGTCTGGGTCGGGCTGGCGGACATTATCAATCAGTATCAACCGCTGGCCTCCGAGGCCTTGCAGTTGTTACGCGAACTGGCACGGGCGCGCTGAGTCATGGCTGAGAGCGAAAGCGGTCAGGACAAAACAGAAGACCCCACCGAGAAACGCAAGAAGGATTCTCGCGAGAAGGGCGAGATCGCGCGTTCGAAAGAACTCAACACCCTTGCGATCATGATTGCCGGATCCGTCGCGCTGCTGATTTTCGGCGGGGCGCTGGCGCAAGAATTGATGGAGCTGATGCGGCAGAATTTCTCCCTGTCCCGTGAAGTCATTCTTGATCAGCGCTCCATGAGCACTTACCTGTTGAATTCAGGGCTGACAGCCTTGCTGGCGATTCAGCCGATCATGATCACCCTGGTGTTGGCAGCGTTGATCGGGCCGATCTCCCTGGGTGGATGGCTATTCGCAGCGGGGTCCCTGGCACCGAAATTCAGTCGGATGAACCCTGCCGCCGGCCTCAAACGAATGTTTTCGTTCAAGGCGGTGGCGGAGCTGCTCAAGGCATTTGCGAAGTTTTTGATCATTCTGGCTGTGGCCCTGCTTGTGTTGAAGTCAGACATCGATGACCTGATACGCATCGCTCACGAGCCGTTGGAGCTGGCCGTCATTCACTGCCTGCAGGTGGTGGGCTGGAGTACCTTGTGGATGTCCTGCGGGCTGATCGTCATCGCTGCAGTGGACGTGCCGGTGCAGCTTTGGGAAAGCCACAAGAAACTGCTGATGACCAAGCAGGAAGTGCGTGACGAGCATAAAGAAGCCGAAGGGCGACCGGAGGTTAAGCAGCGTATTCGCCAGTTGCAGCGCGAAATGTCCCAGCGCCGGATGATGGCGGCGATCCCCGACGCCGATGTGGTCATCACCAACCCGACCCACTACGCCGTAGCGCTCAAGTACGACCCGGACAAGGGTGGGGCGCCGATGCTGATTGCCAAGGGCAGCGACTTCCTGGCTTTGAAAATCCGTGAAATCGCGGTGGCCAACGAAGTGCTGCTGCTTGAGTCGCCGGCACTGGCGCGTTCGATCTACCACTCCACCGAGCTTGATCAGGAAATCCCTGGCGGGCTCTACCTTGCTGTCGCCCAGGTGCTCGCTTACGTCTACCAGATCCGCCAGCACCGCGCCGGCAAGGGTAAGCGCCCGGATCCGCTGAAGGGCGACCTGCCGATTCCGCCCGACCTGCGGCGCGACACCTGAGAGAGGCGCGTGTAGCAGCTGTCGAGCCTGCGAGGCTGCGAGGCTGCGCAGCAGCCGTGAAACTCTGGCGAGGACTTCGTCCTCGGACGCAGCCTCGCAGGCTCGACAGCTGCTACAGGCGTTGAGCGGCCGGACCAGGCACTGCAAATTCCTTGATAAACCCCTCTATTCCCCGCCTCTGCAAAAGTTGGAAGGCTTCTTGCAGTAGCCGCTCTGCGCCCGCTTCAGGCGTCAAAAAGTTTGCTTTAAAGGAACGGGGAAAACCGGTGGATCGCTCTCAGTTATTCAACACTGCACGCACAAACGTTGCCGACCTGAGTCGAGGCAATCTGGGTGTGCCGTTGTTGCTGCTGGTCATGCTGGCGATGATGATGTTGCCGGTGCCGCCGTTCCTGCTGGACGTGTTCTTCACGTTCAACATCGCGTTGTCGATTGTCGTGTTGCTGGTCTGTGTTTACGCGTTGCGGCCGCTGGATTTCGCGGTGTTCCCGACCATCCTGCTGGTGGCGACCCTGTTGCGACTGGCGCTCAACGTGGCCTCCACGCGGGTGGTGATGCTCCACGGTCAGGACGGCCATGCCGCCGCCGGTAAGGTGATCCAGGCCTTCGGCGAGGTGGTGATCGGCGGTAACTACGTGGTCGGTATCGTCGTCTTCGCGATTTTGATGATCATCAACTTCGTCGTGGTGACCAAGGGTGCCGGACGGATTTCCGAGGTGAGCGCGCGTTTCACCCTCGATGCGATGCCTGGTAAACAAATGGCGATCGACGCCGACTTGAACGCCGGTCTGATCGACCAGAACCAGGCCAAGCTGCGCCGGATGGAAGTGGCCCAGGAAGCCGAGTTCTACGGTTCCATGGACGGTGCCAGCAAGTTCGTTCGCGGTGACGCCATTGCCGGCCTGCTGATTCTGTTCATCAACCTGATCGGCGGCATGGCGGTCGGTATCTTCCAGCACGGCATGACCTTCGGCGATGCCGGTCGGGTGTACGCCTTGTTGACCATCGGTGACGGTTTGGTGGCGCAATTGCCATCACTGCTTTTATCGACAGCTGCGGCAATCATGGTGACCCGTGCTTCCGGCTCGGAAGACATGGGCAAGCAGATCAATCGCCAGATGTTCGCCTCGCCCAAAGCGTTGGCGGTGGCGGCGGGTTTGATGGCGGTGATGGGCCTCGTGCCGGGCATGCCGCACTTTTCCTTTCTCAGCATGGCAGCCCTGGCGGCGGGCGGCGCGTACCTGTTCTGGAAGAAGCAGAACGTGGTCAAGGTACAGGCCCTGCAAGAGGTCAAGCGTCAGCAGGAATTGCTGCCATCGCCGGCTCGCGCTCAGGAAACCAAGGAGCTTGGCTGGGATGACGTCACGCCGATCGACATGATCGGCCTGGAAGTCGGCTACCGACTGATTCCCTTGGTGGACCGTAATCAGGGTGGTCAATTGCTGGCGCGAATCAAGGGCGTGCGCAAGAAGCTGTCCCAGGATCTGGGCTTCCTGATGCCGACCGTGCATATCCGTGACAACCTCGACCTGGCGCCAAGTGCCTACCGCCTGACCCTGATGGGGGTGATCCTGGCCGAAGCGGAGATTTACCCGGATCGCGAGTTGGCGATCAACCCGGGCCAGGTCTACGGCACGCTCAACGGCATTACCGCCAAAGATCCGGCTTTCGGCCTGGAGGCGGTCTGGATCGAAATCAGCCAGCGTGCCCAGGCCCAATCCCTCGGTTACACCGTGGTCGATGCCAGTACGGTAGTGGCAACCCACTTGAACCAGATTCTCTACAAGCATTCGAGTGAGTTGATCGGTCACGAAGAAGTGCAGCAACTCATGCAATTGCTGGCCAAAAGCTCGCCAAAACTGGCTGAAGAACTGGTGCCGGGCGTGGTGTCGCTGTCGCAGCTGCTCAAAGTATTGCAGGCGTTGCTGGCCGAACAGGTGCCAGTTCGCGATATCCGCAGCATTGCCGAGGCCATCGCCAACAACGCCAGCAAGAGTCAAGATACTGCCGCGCTGGTGGCCGCGGTGCGCGTCGGCGTATCCCGTGCAATCGTCCAAAGCATTGTAGGCACTGACTCCGAGCTGCCAGTGATCACCCTGGAGCCAAGGTTGGAACAAATATTGCTCAATAGTCTTCAGAAGGCAGGACAAGGCTCGGAAGAGGGTGTTCTGCTGGAGCCAAGCATGGCTGAAAAACTGCAACGTTCGTTGATCGACGCGGCGCAGCGTCAGGAAATGCAAGGTCAACCGGTGATTCTGCTGGTCGCCGGTCCGGTTCGCGCGATGCTGTCGCGATTCGGCCGATTGGCAGTCCCGGGTTTGCATGTGTTGGCTTACCAGGAAATACCTGACAACAAGCAAGTGACCATCGTTGCGACAGTAGGGCCCAACGGCTGAGGTAGTGGTTTATGCAAGTTAAGCGTTTTTTCGCCGCCGATATGCGTCAGGCCATGAAACTGGTTCGTGATGAGCTGGGCGCTGATGCCGCCATCATTGGCAACCGCCGGATCGCCGGTGGTGTCGAGCTGACGGCTGCCCTGGATTACAAGTTGTCGGCGCTGGCCCCGCGCGTTCCGAACATGGAACTCGAAGACGAGCTGCGCAAGACCCAATCGCGGATCGTCACCGCCCAGGCCGAACTGAGCCTGCGCAGCGATGGCGAGAGCGACAAGTCCACCAATCGCCAATTGTTCGCCGGCCTGCCACTGACCGCCGCCGAGCCGCTGATCGAACCGACGTACACCGAACCCCATCGTCCTGCACCGGTTGCGGCACCAGCCTCTGGTGGCGTCGACCCACGGGCCTTCGACTCGATGCGTTTCGAGCTCAACAGCCTGCGCGAACTGATGGAAGTGCAACTCGGCTCCCTGGCCTGGAATCAGCTGCAAGGCAGCCGTCCGGCCCAGGCCAATCTTTGGCGTCGCCTGCAACGCATCGGCCTGTCCGGCCCGTTGTCGCGCGATTTGCTGGCGCTGATTACCGATATTGAAGAACCTCGTCAGGCCTGGCGCATGTTGCTGGCACACCTGGCGCGGATGATCGCCACACCGGAAGTCGAGCCTCTGGAGGAGGGCGGCGTGATTGCCATGGTCGGTCCTGCCGGCATGGGCAAGACCACCACCCTGGCCAAGCTCGCGGCCCGTTACGTGCTCAAGTACGGCGCGCAGAACATCGCGCTGGTCAGCATGGACAGTTTCCGTATTGGTGCTCAGGAACAACTCAAGACGTTGGGCCGGATCCTCAATGTGTCGGTGACTCACGTCGATCCGGGGCAGTCACTGGTACAGGCGCTGGAGCCCTTGCTGCGCAAACGCGTGGTGCTGATCGATACCGCGGGCCTTCAGGCCAGCGATCCGGCACTGCGCATGCAGCTCGAAAGCCTGGCCGGTCGTGGCATCAAATCGAAAAATTATCTGGTTTTGGCAACCACCAGCCAAAAACAGGTTCTAACGGCCGCTTATCACAGTTACAAGCGTTGTGGGCTCGCTGGCTGCATCCTGACTAAACTGGATGAAACGGCAAGTCTGGGCGAGGTGTTGAGCCTGGCCATCAGTCATGAATTGCCGGTGGCCTACCTGACCGATGGCCCGCGGATCCCGGATGATTTGCATCTGCCGCGTCGTCATCAGTTGGTCAGTCGCGCCGTAAGCGTGCAAATGCAAGAAGAACCCAGCGAAGAAGCCATGGCTGACATGTTCGCTGATATTTACCACAGCCCGACCAAGCAGGTGGGCTGAGGTACTAATGACAGTTTTTGTACCTACATCGATGGCCTGCCATGCATTGTTCAGTTAATGAACGCGCAGCCAGTAATGTGGCCTCCGTCTAAGTAAGACAAGGTAAAGAAATTCATGGGCAGCATGCATCCCGTACAGGTGATCGCGGTGACCGGCGGCAAAGGTGGCGTCGGGAAGACTAACGTGTCAGTGAACTTGTCCCTGGCTCTAGCTGAGCTCGGTCGGCGCGTCATGCTGTTGGACGCCGATCTGGGGCTGGCGAACGTCGACGTCCTGCTGGGGCTGACACCCAAACGTACGTTGGCCGACGTGATCGAAGGCCGCTGCGAGCTGCGCGACGTACTGTTGCAGGGCCCTGGCGGCATCCGCATCGTTCCGGCCGCGTCCGGCACACAGAGCATGGTTCATTTGAGCCCGGCCCAGCACGCCGGCCTGATCCAGGCGTTCAGCGATATCGGCGACAACCTCGACGTGCTGGTGATCGACACCGCGGCGGGCATTGGTGACTCGGTCGTCAGTTTCGTCCGCGCAGCGCAAGAAGTCTTGCTGGTGGTCTGCGACGAACCGACCTCGATTACCGATGCTTACGCACTGATCAAACTGCTGAACCGCGATTACGGCATGAACCGCTTCCGCGTTCTGGCCAACATGGCCCAGAGCCCGCAGGAAGGGCGCAACCTGTTCGCCAAGTTGACCAAGGTCACGGATCGCTTCCTTGACGTCGCCTTACAATACGTCGGCGCGGTGCCTTACGACGAAAGCGTGCGCAAGGCTGTGCAGAAGCAGCGCGCCGTCTACGAAGCCTTCCCGCGGTCCAAGTGCTCACTGGCGTTCAAGGCCATTGCCCAGAAGGTCGATACCTGGCCGCTGCCTGCCAACCCGCGTGGGCACCTGGAGTTTTTCGTCGAGCGCCTCGTGCAACAGACCGCAGGACCTGTGCTATGACAGCCGGTGGCTACAACCTTTACAAGAAGTCGGCACGTGACGCGCAGTACGAGCTGATCGAGCGTTACGCGCCACTGGTTAAACGCATTGCCTACCACTTGCTGGCGCGTCTGCCGGCCAGTGTCCAGGTCGAAGACCTGATCCAGGCCGGGATGATCGGCCTGCTTGAAGTGTCGACCAAATACGACGCCAGCAAAGGCGCGAGTTTCGAGACGTACGCGGGCATTCGAATCCGCGGCGCGATGCTCGACGAAGTACGCAAGGGGGACTGGGCGCCACGTTCGGTCCACCGCAATACCCGGATGGTCAGCGACGCCATTCGCTCGATTGAAGCTAAAACCGGCCGTGACGCTAAAGATCACGAAGTTGCGGCCGAACTCCAATTGAGTCTCGACGATTATTACGGGATTTTGAACGACACCCTGGGTAGCCGGTTATTCAGTTTCGACGATCTGTTGCAGGACGGCGAACACGAAGGGCTGCACGAGGATGGCGCGAGTGCACATCTGGAGCCGTCACGCGATCTGGAAGATGAACGCTTCCAGGCGGCGCTGGCGGACGCGATTGCCAATTTGCCGGAGCGTGAGCGACTGGTGTTGGCGCTGTACTACGACGAAGAGCTGAACCTCAAGGAAATCGGTGAGGTCCTGGGGGTCAGCGAATCGCGGGTCAGCCAGTTACATAGCCAGTGCGCGGCCCGTTTGCGGGGGCGTTTGGGGGAGTGGCGAGCGCGCTGAAGGCAGTGTGGGGGCACTGCGAACGCGGCTGGTGGGGTGTTGAACCTTGCCGGTCACGATCTGTTGTGCTCCAGACAGTCATCGAGTGCATTGCCGGATTGATTGAAATGGCGTGTCCAGGTGCTGGGCGCGTTTAAGACTGCTTGGAGGTCGAATTGGACAAGAACATGAAAATCCTCATCGTTGATGACTTCTCAACGATGCGGCGGATCATAAAAAACCTGTTGCGTGACCTTGGGTTCACCAACACGGTCGAGGCTGACGATGGCATCACTGCGATCCCGGTCCTCAACAGCGGCAGCATCGACTTTCTGGTAACGGACTGGAACATGCCTGGCATGACCGGCATCGATCTGCTGCGTCACGTACGCGCGGATGAAAAGCTCAAGCACCTGCCAGTGCTGATGGTCACCGCTGAAGCCAAGCGCGAGCAGATCATCGAAGCGGCCCAGGCCGGTGTTAACGGCTATGTGGTCAAACCCTTCACGGCCCAGGCGTTGAAAGACAAAATCGAAAAGATTTTCGAACGCATCGGTTGATCCACTTCGCCACGGGGGAGCTATGGAGCATAACGAGTCTTCACAGGGCGATTTCGAATCGACCCTGAAAAAACACGCGGTCGAACTGGTCGAAAGCCTTGAAAAAGGCAGGTTCGGCGACGCTGTGCAACTGATCCATGAGCTCAATCAGACCCGTGACCGTGGCCTGTATCAGGAAGTGGGCAAGCTCACTCGCGAGCTGCATAGTGCGATCGTCAATTTCCAGATTGACCCGAACATGCCGCAAGCCGAGGAGGTCTCGCAGATCACGGATGCCACCGAGCGCTTGGGTTATGTGGTCAAGCTGACCGAAGCCGCGGCCAACCGCACCATGGACCTGGTGGAAAACGCCACGCCGCTGGTCAACGGCCTGAGCAACGAAGCCCAGGCCTTGAGCACCGATTGGGGACGGTTCATGCGTCGCGAAGTCGGGGCTGAAGAGTTCCGCGAGCTGGCTCGGCGAGTCGACGGTTTCCTGACACGCAGCAGCGAAGACAATCGCGTTGTGTCGAGCAACCTCAACGACATTCTGCTCGCTCAGGATTACCAGGACCTCACCGGTCAGGTGATCAAGCGCGTGACCCAACTGGTCACCGAAGTTGAAAGCAACCTGCTCAAGCTCGTGCTTATGGCCAGTCAGGTGGACCGCTTTGCGGGCATCGAACATGACCGTGAAGCGATGCTGGCAGAAAAAGATCCGCAAAAACATCTCTCTCAGGGTGAAGGTCCGCAGATTCATGCCGATAAAAGAGAAGACGTTGTGTCCGGTCAGGACGATGTAGACGATTTGCTTTCCAGCCTTGGATTCTAGGAGCACCCCTACACATGAGCTTCGGCGCCGATGAAGAGATCCTTCAGGATTTCCTGGTTGAGGCCGGCGAGATTCTAGAGCAACTGTCCGAACAGCTGGTCGAGCTTGAAAGCCGACCTGATGATGCGGACTTGCTCAATGCAATTTTTCGCGGTTTTCACACTGTAAAAGGAGGCGCCGGCTTCCTCCAGCTCAACGAGCTGGTGGAGTGCTGTCACATCGCCGAGAACGTGTTCGACATCCTGCGCAAGGGTGAGCGTCGCGTCGACTCGGAACTGATGGACGTGGTTCTTGAAGCGCTGGATGCGGTGAACGGCATGTTCACCGAAGTCCGCGAGCGCAGCCCGATCACGGCTGCCACACCAGAATTGCTGGCGGCACTGGCCCGTTTGGCCGAGCCGAAAACCGCCGATGAAACGGCACCGATCGCCGACGTGGTGGAAGAACCTGCCGCCGAGAGCGAGTCGGGTGACATCACCGATAACGAATTCGAACAACTGCTGGACTCGCTGAACGCCGTCAAGGCTCAGGCAGAAGCCCCGGCAGTTGTGCCAGCGCCGAGCAGCAATGCAGCGGGCAGCGACGAAATCACCGATGCCGAGTTCGAGTCGTTGCTCGATCAACTGCACGGTAAAGGCCAGTTCGCCGTCGATGCGGTAGCCTCGGCGCCAGCCGCACCGGTTGCCCCGAAAGCGCCAGGCGACAGCTCCGATATCACCGACGACGAGTTCGAAGCACTGCTCGATCAACTGCACGGCAAGGGCAACTTTGCCGTTGATGCGCTGGAGTCGGCCATTGCTGCGGTCCCGGCCCCGGCTGCGCCTACCGCAAAAGCGGCTGGCGGCGATCTGATCTCCGATCACGAGTTCGAATCGCTGCTCGACGAATTGCACGGCAAAGGCAAGTTCACTGAAGTCGGCACTGGCGCCGCTGTTTCGGCACCTGTCGCCAAGGCTCCTGCCGCTGCAGCGAAACCTGTCGCCAAAGCGCCCGAGCCGAAAGCCGAAGCGCCGAAGCCTGCTGCTACCCCGGCCCCGGCTCGTGCCGCGTCTGCGCCGCCAGCGGAAAAACCGGCCAGCGAAGCCGAGACCACCGTGCGCGTCGATACCGCACGTCTCGACGAAATCATGAACATGGTCGGCGAGTTGGTACTGGTGCGTAACCGTTTGGTCCGTCTGGGCCTCAACAGCGGCGACGAAGCCATGTCCAAGGCCGTGTCGAACCTCGACGTGGTCACGGCCGACCTGCAAACCGCGGTCATGAAGACCCGGATGCAACCGATCAAGAAGGTCTTCGGGCGCTTCCCACGTCTGGTTCGCGACCTGGCGCGCCAGCTCAAGAAAGAGATCAACCTGGAACTGGTCGGCGAAGAAACCGACCTCGACAAGAACCTCGTCGAGGCCCTGGCCGACCCGCTGGTCCACTTGGTGCGCAACTCGGTCGACCACGGCATTGAAGAGCCGGCCGAGCGTGAAGCGATGGGCAAGCCGCGCAGCGGCAAGGTGATCCTGTCCGCTGAACAGGAAGGCGACCACATCCTGCTGTCGATCTCCGATGACGGCAAGGGCATGGACGCCGACGTTCTGCGCGGCATTGCCGTGAAGAAAGGCTTGATGGACAAGGATGCGGCGGATCGCCTCAGCGAATCCGATTGCTTCAACCTGATCTTCGCGCCGGGCTTCTCGACCAAGACTGAAATTTCCGATGTCTCCGGACGCGGCGTGGGCATGGACGTGGTGAAAACCAAAATCGCCCAGCTCAACGGCACCATCAATATCTACTCGACCAAGGGCAAGGGCTCGAAGATCGTCATCAAGGTCCCGTTGACCCTGGCGATCATGCCGACGCTGATGGTCATGCTGGGCAACCAGGCGTTTGCGTTCCCGCTGGTGAACGTCAACGAGATCTTCCACCTCGACCTGTCGCGCACCAACGTGGTGGACGGCCAGGAAGTGGTGATCGTGCGGGACAAGGCGCTGCCATTGTTCTACCTCAAACGCTGGTTGGTCAGTTCCGCCGCTCACGAAGAGCAGCGCGAAGGCCATGTGGTGATCCTTTCGGTGGGCACTCAGCGGATCGGCTTCGTCGTCGATCAACTGGTGGGCCAGGAAGAAGTGGTCATCAAGCCATTGGGCAAAATGCTCCAGGGAACCCCGGGCATGTCCGGCGCCACCATCACCGGTGACGGCCGCATTGCGCTGATTCTCGATGTTCCGAGCATGCTCAAGCGTTACGCCGCACGGCGTATTTGATTCTGGTGGGGCGGGGCGACTGAGCCTCGCTCCGCCTAACGGAGTGTTTATGGCAGTTAAAGTCCTGGTGGTGGACGATTCGGGGTTTTTCCGCCGCCGCGTCTCGGAAATTCTTTCAGCGGATCCGAATATCCAGGTCGTCGGCACGGCGACCAACGGAAAAGAGGCGATTGATCAGGCGCTGGCCCTCAAGCCAGACGTGATCACCATGGACTACGAGATGCCGATGATGGATGGCATCACGGCAGTGCGGCACATCATGCAGCGCTGCCCGACCCCGGTGTTGATGTTCTCCTCGCTGACCCACGAAGGCGCTCGGGTCACCCTCGATGCGCTGGACGCTGGCGCGGTGGATTTCCTGCCGAAGAATTTCGAAGACATCTCCCGCAACCCGGAGAAGGTCAAGCAACTGCTGTGCGAAAAGATTCTCAGCATCTCGCGCAGTAACCGTCGCGCCAACACGTACAGCGCTCCGGCACCTGTAGCCGCACCCGCCCCGACGCCTGCTCCTTCGAGCGTCAGCAGCTACGGCAGCAGCGCGCCTGCGCGTCCGGCACCGGCGCCGATTCCGGCGCGTACCCCTGCGCCAGCCTCGTCGTCGCCAGCGCCGAAACGCAAAGCCTACAAACTGGTCGCCATCGGTACGTCCACTGGCGGCCCGGTTGCCTTGCAGCGGGTGCTGACCCAGTTGCCGGCCAATTTCCCCGCACCGATCGTATTGATCCAGCACATGCCGGCGGCCTTTACCAAGGCTTTCGCCGAGCGTCTGGACAAGCTCTGCCGCATCAGCGTCAAGGAAGCCGAGGATGGCGACATCCTGCGTCCGGGCCTGGCGTTGCTGGCGCCGGGTGGCAAGCAAATGATGATCGACGGCCGTGGCGCGGTGAAAATCCTGCCGGGCGACGAACGCCTGAACTACAAGCCGTGCGTGGACATCACCTTCGGTTCCGCGGCCAAGTCTTACGGTGACAAAGTTCTGGCGGTCGTATTGACCGGCATGGGCGCCGATGGTCGTGAAGGCGCGCGTCTGCTCAAACAGGGCGGCAGTGCAATCTGGGCGCAGGATGAAGCCAGCTGCGTGATCTACGGCATGCCGATGGCCATCGTCAAAGCCGAACTCGCTGACGCGGTGTACAGCCTGGACGATATTGGCAAGCATTTGGTCGAGGCTTGTATCTGATGGATGTTTTAAGCCTCATCGGGATCATCATGGCGTTCGTCGCCATTATTGGCGGCAACTACCTTGAAGGCGGCCACCTCGGCGCCCTGGCCAACGGCCCGGCGGCGTTGATCGTTATCGGCGGAACCGTCGGTGCGGCGCTACTGCAGTCACCGATGAGTGCCTTCAAGCGCGCCATGCAGATTCTGGCCTGGATCCTGTTTCCACCTCGCGTAGACCTCGCCGGTGGCGTCGATCGCGTCGTCAACTGGAGCCTGACCGCACGCAAGGAAGGCCTGCTGGGTCTGGAAGGGGTGGCCGACGCGGAACCTGACAACTACTCGCGCAAAGGCCTGCAACTGCTGGTGGACGGCGCCGAGCCGGAAGCGATTCGCAGCATTCTGGAAGTGGATTTCTACACCCAGGAAAGCCGCGATATCGAAGCCGCCAAAGTCTTCGAAAGCATGGGCGGCTACGCGCCGACCATCGGCATCATCGGTGCGGTGATGGGCCTGATCCACGTGATGGGCAACCTGGCCGATCCCTCGCAACTGGGTAGCGGCATTGCCGTGGCCTTCGTCGCGACCATCTATGGCGTGGCCAGTGCCAACCTGGTGCTGCTGCCGATTGCCGCCAAACTCAAGGCTGTTGCTTTGCGGCAGTCGCGTTATCGCGAAATGTTGTTGGAAGGCATTCTGTCGATCGCCGAAGGTGAAAACCCTCGCTCTATTGAGTTGAAGCTTCAAGGCTTCATGGATTGATGGGGGTAATGGACTATGGCTCGTCGTCGGCAACCTGAAGAACATGTAAACCATGAACGCTGGCTGGTTTCATACGCCGACTTCATTACGTTGCTGTTCGCTTTCTTCGTGGTGATGTACTCGATCTCTTCGATCAACGAAGGCAAGTACAAGGTTATTTCCGAAGCGTTGATCGGGGTCTTTACCGACTCCGACCGCGCCCTCAAGCCGATCCCGATCGGTGACGAGCGACCGCAGACCGTGACCCCGGCCAAGCCGCTGGTTAAAGACGCCGAGCAGGTCGACGCCGGAATCGCGGGTGCCAGCGATCCGCTCAAAAGCATCGCCGATGACATCAGCGCGGCGTTCGGCGACCTGATCAGCTCCAACCAGATGACCATTCGCGGCAACGAGTTGTGGGTCGAGATCGAACTCAATTCCAGCCTGTTGTTCGGCAGCGGTGACGCCATGCCCAGCGACATCGCGTTCAACATCATCGACAAGGTTGCGGCGATTCTGAAACCGTTCGACAACCCGATTCACGTCGAAGGGTTCACTGACGATCAACCGATCCGCACCGCGCAATACCCGACCAACTGGGAGCTGTCCTCGGCCCGTTCGGCGAGCATCGTGCGCATGCTGGCGATGCAGGGTGTGAACCCCGGTCGCCTGGCGTCGGTGGGTTACGGCGAGTTCCAGCCAGTAGCCAACAACGCCACTGCCGAGGGGCGGGCGCGTAACCGTCGCGTGGTGCTGGTGGTGTCACGAAATCTTGATGTGCGCCGCAGCCTCACGGGTACCGGAACGGCCAATGCGAAACCGGATGCCGCGTTGAAGCGTGCTGGCACACAAACTGCACCGACCCCGGTCAAGTCGCCGGGACGAGAGAGTGCCGTCAATTCTCCGTCACCCGCATTAATACGTTGAGCTATTTCTCGGTCGGCATTTCGACCGGGAGGAACAATCCGAATGAGAGTCTGGGCCGTTGCCAATCAAAAGGGTGGTGTTGGTAAAACCACTTCCTCTATCGCTTTAGCCGGTTTACTGGCCGAGGCGGGCAAGCGCGTGGTCGTGGTCGATCTCGACCCCCACGGCTCCATGACCAGCTACTTCGGTTACGACCCCGACAGTCTGGAACACAGCAGCTACGACCTGTTCCTGCACAAGGGCAGTGTGCCGCAAGGTTTGCCCGGTCAGTTGCTGTTGCCCACCAGCCACGAAAGTATTTCCCTGCTGCCATCAAGCACCGCACTCGCTACCCTCGAGCGCCAGTCGCCGGGACAGAGCGGCTTGGGCCTGGTGATTGCCAAGAGCCTGGCGCAACTTTGGCAGGACTTCGATTACGCCGTGATCGACAGCCCGCCGTTGCTTGGCGTGCTGATGGTCAATGCCTTGGCGGCGAGCCAGCAATTGGTCATTCCGGTGCAGACTGAACACCTGGCGGTCAAAGGCCTGGAACGCATGGTCAATACCCTGGCGATGATCAACCGTTCGCGTAAACAGGCGCTGCCGTTCAGCATCGTGCCGACCCTGTTCGACCGCCGCACGCAGGCTTCTCTCAGCACGCTGCGAGTATTGCGCGACAAGTACCCGGAAGAAATCTGGCAGGGCTACATCCCGGTCGATACCCGCTTGCGCGACGCCAGCCGTGCCGGCGTGACGCCTTCGCAGTTCGACGGCAAGAGCCGTGGGGTGCTGGCTTATCGCGCGTTGCTCAAGCATTTGCTGGCCGCACAACTTGTCCCGACGGTGGCCTGATGAACACAGCTCCTACGGTGGTGCGCGCATGAACCGGCCCGTGAAGGTCACCTCGCGCCCGCAACTGGCTCTCCAGTCTTATCTGGACAGCTTGCTGATGGGGGCGACTGAAGAGTTGCCGCTGGAAGTCGAAGCACTGGTTGAAGTCATTGAAGTTGTCGAAGCGGTCGAAGTTGAAGCGGCGCTGGACGAGTTCCAGGCAGCGGTTCTTGAAGAGCAGGCTCGCGATGCGCAGAACCCCGCCGTGGTTGCCGCACCGGTAGCGGCGCCCGTGGCGAAGGCCCCAGTGGCGCTGGTCGAAGCACCTGCACCGATGCTGGCGCCGGTATCGACCATCGCACCGTTGCTGCAAGCGCTTGTGCCGCCGGTTGTAGAAGTCCACCGGCCACCGAGCAATACGCCGCCACCCGTGGAAACCGATGGTCGCCCGTCCTGGGCTGCCGAGCCGTTCGAATGCCTGTTGTTCGACGTCGCCGGGCTGACCCTCGCGGTGCCGCTGGTGTGTCTGGGTTCGATTTATTCGTTGGCCGGCCACGAGCTGACACCGCTGTTCGGTCAGCCGGAGTGGTTCCTCGGGATCCTGCCGAGCCAGGCCGGCAACCTGAAAGTGTTGGACACCGCGCGTTGGGTCATGCCCGACCGTTACCGCGACGATTTCCGCCAAGGCCTGCAATACGTTATTTCGGTTCAGGGCTACGAATGGGGGCTGGCGGTGCATCAGGTCAGCCGCTCGTTGCGCCTGGACCCGAACGAAATCAAATGGAGAAGTCACCGAGGTCAGCGGCCATGGCTCGCCGGCACGGTGATTGAGCACATGTGTGCGCTGCTGGACGTTTCCGCCCTGGCCGAGTTGATCGCCAGCGGCGGGGCAAAGCACATGAGCGGCAGCAAGCCGCTACACAAACCGACATAGCTGCCGACATAACAAGTATGCGACGGCATTGTTGAATGCCGCCTACAGAACACACACCGCCAGAAGCGGTTTTTCGAGGGGTCAGGGTATGAGTAATCAAGCGACGAATGCAAAAGGTTCTGAAGATCCGATCCTGCAATGGGTAACCTTCAAACTGGACAATGAAACCTACGGCATCAACGTGATGCGCGTTCAGGAAGTCCTGCGTTACACCGAGATCGCCCCGGTCCCGGGTGCCCCGAGCTACGTGCTGGGCATCATCAACCTGCGCGGCAACGTGGTCACCGTGATCGACACCCGCCAGCGCTTCGGCCTGATGAATGCCGAGATCAGCGACAACACCCGAATCGTCATCATCGAAGCCGACAAGCAAGTCGTCGGGATCATGGTCGACAGCGTGGCCGAAGTGGTTTACCTGCGTCAGTCGGAAATCGAGACCGCGCCGAACGTCGGTAACGAAGAATCCGCCAAGTTCATTCAAGGCGTGTGCAACAAGAACAACGAACTGCTGATCCTGGTCGAGCTGGACAAGATGATGAGCGAAGAAGAATGGTCGGACCTGGAGAACATCTGATTGATTCTTGAGGTAGCGGTCATTGTCCTGTTCCTCTTTTGGGCAGGCACGCTGGCGATGTTTCTGGCGTACATACGAGGCCAACGACTGATCGCCGCGCAACAGGCCCAGGGCGATGCGTTGCGTGATCAGCGCATCAAGGACCTGGCCAAGCGCGTCGAGGACTACCAAAGCGGCAACGTGCGCATGGGCGAAGACCTGCACGAACTGCGTGCGGTGGTTGGTCCGTTGCCGGACAAACTGGCTCAGCTGGAACAGCGCGATCCGTCGAGCCTGTCGTTTGCCCAGGCGGCAAAACTGGTCGGTATGGGTGCGAGCGTCGATGAACTGACTCAGTCCTGCGGCTTGACCCAGGCTGAGGCGGAGTTGATGAGCAAGTTGCACAAGAACTGATGCCTACCCAAGATCGTTCCCATGCTCTGCGTGGGAATGCCTCTTGGGACGCTCCGCGTTCCGCTGTTGAATGTGACGCGGAGCGTCACCGGCTGCATTCCCACGCAGAGCGTGGGAACGATCAATAGTCGTCGCCGCGATCGGTTATGTCCTTCTCCACCATCGGCGCATTCGGATCCTGCCCCTCGGGAAACTTACCCTTCAAATTCCACGCAAACGCAATGATCTCGGCAATCGTCCGATACAACTCCTCCGGAATACTCTCTCCCAGTTCCATCCGCGCCAGCAGTTTCACCAACTCGGGGTTCTCGTAGATCGGGACGTCGCACTCGCGGGCAATCTTCAGGATGGCTTCGGCCAGTGCTTCGTCACCTTTGGCCGTGAGGGTAGGGGCGTGGCTGCCGTCGTACTTGAGGGCGACGGCCTGGCGCGGGGTGTTGGGGTTTTTCATGCGGTTTCGTCGACCCAGCGTTGTTCGAGGCGGGTTTGAGGGCCTTGTGGCGGTGTGCCGAGGTGGCAATCGAGATCGCCGACTTTCAGGCCGGACGCCAGCAGTCGTTGGCGCAGTTCGGCCAGATGACTTTCGATCAGGCTGGCGGTGTACGGGCGTTCGGCCCAGAGCTGGCTGGACAGGCTGCCTTTGATCAGTTGTGCCTGAATCTGCAATGGGCCCAAGGGCTCCATGTCGAACGCCAGGTCCACTCGCCACAATTGTTGTTTGGGTTCGCGCTCGTCGCGGCGTTCGTTTTGTTGTTCTTTCTCGGGTGCTTCTTCGCGCTGGAACTTGACCTGCAACGGCACGATGTCCTGCAGATTGCGCATCGGGATTTCCAGTTGCCACGTGCTCATCAACCGACCGTCGTCAGTGACGCCGGTCTGTTCCAGGCTCGACAGTTGATGGCTTTGCAGGCGTGAAACCGCCGCGGCTGCCAAACGCAGCAAGTGCTCGAGGTCGCCTTCGCCGTCCAAGCTTTTGAGCAGGCGCTCGGGCAGCGGGAAGCTGGTTGGCTGCGGTTTGGCGCTGACCTGACCGAGCATGCCGAGGGCACTGCGCACGAAGTTCGGCATGGCCTGGGCCAGGGTGTTGGCGGCAATGATCGCGTTGAGATTGGTGTTGGCCGGCAGGCTTGGGGTCAATTGTGCGATCAGCTTGAGCAGATCACCTTTCATGTCCGCGGCCAGCGCCGGGTTCTGACCGCTGAGCAATTTGGCTTCAAGGAACAGCCCACTATTGGCCAGTGCCTGGGCCAGCCCCTTTGGCGTGCTGAGTTGTTGAACATCGGGCAGGCCGGCGAGTAGCTTATCGACGGCGGCACGCAGGTCACTGGACGTCTGGTTCGAGGACGGCAGGTTTTGCAGGAGTTTGAGCAGGCCATCCAGCGAGCCTTGGCGACTCTGTTGGCTGACCAGTTGTTGGCTCACCGCCAATTGTTCCTGGCGGCTGCTCAGCGGCACGAACTTCAATGTCTGGGTGTCCTGCACCAGCGCACTCAGCAAAGTGCCGATGCGCAGGGGCGTGGGGCTGTCGATGTTCAGGGTGCTGCCGCTCAACGCGGTGTTGAGCAAACTCACCATCGAGCGAAACACCGTCGGCTGGCCCGGCACCTGTGGCAACACCTGGGAGGTCAGCACTTTGCCTTGCAGCAGGGTGCCGACGGGCAGTTGTGTCGTGTCGATACGAGTGAGCGTGGCGACGCTGGAGGCGATGGCCTGTTGCACGGTAACGGCCAGATTACTCGCCGACGGCTGAGTGATCGCCAGGCTGGTGCCCTGAGGCAGTGGTTGGCTGCTGGTGGCCTGGACCGTAGTCTGACGGCCGCTGTCGAGGGTGACCTTGAGCAACAGTTGAAAGGTCTGATCCGCCTGCTTGAGCGACAGCACTTCGGCCTTGGCGGTCTGACCGGCAGTGATCAGGCCCTCCATCGGTGTCAGTAACTTCAGCAGGTCGCCACTCACCACCAGCGGTCGCGAAGTCGCGGGCGTGGTTTGCGGGAGCGGAAGGATGTTCATTTCGCCTGTCATACGCGGTCACAACCTGAGGAAATTGCCCTCTTTAGAGTAGGGCATGGCATGTATAATGCCGCCCCGTTGTATCCGGGGCGCTGAAAACATTTCAAATACTTGATCCAGCTCCTTAGAACGGGCCGCCAATGCATTTATCCTGCATATCTTTAACGGCTGCTCCACTGCCGACTTGAACCCAAAAGGCCCGTGATCTCTTGACCAGTCCTGTCCTGCAAACCGTTGCCCTCGCCTGTGAGCGAGACCTTCGGCTGCTCTTCGAAAATCTCGAATTGAGACTGGCCAGTGGCGAAATGTTGCAAATCAGCGGCCCCAACGGCAGCGGCAAGACCAGCCTTTTACGCCTGCTTTGCGGGCTGATGCAGCCGACTGCCGGCCAGGTGCTGCTCAACGGCCAGCCATTGAACGAGCAACGCTTTGAGCTGGCGCGCAACCTGCTGTGGATCGGCCATGCCGCCGGGATCAAGGATTTGCTGACGCCGGAAGAAAACCTGAGCTGGCTGTGCGCCTTGCATCAACCTGCCTCCCAGGAGGCGATCTGGCAAGCGCTGGCGGCTGTGGGACTGCGGGGGTTCGAGGATGTTCCTTGCCATACGCTGTCTGCCGGGCAGCAACGCCGGGTCGCGTTGGCGCGGTTGTACCTGGAAAGCCCGCCGCTATGGATCCTCGATGAGCCATTCACCGCGCTCGACAAACAAGGCGTGGCGCAACTCGAAGAACATCTGGCCGCACACTGCGAGCGCGGCGGCATGGTGGTCTTGACCACTCACCACACGCTGACCCGGATGCCGGCCGGCTATCGCGACATTGACTTGGGGAATTGGGCCGTATGAGTGTTTTCGGCCTGTTGGTCGCCCGTGAAGCCCGATTGTTGTTCCGCCGTCCGGCGGAGTTGGCCAATCCGCTCGTATTCTTCGCGATCGTCGTTTCCCTGTTCCCGCTGGCGGTCGGCCCCGAGTCTCAATTGTTGCAAACCTTGTCTCCGGGACTGGTCTGGGTAGCAGCGCTTTTATCGGTTTTGCTCTCGCTGGACGGGCTTTTCCGCAGTGATTTCGAAGACGGATCGCTTGAACAGTGGGTCCTTTCGTCGCACCCCCTGCCTCTTCTGGTTTTGGCCAAGGTACTGGCACACTGGTCCTTCTCCGGCCTGGCACTGGTTTTGCTCGCGCCATTACTGGCATTGATGCTTGGTTTGCCAACCGCCTGTCTGCCGGTGTTGCTGCTTTCCTTGTTGCTGGGTACACCGGTGCTGAGCCTGCTCGGTGCGGTGGGCGCGGCCCTGACGGTGGGATTGAAGCGCGGTGGCCTGTTGCTGGCGCTGCTGATTCTGCCGTTGTACATCCCGGTGTTGATTCTCGGCAGTGGCGCCTTGCAGGCGGCATTGCAGGGCATGCCGGCGACAGGTTATCTCTTGTGGCTTGGTAGCCTGACCGCCCTGGCGATAACCCTGACACCTTTTGCAATCGCTGCTGGCCTGAAGATCAGCGTCGGCGAATAATGAGGTCTGGTTATTTTTTGACCAGTAAAGACCCTTTTTGGCTGCTTCGTGATGGCGAGCAGCAACCGTGATGGAAACAGTAATGAACTGGACCTGGTTTCATAAGCTTGGCTCGCCCAAATGGTTTTACGGCATCAGCGGCAAACTGCTGCCGTGGCTGAGTGTCGCGGCGTTGCTGCTGATCAGCGTTGGTGTCGTGTGGGGCCTGGCTTTTGCGCCGCCGGATTACCAGCAAGGCAACAGCTTTCGCATCATTTATATCCACGTTCCGGCCGCCATCCTGGCCCAGTCCATCTACGTGATGCTGGCGATCTGTGGCATCGTCGGGCTGGTGTGGAAGATGAAACTGGCCGACGTCGCCCTGCAATGCGCCGCGCCCATCGGCGCCTGGATGACCGCCGTGGCGCTGGTTACCGGCGCGATCTGGGGCAAACCGACCTGGGGTTCGTGGTGGGTCTGGGATGCACGACTTACGTCCATGCTTATTCTGCTGTTTCTGTACTTCGGTCTTATTGCGCTGGGCAACGCGATCAGCAATCGTGACAGTGCCGCCAAGGCCTGCGCGGTATTGGCGATTGTCGGCGTGATCAACATCCCGATCATCAAATACTCGGTGGAGTGGTGGAACACGCTGCACCAGGGCGCGACGTTCACCCTCACCGAAAAACCGGCAATGCCCGTCGAGATGTGGCTGCCACTGCTGCTGACGGCGCTGGGGTTCTACTGTTTCTTCGGCGCGGTGTTGCTGCTGCGCATGCGCCTTGAAGTGCTCAAGCGCGAAGCCCGGGCGAGCTGGGTGAAGGCCGAAGTGCAGAACAGTCTGGAGGTCGCTCGATGAGTTTCGCTTCATTCGGCGACTTTCTCGCCATGGGCCATCACGGCCTGTATGTCTGGTCCGCCTATGGCATCAGCCTGGCGGTGCTGGCCCTCAACGTGGCGGCGCCAATCCTGGCCCGCAAGCGGTATCTGCAACAAGAGGCGCGTCGTCTGCGCCGGGAGAACGGCAAGTGAATCCGCTGCGCAAAAAGCGTCTTATCATCATTCTCGCGATCCTGGTCGGTGTCGGCGCTGCCGTCGGCCTGGCCCTGAGCGCCCTCCAGCAAAACATCAATCTGTTTTACACCCCGACCCAGATCGCCAACGGCGAAGCCCCACAAGACACGCGCATCCGCGCTGGCGGCATGGTCGAAAAAGGTTCGCTGCAACGTTCCGGCGATTCGCTGGACGTGAAATTCGTCGTCACTGACTTCAGTAAATCCGTGACCATCACTTATCGCGGCATCCTGCCGGACCTGTTCCGTGAAGGGCAGGGCATCGTTGCCCTGGGCAAGCTCAACGCCGACGGCGTGGTGGTGGCCGACGAAGTGCTGGCCAAGCACGATGAAAAGTACATGCCGCCGGAAGTGACCAAGGCTTTGAAAGACAGTGGTCAATCTGCTCCAACGCCCGCGAAGGAGGGTTGATCGATGATGTCCGGACTGTTTATTCCTGAACTCGGCCACCTGGCCATGATTCTGGCGCTGTGTTTCGCGCTGGTTCAGGCCGTGGTGCCGTTGTTCGGTGCCTGGCGTGGTGATCGCTTGTGGATGAGCCTGGCCCAGCCGGCCGCCTGGGGGCAATTCGCGTTTCTGTTGTTCGCCTTCGGCTGCCTGACCTACGCCTTCATGGCCGACGATTTCTCCGTCGCCTACGTTGCCAGCAACTCCAACAGTGCCTTGCCGTGGTACTACAAGTTCAGCGCTGTGTGGGGCGCGCACGAAGGATCGTTGCTGCTGTGGGCGTTGATCCTCGGCGGCTGGACCTTCGCGGTGTCGGTGTTTTCCCGGCAGTTGCCGCAAGTGATGCTGGCGCGCGTGCTGGCGGTGATGGGCATGATCAGCACCGGTTTCCTGCTGTTCCTGATCCTCACCTCGAACCCTTTCGCCCGCATCCTGCCGCAGATTCCCACGGACGGTCGTGATCTCAACCCACTGCTGCAAGACATCGGCCTGATCGTTCACCCGCCGATGCTGTACATGGGTTATGTCGGTTTCTCCGTGGCCTTCGCTTTCGCCATCGCTGCACTGCTGGGCGGTCGGCTTGATGCGGCATGGGCTCGCTGGTCCCGTCCGTGGACCATCGTCGCCTGGGCCTTCCTCGGTATCGGTATCACTCTCGGTTCATGGTGGGCGTACTACGAACTCGGCTGGGGCGGCTGGTGGTTCTGGGACCCGGTGGAAAACGCCTCCTTCATGCCATGGCTGGTGGGTACGGCGCTGATTCACTCGTTGGCGGTCACGGAAAAACGTGGCGTGTTCAAGAGCTGGACCGTGTTGCTGGCCATCGCTGCCTTCTCGTTGAGCCTGCTGGGGACCTTCCTGGTGCGTTCCGGCGTGCTGACCTCGGTTCACGCCTTTGCGTCCGACCCCGAGCGCGGCGTGTTCATCCTGATCTTCCTGCTGTTTGTGGTCGGTGGTTCGCTGACGTTGTTCGCCCTGCGCGCTCCCGTGGTGAAGAGCCACGTTGGCTTCAACCTCTGGTCCCGGGAAACCCTGCTGCTGGGTAACAACCTGGTGCTGGTGGTGGCAGCCTCGATGATTCTGCTGGGCACGTTGTATCCGCTGATCCTCGATGCAATGACGGGCGCCAAGCTGTCGGTCGGCCCGCCGTACTTCAACGCACTGTTCATTCCGTTGATGGCCTTGCTGATGATGGTGATGGCGGTGGGCATGTTGGTGCGCTGGAAAGACACCCCGGTCAAATGGCTGATGAGTATGCTGACCCCGGTGTTGCTCGGCAGCGCCGCGCTGGCCGTGGTAGCCGGTGTCGCTTATGGCGATTTCAACTGGGCGGTGATTGCGACCTTCATGCTCGCTGCCTGGGTATTGCTGGCCGGTGTGCGTGACATCTTCGACAAGACTCGCCACAAAGGCCTGATCAAAGGCTTGCCGACCTTGACCCGCAGTTATTGGGGCATGCAGGTCGCCCACATCGGCATCGCCGTGTGCGCCCTCGGCGTCGTGCTGTCGAGCCAGAACAGTGCCGAGCGCGACCTGCGTCTGGCGCCGGGTGAGTCCATGGACCTGGGCGGTTACCAGTTCGTATTCGAAGGCGCCAAGCATTTCGAAGGCCCGAACTTCACCTCCGACAAAGGCACCGTTCGGGTGATCCGCAACGGCAAGGAAATCAGCGTGCTACACCCGGAAAAACGCCTCTACACCGTGCAGAACTCGGTGATGACCGAAGCCGGGATCGACGCCGGTTTCACCCGCGACCTCTACGTTGCACTCGGCGAGCCGTTGGGCGATGGCGCCTGGGCTGTGCGCGTTCACGTCAAACCGTTCGTGCGCTGGATCTGGTTCGGTGGTTTGCTCACCGGTTTGGGCGGGTTGCTCGCGGCATTGGATCGCCGTTACCGGGTCAAGGTGAATAGCCGTGTGCGTGAAGCGCTGGGCATGACGGGAGCCACGGCATGAGACGTTGGTTGATGCTGTTGCCCCTGGCGATTTTCCTGCTGGTGGCGGTTTTCCTTTATCGCGGTCTGTTCCTGAACCCGGCCGAGTTGCCCTCGGCGATGATCAACAAGCCGTTCCCGGAGTTTTCCCTGCCGGCGGTGCAGGGCGACAAAACCCTGACCCGGGACGATATTCTGGGTAAACCAGCGTTGGTTAACGTCTGGGGCACCTGGTGCATTTCCTGCCGGGTCGAGCATCCGGTGCTGAACAAACTGGCCGAGAAAGGCGTGGTGATCTACGGCATCAACTACAAGGACATCAACGCTGACGCCTTGAAGTGGCTGGCGGAATTCCACAATCCGTACCAGTTGGACATCCGTGACGACGAAGGCACTTTGGGTTTGAACCTCGGCGTTTATGGCGCTCCGGAAACTTTCTTCATCGACGCCAAGGGCATCATCCGCGACAAGTTCGTTGGCGTGATCGACGAACAGGTCTGGCGTGAAAAACTGGCGGCCAAGTATCAGGCGCTGGTTGATGAGGCCAAGCCATGAAGCGCTGGATAGCCGCCGCGGTATTGGGTTTGAGCATGGCCGGCGTGGCGCACGCGGCCATCGACACCTACGAGTTTGCCAAAGAAGGTGATCGCGAGCGTTTTCGCGAGCTGACCAAAGAGCTGCGTTGCCCCAAGTGCCAGAATCAGGACATTGCCGATTCCAACGCACCGATCGCCGCCGACCTGCGCAAAGAGATCTTTCGCATGCTCGGCGAGGGCAAGGACAACCAGCAGATCATCGACTTCATGGTCGACCGCTACGGTGATTTCGTCCGTTACAAGCCTGCTCTGAACGCCAAGACTGCTGTGCTCTGGTTCGGCCCTGCCGGCCTGCTGCTGGGCGGTTTTGTGATCATCGCCGTGATCGTCCGGCGTCGTCGCGTGCAACGCGTTGACACCAAGGATGAGCTCTCTGCCGAGGAGCGTGAGCGCCTCGACCACCTGTTGGATAAAACCAAGAATGATTGATTTCTGGCTCGCTGCAGGTCTGCTGCTTCTGGTTGCCCTGAGTTTTCTGCTGATTCCCGTTCTGCGTGGTCGTCGCGCCCAGCTTGAAGAGGACCGTACGGCGCTGAACGTCGCGCTGTATCAGGAACGCGTGGCTGAGTTGCAGACTCAGCAGGAAGAGGGCGTTCTCGACGCCACGCAAATGGACACCGGTCGCGCCGAAGCCGCCCGTGAATTGCTCGCCGACACTGAAGGCGTCGAGGCGCCTCGCGTGTCCCGCCTGGGCAAACCGTGGCCCTTGCTGGCGGCGATTCTGGTGCCGGTGCTGGGTCTTGGCCTCTATCTGCATTTTGGGGCGAGCGACAAGGTCGAACTGACCCGTGAATTCTCCCAGGCGCCGCAGTCGATGGAAGAGATGACCCGTCGCCTGGAACGTGCGGTCGCGGCTCAGCCGGATTCGGCTGAAGGCCTGTATTTCCTCGGTCGCACGTACATGGCGCAGGATCGCCCTGGCGATGCGGCGAAGATCTTCGAACGCACGGTGAGCCTGGCCGGTCGTCAGCCGGAGCTGTTGGGTCAATGGGCTCAGGCCCAGTACTTCGCCGACGGCAAGAAGTGGTCGGACAAGGTCCAGGCCCTGACCGACGAAGCGCTCAAAGCCGATCCGAAAGAAGTCACCAGCCTTGGCTTGCTCGGTATCGCTGCCTTTGAAAGCCAGCGTTATCAGGACGCCATCGACTATTGGAATCGCCTGTTGGTGCAACTGCCGCCGGAAGACGGTTCCCGCGCCGCGCTGCAAGGCGGCATCACTCGGGCCACAGAGAAACTTGAAGCCAGCAGCGGCAAGGTGGCCCAGGCGCCGGCTGCCAAGGTGGCGGCAGTGCTCAAGGTGCGAGTGGACCTGGCACCCGAGCTGAAAGCCAAGGTTCAGCCGGGCGACAGCGTCTTCATCTTCGCCCGCGCCACCGCAGGGCCTCCTGCGCCATTGGCCGCCAAGCGTCTGACCGTGGCCGACTTGCCGGCGACCGTCGAGCTGGGCGACGCCGATGCAATGATGCCGCAGTTGAAACTGTCGAACTTCCCTGAAGTCCAACTGGTTGCGCGCATCTCCCGCGCCGGCAAACCCACTGCCGGCGAATGGATCGGTCGCAGCCAGCCTCTGGCCAGCAGCACCACAGCGCAGCAAACACTGACCATCGACAGCCCGGACAAATGACAGGAATCGCCACTATGACCACCATCGCTCGTATCACCCTGCTCAGTATGGTTTTGGGGTTAAGCGCTTGCGTGGTCCAGCCGCAGCAGCCTGAACGGCTGCCACCGATCCCGCCGTCGCAGCCGCGCCCGACGCCGTCCCCGACACCGACTCCGAGCAAACCGAACATTCCGGCCAAGCCCGCCAAACCGCTGCCACGCACCTCCGCCAGCTTCGCGCCGCCACCGGGTGGCAACAGCCATTGGGACGCCAAGCTCGGCGTGTACGTTCTCGATGATCAGACCAACACCTTCTACCGCCAGCGCACGTATTACCGCTGGAATAACGGCTGGAGCCGGTCGATCAGCCCGAACGGGCCATGGGAAGAGACCGACATCCAGGGCGTGCCGGGCGGGTTGGGACGACAATTCGGGCAGTAAACAGAAACGGCGATCCTTGGATCGCCGTTTTGTTTTTTGTGCATTTTTCAGACCTCCTTTGTCAGCAACCCCTGCACATACTCCACAAACGCCCGAGCCTTTGCGCTGGCCATTCTGCCCGTGGGAAACACCGCCCAAAGGTCCTGATTCGGCAACGTCCAATCCTTCATTACCTCCCTGACCGCGCCGTTGGCCAGTTCCGGGGCAAACATCCATTCGGACGCCATGGTCAGCCCTTGATGGGCGAGCACGGCTGCGCGCAGACCTTCGGCGGCGTTGACGCTGACTCGGCCGTTGATGATCACTTCTAGCTGAGTGAAAGTGTTCATTCTTGGAAAGTATGCCGCCGTCCGCAATCACACCCTGTAAAACAACCAAGCGTCGCGTTGCGGATTTTTGTGCTTGAGTAAAGATAACTCTAGGGTTACTTTTGTTTGGGCCTGAGCAAGGAGGCTATTGGTGCAGAGCAGGCTATTGATCAAGGAGTTGGAGGAGGCCGGCTGGATACTGGATCGGATTACCGGCAGTCATCACCTCTTCAAACACCTATATAACCCGTACACGATACCCGTCCCTCATCCGAAAAAGGATTTGCCGATCGGGACGGTCAAGAGCATCAGGAGGCGAGCCGGGTTGTATTGCCCGGGAGCCAGTCATGCAGGAGATCCATAATGCAATATCCAATCTGTATCGAGTGGGGCGACGAGAACACCGCCATCGGTATTCAGATCCCCGATATTCCAGGCGCCGTAACGGCCGGGGATACGTTTGAAGACGCCTACAACGCGGCGGTCGAGATTGCCCACATCATGCTTCAGGAGATTGCGGCTGACGGGGAGTCGATTCCCATGCCTACTTCTGCTGCTGCCCACCGTGGCAATCCGGACTTCGCCGACATGGGCTGGGGCATGCTGGAGCTGGACATCGCGCCGTACATGGGCAAAACCGAGAAGGTCAATGTGACGCTGCCCGGCTATGTGATTCAGCGTATCGATCGTTATGTGCGCGAGCACAATGTCAAAAGCCGCTCTTCATTTCTGGCAGATGCGGCGATGGAGAAGTTGGTTCGGCACTGAGTGATGTCGGTCACACAGCCATCGCAGGCAACCTCGGTCCCCTAGGCGCGAGACGGTGCGGCGATCCGATTCGCCCGCGATGCTTTTAAAGCTTCACGCCGTCGCCAGCGAACGCTTTTGCGAAACACTCAAAAACCGCAGCAATGCCAACAAAGGAAATGCGCTACCCACAATCACAATCCACAACCAGCCGCCGTGTTCATACACCGCACTGGCCACCGAGGAGCCAAATGCGCCACCGATGAATATGCTGGTCATGTACAGCGCATTCAGGCGGCTGCGGCTTTTGGCGTCGAGGGCGTAGACCGCGCGTTGACCGAGCACCATGTTCATCTGCACACAGAAATCAAGCACCACGCCGGTGACCGCGAGGCCAATGACGCTGTAGACCGGATGGATGAAGGCGGGCAGAAAACTCAGGCTGGCGAACAGCAGGGCCAGCAACGAGGCGATGCGGGTGTGGCCGGCATCAGCCAGTCGACCGGCAATGGGGGCGGCGATGGCGCCGATAGCCCCGACCAGGGCGAAGATCGCGATCTGGGTTTGCGACAAGCCATGATTGCGCGCCAGTTCCAGTGGCACAGCGGTCCAGAACAGGCTGAAGCTGGCGAACATGCAACCCTGGTAAAACGCCCGCTGACGCAACACCGGTTGTTGACGCAACAGGGTCCACAGCGAGCCCAGCAGTTGACCATAGGAAGCACTGTGATCAGGCTGGCGCTTGGGAATCGTCAGCGCCAACACCATGCTGATTGCCGCCATCAATACCGCTGCAATCACAAACATCGCACGCCAGCCAAAATGGTCAGCCACCACGCTCGACACCGGTCGCGCCAACAGAATCCCCAACAGCAAACCGCCCATGATCCCGCCGACCACACGGCCCCGAGACTCTTCCGGCGCCAAATGTGCAGCCAGTGGAATCAGGATCTGCACCGACACCGAACTGAACCCCACCAGCAGCGAGATCAGCAAAAACACGTTGGGCTGATCGGTGAACGCCGCGCCCAGCAGGCTGGCAATCGCCACCACGGTGGTGATGATCATCAATCGGCGGTTTTCCAGCAAATCACCCAGCGGCACCAGGAAGAACAGACCCAATGCGTAACCGATCTGAGTCAACGAAACGATCAGGCTGGCCATGGTGCTGGTCAAGCCGATGTCCGGCGCGATCAGGCCGATGATCGGTTGGGCGTAGTAGATGTTGGCAACGATGGCGCCGCAGCAGAAGGCAAACAGCAGCACCATGCCTCGGGTCATTGTCGCGGTGCCCTGGGGCACTGGGTTCGCTGGGTTCATAACGGGTCTCGCTGAGCAAAAGAGAATGCGCGCAGGCTAAAGGGCTGACGCGTACGGCGGAAGAGGGTTTGGAGTGATAGCAATTATTCCGTTGCGGAATGAGCGACAGAGGATGTGCTGCAAGATCCTGACGTTTGTCGCTGATGTAACTGCTTGGCGCAAATCCTGTGGGAGTGAGCCTGCTCGCGATAGCGGCGTGTCAGGCAACCCATTTATCGAATGGATAAATGTCATCGCGAGCAGGCTCACTCCCACAGGGGATCTTCAGCGAACACGAGCGACAAAAAAGGCGCCCTTCCCAGGACGCCTTTTTCATTGGCTTCAGCAATTACTGGCCGCTGTAGATCTGATCAAAGACCCCGCCATCATTGAAGTGAGTCTTCTGCACCGTTCGCCAGTCACCAAAGGTCTTCTCCACCGACAGGAACTCCACTTTCGGGAAACGATCGGTGTACTTGGCCAGCACCGCCGGATCACGCGGACGCAGGTAGTTCGCCGCCGCAATCTCCTGACCTTGCGGCGACCACAGGTACTTCAGATATTCCTCGGCAACCGCACGGGTGCCTTTCTTGTCGACGGTTCTGTCGACCACCGACACGGGCGGCTCGGCTTCGGCGGAGACGCTTGGGTAAATGACTTCGAACTGATCACGACCAAATTCACGGGCAATCATTTCCGCTTCGTTTTCGAAGGTCACCAGCACATCACCCAGCTGGTTGGTCATGAAGGTCGTCGTGGCGGCGCGGCCACCGGTGTCGAGCACTGGTGCTTGTTTGAACAGCTTGCCGACGAAGTCTTTGGCTTTGCTTTCGTCACCACCGTTTTTCAGCACATAACCCCAGGCCGAGAGGTAGGTGTAGCGGCCGTTACCCGAAGTTTTCGGGTTTGGCACGATCACCTGCACGCCGTCCTTGAGTAGGTCAGGCCAGTCTTTCAGGGCTTTCGGGTTGCCTTTGCGGACGATGAACACGGTGGCCGAGGTGAATGGCGCGCTGTTGTTCGGCAGGCGTGTGACCCAGTTATCCGGGACCAGTTTGCCGTTGTCCGCCAGGGCGTTGATGTCGGTGGCCATGTTCATGGTGATGACGTCAGCCGGCAGGCCATCGATCACTGAACGCGCCTGTTTGCTGGAGCCGCCGAAGGACATCTGCAGGGTGATGTTTTCGTTGTGCTCGGCTTGCCAGTGTTTCTGGAAGGCCGTGTTGTAGTCCTTGTAGAAGTCGCGCATTACGTCGTAGGAAACGTTAAGCAGGGTCGGAGCGGCCTGGGCCACGCTGGACAAAGCCAGGCCAGCAGCGAGAAGTGAGGCGCCAAAGAGTTTTTTCACTGCGCAGTCCTTGTTTTATAAAGAGTGTTCTAAGGTTTTTATTTAAAAGAGGCAATTTGCCAGCGACTATAACGGGGCTCGCATAGTCCTTTAAAGATTAAAAAGTGCTTTGCTTATTCCGTTTTCTTAAACAACGCATTCCCGCATCGGGAGCAGAACGCCGCCCCATGTTCGTGGTTGTTTTTCTTGCACACCGGACAATCATGTTGCAGTTGTTCGCCGCGCATCGCGTTGGCCAGTTCGGCGGTGAAAATTCCCGTCGGCACGGCGATGATCGAGTAACCGGTGATCATCACCAGCGACGAAATCACCTGACCCAGCGGCGTTTTCGGCACGATGTCGCCGAAGCCCACGGTGGTCAGCGTGACGATAGCCCAATAGATGCCTTTGGGAATGCTGGTGAAACCGTGCTCCGGGCCTTCGATCACGTACATCAGCGTACCGAACACTGTCACGAGGGTGCAGACGCTGACGAGAAACACCACGATCTTCTGCTTGCTGCCGCGCAATGCGGACATCAGATAGTTGGCTTGCTTGAGGTACGGGCTCAGCTTGAGCACGCGGAAAATCCGCAGCATCCGAATGATCCGGATAATCAGCAGGTACTGCGCATCGGCGTAATACAGCGCAAGAATGCCGGGCACGATCGCCAGCAAATCCACCAGTCCATAGAAGCTGAACGCGTAGCGTAACGGCTTGGGCGAACAGTACAGTCGCAGGCCGTATTCGATGGCGAAGATGACCGTGAAGCCCCACTCGATGTACGCCAGCAGGTCGGCGTAGTTCTGGTGAACCGCGTCGATGCTGTCGAGCATCACGATCACAATGCTGGCGAGAATGATCAACAGCAGGATGCCGTCGAAGCGCCGCCCAGCCACTGTGTCGCTCTGGAAAATCATGACGTAAAGCTCTTCACGCCAGTTTCTGTTGCTGTCCATGGATACCGCCTGAACCGATGATCAGCGAAGCCTAGGTTGATTCTCCTCCAGAGTGCAAGGCGCACGGGTGACAGGGGGCTTGCCGAGCATTTGAACCACCGTGCGGATCAGCCAGCAGGAAAGGATGAACGGCGCGGTCAGCGTTGGCAGACCGATGGCGGCAAACACCGGCGTCAGCAACAGCGCTGATGCAATACCGATGAGCGGCAGCCAAGGCTTCTGGCGCTGCGAGCTGAAGGCGAGGGCGGCGAGTACGGCGTTATAGCCACCGAGGCCGATCAATGCGGTGTAGAAGTCGTGATTCAGCATGCTCCAGCCCATGCCTGCGACAGACGCCAACAACGCCCAGCAGAATGCGCGGCGATCAGCGATCAGCAAACCCGTGGCAATCATCGCACCGGCCAGTGGATGACCGAGGAACATCACCTGGCCGAGGCCTTTGAGTGGTGCGGCGAGCATGTTCAGCGTATTGATTTCGATCACGTGCGCATTTGTCGAGGGCGTGGCGAAGCACAGCAACAACCAGCCCAATCCCACGAAAGGTGCCGTATAGGCAGGCAGGTATTGGCTGATCCGCACGCGCTTGAGCCATTGCTGAGTGACCATCGCACTCAGGCCGCCGACAGCGATGATCAGCGGCGGTAACAGCGCGGACCAGGGGAAGTAGAGGCTCAGCAGTAAACCGAGCAAGACACCGTTGTAGCTGAAGAGCCCGGCCTGTCGATCGGCCTTGGCATAGCCACGTCGTTGCGCGGTGAGCAACCCGGCGACACCGCCCAGCAATGCACCGCCGAGCAGGGTGGGCGCGGTGAACAGAATGGCCAACAGGCACAGCAGACCGCACAGCGGATGGCGCTGGAGGAAGATCTGACTGAAACCGTTGAGCAGGGCAGTCGCCCAATCGGGGCAGTGGGTGTTGAAGTGGTTGGCAGGCATGGCAGTTCTGAAAGACAGTGAAACCGAGTCGCCCGCATCGCCAGCAGGCTGGCTCCCACACTGAATCTCAGTTCAGTATTGATTCCGTGATCGGCACAAAACCAATGTGGGAGCCAGCCTGCTGGCGATGAGGCCGGTATGGGCGCTCTAGATCAACGTCTCGATACGCAAGGAGTTAGTCGACCCCGGCTGCCCAAACGGCACACCCGCGGTGATCAACAAGGTGTCGCCACGCTTGGCCATGCCTTGCGCCTGGGCAATCTCCAGCGCCGTCGAGCACACCTCATCCACCTGCCGCAGCCGATCATTGACCACCGAATGCACGCCCCAGGCCACCGTCAACCGGCGAGCGGTTTGCAGGTTGGGCGTCAGGTTGAGGATCGGCACCGTTGGCCGCTCCCGCGCCGCCCGCAAACTCGAGGTGCCGGATTCGCTGTAATTCACCAGTACCGCCACCGGCAGCACATTGCTGATGCGGCGAATCGCGCAGCTGATCGCATCGGAAACCGTCGCCTCAGCCTTGGGCCGGCTGACGTCCAGTTGCGCCTGATAGTCCGGACCATTTTCTACCTGACGAATGATCTTGCTCATCATCTGCACGGCTTCCAGCGGGTACTCACCGGACGCGGTTTCCGCCGACAGCATCACCGCATCCGCACCTTCGGCCACGGCGTTGGCAACATCGGTCACCTCGGCACGGGTCGGGGCAGGGGAGAAGCGCATCGACTCGAGCATCTGCGTCGCCACCACCACCGGTTTGCCGAGCTGACGGCAGATGCTGATGATGTTTTTCTGAATCTGCGGCACGCTTTCGGCCGGCACTTCCACGCCCAGGTCACCGCGAGCAACCATGATCGCATCGCTCAATTCGGCGATCTCGCGCAGTTGCGTCACGGCCGAAGGCTTCTCGATCTTGGCCATCAAAAACGCTTTGTCGCCGATCAGTTCGCGCGCCTCGCGGATGTCTTGCGGGCGCTGCACAAACGACAGCGCCACCCAGTCCACACCCAGCTCCAGGCCGAAGCTCAGATCGCGACGGTCCTTGGCGGTCAGCGGGCTCAGGTCCAGCACCGCTTGCGGCACGTTCACGCCTTTGCGATCCGACAGCTCGCCGCCATTCAGCACCGTGGTGTCGATGGCGTCGGAGTACTTGGTCACCACGCGAAGACGCAGCTTGCCGTCGTCCAGCAGCAGGTCCATGCCCGGTTCGAGCGCCGCGATGATTTCCGGGTGAGGCAAGTTGACCCGGCGCTCATCCCCCGGCGTCGGGTCCAGGTCCAGACGCAGCGCCTGACCGCGATGCAATTGCACCTTGCCCTCGGCGAATTTGCCAACCCGCAGTTTCGGACCTTGCAGGTCCATCAGAATGCCCAGCGGATAATTCAGCTGGCGCTCGACTTCACGAATCCACTGATAGCGCTGAGCGTGGTCGGCGTGATCGCCGTGGCTGAAGTTCAGGCGAAAGATGTTGACCCCGGCCTGCACCAGCTCACGGATGTCGTCGATCCCGTGAGTGGCAGGACCGAGGGTGGCGAGGATTTTAACCTTCTTGTCAGGCGTCATTTTTAGGGCTCTCGAGAATCAGGATGGCACGGAAGTCGTTGACGTTGGTGCGGGTCGGTTCAGTGACGATCAGCGCTTCCAGCGCCTCGAAATAGCCGTAGCCATTGTTGTTGTCCAACTCGTCGCTGGCGCTCAGGCCGAGGGCGGCGGCGCGGGCGTAGCTGTCCGGGGTCATGATTGCGCCGGCGTTGTCTTCGGAGCCATCGATGCCATCGGTGTCGCCGGCCAGCGCGTAGACGCCGGGCAGGCCTTTGAGGCTGTCGGTCAGGCTGAGCAGGAATTCGGCGTTGCGTCCGCCACGGCCATTGCCGCGTACGGTGACCGTGGTTTCACCGCCCGAGAGGATCACGCAGGGCGCCGCCAATGGCTGACCGTGCAGCACAACCTGACGGGCGATGCCGGCGTGAACCTTGGCCACTTCGCGGGATTCGCCTTCCAGGTCGCCGAGTATCAGCGGGCTGAAACCGGCCTGCCGTGCTTTCACCGCAGCGGCTTCAAGCGACTGCTGCGGACGGGCGATCAGTTGGAAGTGACTGCGCGCCAGGCTCGGGTCGCCGGGTTTGACCGTCTCTGACTCCGGGCTCTGCAGCCAGTTGCGCACCGAGGCCGGGACTTCAATGGCGTAACGCTTGAGGATCGCCAGGGCTTCGCCGGAAGTGCTCGGATCGGCCACGGTGGGGCCGGAGGCGATGACCGTGGCGAGGTCGCCCGGTACATCGGAAATCGCATAGGTATAAACAGTGGCAGGCCAGCAGGCTTTACCGAGGCGGCCGCCCTTGATCGCCGAGAGGTGCTTGCGCACGCAATTCATCTCGCCGATGGTGGCGCCGGATTTGAGCAGGGCTTTGTTGATCGACTGCTTGTCGGCGAGGGTGATACCGGCTGCGGGCAACGCCAGCAGGGCAGAGCCGCCGCCCGAGAGCAGGAAGATCACACGGTCGTCTTCAGTCAGGTTGCTGACCAGTTCCAACACGCGTTTGGCCACCGCCAGACCGGCAGCGTCAGGCACCGGGTGAGCGGCTTCGACCACTTCGATTTTTTCACACGGAGCGCCGTGACCGTAACGCGTCACCACTAGACCCGATACTTCACCCTGCCAGCAACGCTCCACCACTTGAGCCATGGCCGCGGCGGCTTTGCCAGCGCCGATGACGATCACCCGACCGCTGCGGTCTTTGGGCAAATGGGCTTCGAGGACTTGCTGCGGATGGGCCGCGTCGATGGCTGTGGCAAACAGCTCGCGCAGGAATTGTTGCGGATTGACCGACATGGCGGGCTCCCGGATTTCTTGTTATTTGGAGGGCGACTCGGTTCCCTGTGGGAGCGGACCTGTGGCGAGGGGGCTTGCCCCCGTTGGGTTGCGAAGCAGCCCCATAATCTCTGATGCACCAAAGATCTTGTGAGTGCTACGCACTCAAACGGGGGCAAGCCCCCTCGCCACAGGCCTGCTCCCACAGGGTTTCGTGCAGGTTTTACTTATCGCGAATCGAGAAATTCGCCATGTGTTCCAGGCCCTTGATCAGCGCCGAGTGGTCCCAGTTGCTGCCACCGATGGCCGCGCAGGTGCTGAACACTTGTTGGGTGTTGGCGGTGTTCGGCAGGTTGATGCCCAGTTCGCGTGCGCCGGCCAGGGCCAGGTTCAGGTCCTTCTGGTGCAGGCTGATGCGGAAGCCTGGGTCGAAAGTGCCTTTGATCATGCGCTCGCCGTGCACTTCAAGAATCTTCGAGGAGGCGAAGCCGCCCATCAGCGCTTCACGGACCTTGGCTGGATCAGCACCGTTTTTCGATGCAAACAGCAGCGCTTCGGCCACGGCCTGGATGTTCAGCGCCACGATGATCTGGTTCGCCACTTTGGCGGTTTGACCGTCACCGTTGCCGCCGACCAGGGTGATGTTCTTGCCCATCGCCTGGAACAGTGGCAGAACGCGTTCGAAGGCATCGGCCTCACCGCCGACCATGATGCTCAGCGTCGCGGCCTTGGCGCCGACTTCACCGCCGGACACCGGCGCGTCGAGGTACTGAGCGCCTTTTTCATTGATTTTGGCGGCGAAGGCTTTGGTGGCCGTCGGCGAGATCGAGCTCATGTCGATCACGACCTTGCCCTTGCCAACACCGGCCGCAACACCGTCGGCGCGGAACAGCACGTCATCGACCTGCGGGGTATCCGGCACCATGACGATGATGAATTCGGCTTCTTGCGCGACTTCTTTCGGGTTCGCCAGGGCGACGGCGCCACCGGCAATCAGGTCAGCTGGTGCAGCGTCGTGGTGCGCCGACAGGAACAGGCTGTGACCGGCTTTCTGCAGGTTCAATGCCATTGGGTGGCCCATGATGCCGGTGCCGATAAATCCGATTTTAGCCATGAGAAAGTCCTCTTGTTTTTGTGTAGCTAAATAATGTGCGCGTGGCTGAGGTAGACACATCCTGTGGCGAGGGAGCTTGCTCCCGCTGGGTTGCGAAGCGACCACAAAACAGCCACTGCGGTGTGTCAGGTAGAACTGCTCGCGGGTTTACGACTGCTTCGCAGCCGAGCGGGAGCAAGCTCCCTCGCCACAATGGTTCTGTTTCAACTTCAAATCGCGTTATGGGTTTTCAACCAGCCCAGACCCGCTTCAGTGGTGGTCAGCGGCTTATATTCGCAGCCAACCCAACCCTGATAACCGATGCGGTCCAGGTGTTCGAACAGGAAGCGGTAGTTGATCTCACCGGTGCCCGGTTCGTTGCGCCCTGGGTTATCGGCCAACTGGATGTGGTTGATCTCGCCCAGGTGCGCAGCCATGGTGCGGGCCAGGTCGCCCTCCATGATTTGCATGTGGTAGATGTCGTATTGCAGAAACAGGTTGGCGCTGCCGACCTGTTCGCGAATCGACAGGGCTTGCGCCGTGTTGTTGAGGTAGAAACCCGGGATGTCGCGCGTGTTGATCGCCTCCATCACCAGTTTGATGCCCGCCGCTTGCAGCTTGTCGGCGGCGTACTTGAGGTTGGCGACGAAAGTTTTTTCCACGATGGCATCGTCGACGCCTTGTGGACGAATACCGGCCAGGCAGTTGACCTGGGTGTTGCCCAACACTTTCGCGTAGGCAATCGCCAGATCGACACCAGCGCGGAACTCTTCAACCCGGTCCGGCAGGCACGCGATACCGCGTTCGCCCTTGGCCCAGTCACCGGCCGGCAGGTTGAACAGCACCTGGGTCAAGCCATTGGCATCGAGCTTGGCTTTGATCTCGGCGGAGCTGAAATCGTAAGGGAACAGGTATTCGACACCATTGAAGCCGGCCTTGGCGGCAGCTTCAAAACGGGCAAGAAAATCCTGCTCGGTGAACAGCATGGACAAGTTGGCTGCGAAACGCGGCATGGTGGTCTCCCGTAAAAATAGGTGCCTGTAGCAGCTGCCGAGGTACGAGGCTGCGTTGGGCTGCGAAGCGGCCCCCGAGCGGTCCTGCGGACACGCAACGCAGCCTCGTACCTCGGCAGCTGCTACAGGTATCAGGTCAACTTAATCAAGCAACGAAATCGCCGTTGGCGCATCGTTGCCGACCAGCGCCAGGTCTTCGAATTCGTTGACGGCGTTGATCTCGGTGCCCATGGAAATGTTGGTCACACGTTCCAGAATAATCTCAACGATCACCGGCACCTTGAACTCTTCGATCAGCTCCTGAGCCCTGCGCAGGGCAGGCTGGATCTGGCTCGGTTCGAATACACGCAGCGCCTTGCAGCCCAGGCCTTCGGCGACCGCGACGTGGTCGACACCGTAACCGTTGAGTTCCGGAGCGTTCAAGTTGTCGAAAGACAGCTGCACGCAGTAGTCCATGTCGAAACCGCGCTGAGCCTGACGAATCAGCCCCAGGTACGAGTTGTTCACCACCACGTGGATGTACGGCAGTTTGAACTGCGCGCCCACCGCCAGTTCTTCGATCATGAACTGGAAGTCATAGTCGCCCGACAGCGCCACAACTTTACGGGTCGGATCGGCCTTGACCACACCCAGCGCTGCCGGAATGGTCCAGCCCAACGGACCGGCCTGACCACAGTTGATCCAGTGACGCGGTTTGTAAACGTGCAGGAACTGAGCGCCGGCAATCTGCGACAGACCGATGGTGCTGACGTAGCACGTGTCCTTGCCGAACACCTGGTTCATCTCTTCGTAAACGCGTTGCGGCTTGACCGGCACGTTGTCGAAGTGAGTCTTGCGCTGCAGGCTGGACTTGCGCTGCTGGCAGTCTTGCAGCCAGCCACTGCGGTTTTTCAGTTTGCCGGCGGCTTGCCATTCGCGAGCGACTTCGATGAACACGGTCAGGGCGGCAGCGGCATCGGAAACGATGCCCAGGTCCGGGGTGAACACGCGGCCGATCTGGGTCGGTTCGATGTCAACGTGGATGAACTTGCGGCCTTCGGTGTAAACGTCGATCGAACCGGTGTGACGGTTGGCCCAGCGGTTACCGACACCCAGTACCAGGTCGGATTTGAGCATCGTCGCGTTGCCGTAGCGGTGCGAGGTTTGCAGGCCGACCATGCCGACCATCAACGGGTGATCGTCTGGAATGGTGCCCCAGCCCATCAGGGTCGGAACCACCGGAATACCGGTCAGCTCGGCAAATTCCACCAGCAATTCGCTGGCGTCGGCGTTGATGATGCCGCCGCCGGCCACCAGCAACGGACGCTCGGCCTGATCGAGCATGGCCAGGGCCTTCTCGATTTGCACGCGGTTAGCGGTTGGCTTGGCCAGCGGCAGTGGTTCATAGGCGTCGATGTCGAATTCGATTTCAGCCATCTGCACGTCGAACGGCAGATCGATCAGCACCGGGCCTGGACGGCCGGAGCGCATTTCGTAGAAGGCTTTCTGGAACGCGTAAGGCACCTGGCCCGGTTCCATGACGGTGGTTGCCCATTTGGTCACTGGCTTGACGATCGAGGTAATGTCGACGGCCTGGAAGTCTTCCTTGTGCATCCGAGCGCGGGGAGCCTGGCCGGTAATGCAAAGAATCGGGATCGAGTCGGCCGAGGCACTGTAGAGCCCGGTGACCATGTCGGTACCGGCAGGTCCCGAAGTGCCGATGCACACGCCGATGTTGCCGGCCTTGGTGCGGGTGTAGCCCTCGGCCATGTGCGAGGCGCCTTCAACGTGGCGAGCGAGGACGTGATCGATGCCACCGACCTTCTGCAAGGCGGAGTACAGCGGGTTGATCGCGGCGCCCGGGATGCCAAAAGCGGTATCAACCCCTTCACGGCGCATCACCAGAACGGCGGCTTCGATTGCTCTCATTTTGCTCATGGTTTTGGTGCCTCTTACGTTTTGTAATTGTATACAAGTGGCTTTGCGCAGAGTGTATTCACGGCGGACGGCGCAGGTCAATCCATTTTCTCAAGCGGCCGTTTCATTCGTCGGAAGCCCAATCTACTGTGGCTTTTCGTCGCATGTGGCGTTTTTCGAGAATTATTGTATACAAAAAAATAACTCATTGTGTTCTATTTGTTGCATCGGACTGTCGAACAAAACGCAGTCCAGCAGCTTTCCCTATAACAAAATGAGGACGGCACCATGAGCGCTTTAACCTTGAAAGTCGCAGTCAACCTGGCCAATCAGGCTATTTCCGCAGGGCGTGCAATCTCGGCGGCTCCATTGACCATCGCGGTACTGGATGCGGGTGGACACTTGGTCACCCTGCAGCGTGAAGACGGCGCCAGCCTGCTGCGCCCGCAGATCGCCATCGGCAAAGCCTGGGGCGCCATTGCCCTGGGTAAAGGCTCACGCCTGCTGGCACTGGACGCACAACAACGCCCGGCGTTTATCGCCGCTTTGAACAGTCTGGGGCAGGGCAGTGTGGTGCCGGCACCGGGTGGGGTGTTGATTCGGGATCAGGACGGGAACGTGCTGGGGGCTGTCGGTATCAGCGGGGATCTTTCGGATGTTGATGAGCAATGTGCGATCACTGCGATCGAGGCGGCGGGGTTGCGGGCGGATGCGGGGGTGACTGCTTGATTTTGTAGTGCCTGACCCATTGCTATCGCGGGCAAGCCCGCTCCCACAAGGATCGACGGCGTTCACATATTTTGTGTACACCAACAGCCCTGTGGGAGCGGGCTTGCCCGCGATAGCTATCTACCAGACACATCCAGCTAAAAGTCTGCATCACCACCCGGCATTTCCAGGTCTAGCCTTTCATGAACCAATCATGAGAGAGGTAATGGAATGCCTGATTTACCCGCTTCACATCGCTTACGAACGGGCCGCTATGCCGAGCCCAATCGAGTTTATTTGCTGACCACCAATACACTTGATCGTGAACCGGTTTTTAAGGATTTTGCTTTGGGCAGACTGGTCGTTCATCAATTTCGCCAAGCACAACATCTGGGGTTAGTGAATTCACTGGCTTGGGTAGTTATGCCTGATCACTTCCACTGGCTGGTCGAATTGGAAAAATGTTCGCTCAGCAAACTGATGCGCCAAACCAAGTCATTGAGTACTCGAGAGGTGAACCTTTCCAGTAATAGAAATGGGCCACTCTGGCAGCAGGGCTATCACGATCGGGCATTGAGGCGAGAGGAAGACATGGTGAAGATGGCACGGTACGTTGTAGCCAACCCATTGCGGGCAGGGCTCGTAGAACACCTGGGCGACTATCCGCTGTGGGATGCTATTTGGCTTTGATCAAACTCCGAGTCGCCGCCATCGCGGGCAAGTCGGATCGCCGCACCGCCGCTCCCACAGGTTTCGAGAGGGCTCACACCTTTTGTGTCACCACAGATCGTGTGGGAGTGGGCTTGCTCGCGAAGGGTGCGCCGCGGTCTACCGGTCCGGCTCACACCCCTTGAGCACCAACCGGATAATCGTCTGCGCCGCCGCCTCGTAATCCGCCTCATCCAGCTTCGCTTTACCGGTCACTGCGGAAATCTGCCAATCAAAATCGGCATAGGTCTGGGTAGCGGCCCAGATGCTGAACATCAGGTGGTTGGGGTCGATCGGGGCAATCTGGCCGCGGTCGATCCAGGTCTGGATGCAGTCGATGTTGTGCTTGGCCTGGCCGTTGAGCCGTTCAACCAGATCAGCGCTCAGGTGCGGGGCACCGTGCATGATTTCGCTGGCGAACACCTTGGAGGCGAAGGGCAGGTCGCGGGAGATGCGGATTTTCGAACGGATGTAGCCGCTCAGCACTTCGCTGGGCACGCCGTCGGCGTTGAACGGTGTCGAGGCCTGCAGAATCGGTTCGATGATGCTTTGAAGGACCTCGCGGTAGAGGTTTTCCTTGGATTTGAAGTAGTAGTAGACGTTTGGCTTGGGCAATCCCGCCTTGGCTGCGATGTCACTGGTTTTGGTCGCAGCGAAGCCCTTGTCGGCAAATTCTTCACTGGCGGCACGCAGGATCAGTTCTTTGTTGCGCTCGCGGATAGTGCTCATAAACCAGGTGGTTCCTTGCCTGTGCTGGCGGTTGCGCATGGTAGCACCGGCCTCGCGCGGCGCTCAAGAATGCCCCGCAGCACGTTCGGCCGCGCTATGCTGCGCAGCATTCACTATTCGAAGGAAACCTGATTCATGGCAGGAAGCAGTTTGCTGTTGCTGATCGACGACATTGCCGCGGTACTCGACGACGTGGCATTGATGACCAAAATGGCCGCCAAGAAGACTGCCGGCGTGCTCGGTGACGATCTGGCGCTCAATGCCCAGCAGGTTTCCGGCGTGCGCGCCGAGCGGGAAATCCCGGTGGTATGGGCGGTGGCCAAGGGCTCGTTTCTGAACAAGCTGATCCTGGTGCCCTCGGCCTTGGCCATCAGTGCGTTCATTCCGTGGCTGGTCACGCCGCTGTTGATGGTCGGTGGCGCCTACCTGTGTTTCGAAGGTTTCGAAAAACTGGCGCACAAATTCCTGCACAGCAAGGCTGAAGATCAGGCCGAACATGCTGAGCTGGTCGAAGCCGTGGCTGATCCGGCGGTCGATCTGGTGGCGTTCGAGAAAGACAAGATCAAGGGGGCCATCCGTACGGACTTCATTCTGTCGGCGGAAATCATCGCGATCACTCTGGGTACCGTGGCGGATGCTTCGCTGACCCAGCAAGTCATCGTGCTGTCGGGCATCGCCATCGTCATGACCATCGGCGTGTATGGCCTGGTGGCGGGCATCGTCAAACTCGACGACCTCGGTTTGTGGCTGACCCAGAAGCCTGGTCAGATGGCCAAAAGCATCGGCGCCGGGATTCTGCGTGCTGCGCCATACATGATGAAAAGCCTGTCGGTGATCGGCACGGCGGCGATGTTCCTGGTGGGTGGCGGGATTCTCACCCACGGCGTGCCGGTGGTTCATCACTGGATTGAGAGCGTCAGCGCAGGGGCGGGCGGTGCCGGGTTTATCGTGCCGACATTGCTGAATGCGGTGGCGGGGATTGTGGCGGGGGCGGTGGTGTTGGTGGGCGTCATGGCCGCGAGCAAAATCTGGAAAGCAGTGAAAGGCTAAACCTGTGGGTGTTTGATTGTTCCCACGCTCTGCGTGGGAATGCCTCAATTGGACGCTCTGCGTCCGCTTCCAGGTGTGACGCAGAGCGTCACGGGCTGCATTCCCACGCAGAGCGTGGGAACGATCAGGCCATTCGATTCGCATCGAATGGCCTTTTTTGTTGCCGATGAATTACTCGGCGATCTGCAACTTGCGCGACTCGGTGTACACGTAGCGCACTTTCTCGTACTCGAACGGCGAGTTCAGTTGGCCATAGCGGAAGCCGGTCTGATAGCGCTTGTCGATGGAACGCAAGATCAAGACTTCAGGATGGTTGGAGCTGACCTCGGCGACGTTCAGGAAGTTGATTGCCGATTCTGCGCTGAAGTCCGCCACCAGGCCGCCAGTGTCGCGGATGTTCGATGGGCCGAGGATTGGCAACACGAAGTAGGCGCCGCCCGGTACACCGTAGAAGCCCAGCGTCTGGCCGAAGTCTTCGTTCTGGCGCGGCAGCCCCATGGCCGTGGCCGGGTCCCACAGGCCGGCGATGCCGACGGTGGTGTTGAGCAGCAGGCGCGCGGTGGTTTCCATCGAACGCTGCCCCTTGAACTGCAGCAAGCTGTTCAACAGGTTCGGCACGTCACCAATGTTATTGAAGAAGTTGCTCACGCCAGTGCGCAGGAAACTCGGCGTGATGTAGCGATAGCCGTCGACCACTGGCAGGAACACCCATTGGTCGAAGCGGTAGTTGAAGTGGTAGACGCGGCGGTTCCACTCTTCCAACGGGTCGTAGACGTTCAGTGCGTTAAGCGTGGAGCGTTCGAACTCGCGTTGATCCAGTCCCGGGTTGAATTTGAGTTTGCTCAGCGGCTCCTTGAAGCCATCACTGTCAATCACAACCGGTGCGTTGGCTTTGCTGTTGTCGGCATTGGCGACGCCTGCGCAGAGTAGCGCTGCGATAAGCAGGAGGTATTTAGCCACGGAAAAACTCCAGCATGGCGTCGCTGTTGACGCGGTAATTAAGGTTGCCGCAATGGCCGCCCAGTGGGTAAACGGTCAAGCGATCACCAAAGGTCTTGCGCAGGAAACCCAGGTCGCCAGGGCCGAGAATCACGTCGTCGGCGTTGTGCATGACGGCGATTTTCGGGCTGTCGCGCAGGTAATCCTTGAGTGCATACAAACTGACCTGATCGATCAATTGCAGCAGGCTCCCGCCGTCGGTACGGGCGCGCCACATAGGGATGACTTGCTCGGTGATGTAGCAATCGAAGTCGCACTGCAGCGCGCGCTTGAGGAACGGCGTGAGGGTAGTGCCTTCGGTGATCGGGAATTTCTGTGGAATGATCAGGCCGCGACGGTTGATCAGGTCCGAGGTGAAGGCAATGTCGGCTGCCGAGAAGCGGAACGAAGTGCCGATCAGCATGGCCATCTGTTCGTTGCTCAGGTGCTGCTTGGACTGCTGGAAGTCGTAGAGCAGCGCATCGTTGAGGTCGATGTAGCCTTTCTGCTGGAAGTAGCGGGTCAGTTTGTCCAACACCAGCTCATAGAACGTGGTGCTGTTGTTGATGCCCTTGACCTCGGTCTGGACCAGCTTGTCCAGGTTGGTGATCGAGGTGTAGAGGTTGACCGGCGGGTTGAGCAGCAAGACTTTCTTGAAGTTGAAGCTGCGACGGGTTTCATCCAGATGCGCGACGAACGCTGCGTCCAGTGCGCCCAGGCTGTAGCCGGTCAGGTAGTAATCGGTAACGTCGACATTCGGGTTTTGTGCCCGCACGGCCTGCATCACCCGATACATGTCTTCGGCATCTTCCTTGGTGATACCGGGTGTGGCAAAGCGTGAGGCGGCGCTCATGAAGTCGAAGCTGGTGGGCGACGACAGTTGCACCACGTGGTAGCCGGCCTTGTAGTAGAGCTTCTTCAGGTATTCGTTATGGGTGCTGTCATAGCGCGCGCCGGTGCCGGCGATCAGGAAAATCAGCGGAGCGGCTTTATCCTGGGTGGCGATGCGGTAGGTGAGTTTCTTCACTGGCCAGAAGTTGTCCGGCAAATCGAATTCACGCTCCGGGCGCAACCTGACGCTACGGGTTTGCTGATCGATGTCGTCGTCCAGCGGCAACTCCGGACGAAGGTCCGGCGGTGTCGTTGCGATGGTCGCCTCGAACGGGTTGGTCAAGGGGTAGCCATAACTGGCGGCGTCGATGTCCACCGCCAGTGCGGACGCACTCAAAATAAGGCCGCCAAACAAGGCGGCGAAGCGCAAGGAACGGAGCATGACTAGATCCCTTAGAGAAAGGTGCCGAATGAAGTTCGCAGGCTATGACCACGGGGTTTGCGCCAAAGTGCCATGAGTCGGCACCAATCAGGCCTAATTTCGGGGTAATAGTAGCTGGACGATACACTTTGCAGTGATTCCGTGACCAATTATCTGTCACATGCGCTTGCTTAGCGCTGGCGGGAGATTAAGCTGGCCGCCGATTTCGTTGATTGGAGTGCTTCATGTCCCGCCGTCTGCCTGTGATTCTGCTGCTCGTTCTCCTGCCGTTATGGCTGGCCGCCAGTTATGGCGCGCGGTATGGCTTCATGGAGGATGCTCAATGGGTCGGCATCTGCGTGGACGAAGCGAGCCGCTGGGAATGCCAGGTTCGTTCGAGCCTGGGCTTGATGATTCACTTCAAGGTATTGGGCTTCGCGGCATTGGCGGCAGCCGTTATCGGGTTTGTGCTGCCGGGCCGGGCAGGGTGGTGGTTGGCGGTGCTGGCGCTGGTGTTCGGGTTGCCGGCGTTGGCGTTGTACAACACGACGTTGGCTGTTTTTGCGGTGGTGCTTGCTGGATTGCGTCTGGTCCGGGCTTCCCGCAGCGTCTGACAGTCAGCCATCGCGAGCAAGCTCGCTCCCACAGGGATCTTTGTCGTACACAAATTCTGTATTCGCTGAAGAACCCTGTGGGAGCGAGCTTGCTCGCGATGAGGCCAGTAGCTGCGCAGAGGATTACCCCTTGCGAACCCGCAAACTGCGCCACAACGCTGCAACCATCAATACACTCACCAGCGCCCAACCCCAGGCCTGCTGGTTCTGCAAGCCTTCACGGTAAAGCTGCGGCGCAATGCCGGCACCGATGATGAAGGTCAGCAGGGCAATCTCACGACGCGGCACACTGACCGGGCGGCACAGATAAACCAGCGCCGGCAGGATGAACGCGACGCTCGGGAAGCTGCGATAGCGCGGATCGAACACCAGCTCCAGCATGGTCACTGCAGCGGCAAACCCGGCCACCGCGAGCAACCAGCCCGCCCGACGTTCCAGCGCATTGAACGTCCGTCCGCGCCAACCGGCCCGAGGGCTCAGGGTCAGGGCCGCATGGGCCAGCACCAACACATTCAACGCCGTCAGCAAAGCGACCCACAACCATTCACTGGTAAACCGCGTGGTGATACGGGCCAGGTCACCCCAGGCGCCAATCGAGCAAGCGGCCAGCGCACCGAGCAGCGGTAGAACCAGCGCGGCGCGAGTGCTGCGTACACGGCCGCCGAGGATCAACGTGCCAAGGAAAATCAAACCACCCACCGCCAGCCACTGCGACCAGTAAGGTACGTTCGACACCGGACCGGCAAGCACGCCCTTGTCCTGGCGATCGGCATCGAACAGCCCCCAGTAACCACCGACCGCACCTTCGCTGGCGCGTTTCCATGGCTGGTCGAAGGCTTCGATCAGGTTGTAATGCCAGCCTTGCTGCTCCGCCATGATGACAAAAGCACGAATGAACCTGGCTTCATTGACCCGGCTCGGCAGGGCGGTTTCACGCTGACGGCCTTCGCTGGGCCAGCCGGTTTCACCAATCATCACGTCCTTGGGGGCGAACTTGTTGCCAAACACCTGACGTACTTCGGCCACATGCTGCAGGGCCGCGTCGATATTCGAAGGGGCATCTTCCCAGTACGGCAACAAATGGATAGTCAGGAAATCCACCGCCGGGGCGATTTCCGGGTGCTTGAGCCAGAACTCCCAGACGTCCGCGTAAGTGACGGGTTGCTTGACCTGGCTTTTGACTTTACTGATGAGCTTGACCAGTTGCGCGCCCGTGACTTCCTTGCGCAACAGGGTTTCATTGCCGACGATCACCGAGGTCACCACGTCCGCGTTGGCGTTGGCCGAGGCGATCAGCAGGTCGACTTCCTTGGCGGTGTCCACCGCGTTGCTGTTGACCCAGGCGCCGATCATCAGCTTCAGCCCGTGCTTGCGCGCCAGGTCGGGCAGGGCCTCGAGGCCGGTCATGGAATAAGTGCGGATGCACTCGAAGCTTTTGGCCAGCAGTGCGAGGTCGGCGTCCATGCGCTCGGGGCGCAGCTTGAACGGTTGATCGAACGGCGATTGGTCCTTGTCGAACGGGGTGTAGGAGGCGCATTGCAGCTTGTGCGTCGCACTGGCCACGTCTGGCAGCACCACCGGTTTACCGAGGCCATACCAGAAACCACCCAGGGCAAAAAGCCCCAGCAGGCAGGCGAATAGATAAGCAAAAAAAGGAAAGCGGGATGTCGCGGGCATGGTCAGGCCGTCTGGGAGCAAAGCCGCGCATGTTACCTTCATTTGCGGCATGGCTGGTGGCCTGCATACTTTTGACATGCAAAGTTTGGGCGGATTGGCGGGCGGACTTTCGGTGGTCTAGATTAATGGCGTTCTGATGTCGTTTCTCGATGCCTTGAGGTCGCTGGCAGAGAAGGTCGTCATTGTCCTGAGGTTGATTATCGACGCGTCAGTGCTCTCATAGATAAATCGCGCTGATGTTCGGATGAGTTTGCGGTGGGCGTGATGGGCGCGCTGTGCACTATAACAATACGTTGACGCGACTCGGCATCCGTCGAGCGCAGCACTTTCGGGGAAGTAACGATGAAGATGCGACGACTCTTGGGCGCAGGTGCCGCTTTGGTGCTGGCGATCAGCTCTACTTTGGCCAGCGCCGAAGGCAAGGCAGTGACTATCGGTTATGTCGACGGCTGGTCGGACAGTGTTGCCACGACCAACGTGGCTGCTGAAGTGATCCGGCAGAAACTTGGTTATGACGTGAAACTGCAAGCAGTTGCCACCGGGATCATGTGGCAGGGTGTAGCCACTGGCAAACTCGATGCCATGATGTCTGCGTGGCTGCCTGTGACTCATGGTGAATACTGGACCAAGAACAAGGACCAGGTCGTCGATTACGGTCCGAACTTCAAGGACGCAAGAATTGGCCTGATCGTGCCGGAGTACGTCAAAGCCAAAAGTATTGCCGATCTGAAAACCGACGACAGCTTCAAAAATCGCATCGTCGGCATCGACGCCGGTTCGGGCGTAATGATCAAGTCCGAACAGGCCATCAAGGACTACGATCTCACCGGTTACCAACTCAAGGCCAGTTCCGGCGCCGGCATGATTGCCGAGCTGACCCGTGCCGAGAAGAAAAACGAATCCATTGCTGTCACCGGTTGGGTGCCGCACTGGATGTTCGCCAAGTGGAAACTGCGCTTCCTGGACGACCCGAAAGGCGTTTATGGCGCGGCAGAAACTGTAAACAACATCGGCAGCAAAGAACTGGCAACCAAGGCTCCGGAAGTTGCCAAGTTCCTGAAGAACTTCCAGTGGGCGTCGAAAGACGAAATCGGCGAAGTCATGTTGGCCATTCAGGATGGTGCCAAACCTGAAGCCGCCGCCAAGGATTGGGTCGCCAAGCACCCGGAACGCGTTGCAGATTGGACTAAATGATTTGAGCTGACGCGTCTGGTCAGCACTTCTCAAGGCCGCTTGGCATAACCGCCAAGCGGCCTTTTGCTTTCCTTTGTGGGAG